>NZ_PSTT01000075.1 GCF_002931235.1 Subtercola sp. Z020 | reverse complement strand
GGGTGGCCAGCAGCGGCTCGAGGCGCGCGGCCAGACCGTGGTGTCGGGGGGCAGCACGGCCTCGGTGACCGGGTCGCTCGCGAGCAGCAGCTCGCCGAGCTCCTCGAGCGGCAGTTCGACGGGTGTCGTGCCCGTGTTCGCGATGACGGTGATGCCCTGGTTCGTGAACGCGAGCACGTCGCTGCCGAACCCGAGGTCGTCGAGCCAGCCGAGCCGGCCAAAGCCCAGGTCGTGCTCCCCGCGCAGGGCGAGGGCGAGCTTGTAGAGCTCCAGCGTCGAGCCGGGAACCCCGCTCTGCGAGTCGCGAGCGTACATGTCCCAGCCCTCGGGCTGCGGCAGCCAGGCCGCCGAGCCCGGGCCGAAGCCGTAGCTCGGCGCGCCGGCCTCCCACGGGATCGGCACGCGGCATCCATCTCGCCCGTAGCGCTCGCCGTGCGTGCGGAACCAGGTCGGATCCTGCCGGGCGGCGTCGGGCAGGTCGATCGACTCGGGCAGGCCGAGCTCCTCGCCCTGGTAGATGTACGCGCTGCCGGGCAGTGCCAGCATCACGGCAGAGGCGGCACGCGCACGGCGCACGCCGGCGACCGGGTCGGGCCGGTCTTCGTCACGCGGGCCGATGCCGTCGCCCTGCAGGTGGCCCGGGCCGAGCGAGAGCCGCGTGGCGTGCCGGATGACGTCGTGGTTCGAGAGCACCCAGGTGCTCGGCGCGCCGACGGTCGCGAACGAGGCGATGGAGGTGTCGATGACGAGCCGCAGCTCGTCGGCCGACCAGTTCGCCGAGAGGTAGGTGAAGTTGAACGCCTGGTGCATCTCGTCGGGGCGCACCCAGCGGGCCAGCTTGTTCAGCGGCTCGACCCAGGCCTCTGCGCAGAGCACGCGTTCGCCCTCGTACTCGCTGAGCACGGCGTTCCAGTCGCGGTAGATCTCGTGCACACCGTCCTGTGCCCAGTAGGGCGGGGTGGGGATGTCGTCGACGTCTTCGGGTTCGACCTCGAGCGGGATCGCGCCCCCACCCATGCTGCCGGCCTCTGCGGGCGGCGTGTAGTCGGGCAGGCCGGCCTCCTTGATGAGGCCGTGCGCGACATCCACCCGGAAACCGTCGACGCCGCGGTCGAGCCAGAACCGCAGGATGTCACGGAACTGGGCGCGCACCCACTCGTTCTCCCAGTTCAGGTCGGGCTGCGAGATGTCGAAGATGTGCAGGTACCACTGACCGGGCGTGCCGTCGGGGTTGGTGATGCGGCTCCACATCGGGCCGCCGAACACCGACTCCCAGTTGTTCGGGGGAGTGTCGCCGTTCGGGCCCAGGCCGTCGCGGAACATATAGCGGTCGCGTTCCTCGCTGCCCTCGGGCGAGGCGAGGGCGGCCTTGAACCATTCGTGGTCCCACGAGGTGTGGTTCGGAACGAGGTCGACGATCACGCGGATGCCTTCGGCGTGGCTCGCTTCGAGCAGGGTGTCGAAGTCGGCGAGCGTGCCGAAGCGCGGGTCGACGTTGCAGTAGTCGGCCACGTCGTACCCGGCGTCGTGCTGCGGGGAGGTGAAGAAGGGCGAGAGCCAGATGGCGTCGACGCCCAGTTCTTTCAGGGCGGGCAGCCGCCCGGTGATGCCGGCGAGGTCGCCCAGCCCGTCTCCGTCGGAGTCGGCGAACGAGCGCGGGTAGATCTGGTAGATGACGGCGGAGCGCCACCATTCGGAACCTGTCGCCACCAGGGTCTGGGGGTCGACCGACCCCAGCGTCACTGTTTCTGTGGGCTCGCCGATGTCGGGATTCAGCTCGGTTGTCATGCTAAAACCCTAATGGGGTCGGCCCGGTCTTTTTCCGGCGCTGGGTGATGCTATTCTCTTACGGTGCCAAAAGCCGCCCCTCGGGCGCTGTTGCGCGCCCCCTTAGCTCATTGGTAGAGCACTTCCTTGGTAAGGAAGAGGTAGTGGGTCCGATTCCCACAGGGGGCTCCACCCCGGTTCGTCAGAGGCCGGGGTTTGGCGGGGTAGCTCAGGTGGTTAGAGCACACGGCTCATAATCGTGGTGTCGCGGGTTCAAGTCCCGCTCCCGCTACGAAGGCCCCGAGATCTCGCCGTCTCGGGGCCTTCTTCATTCCTGGTGGCGGGTGCTGGATGCCGACACCGGCGTGCAGCGCCGGCACCCCGTGCCGGTCTACTCCTGGTGTTTGCGGTCCTTCTTCGCGGCCTGCTTCACCTCGGCCGCGTTCGGCAGCGGCGTCGTGCCGAAGTACCGCGGGTCGGGGATGGTGGGCGGCGGCATCGGTACTCCGGCATCCGGAGTCTCGACGTAGCTGAACGTGCCGCGACCGTCGGGCGTCGGCCCGTTCGCCCAGGCCCCCTCGCCGGCCTGCGCGCCGTCGGAGAAGTTGATGAACTGGTACTCCACGGGCTCGAACTCCTTCTCGCGGGGCAGCTTGTTCGGCACGGGGATGTCTTCGTAGCCCTCTTCGCGGAGTTCCTGCGCCGCAGCGATCCACTGGTTCTGGTGCGCCGTGTCACGGGCGGTCAGAAAGCCGAGCATGTCACGCACGCCGGCGTCGTCGGTCTGGTGCAGGATGCGGGCGACCTGCAGCCGCCCCTGCATCTCGGCGTTCGCGTTGGCGACGAAGTCGGCGAGCAGGTTGCCGCTCGCCGTGATGTAGGAGCCCTGCCACGGGTTTCCGTTGCTGTCGACCGGCCGGGCGCCTGCACCCGCGACGATGGCGTGCTGCACATCCATGCCGCCGACGACCGCCGCGACGGCGGGGTCATCCTGGATGGCGTCGTCGGAGATGCCCTGCGGGGCCTTCTCCAGAAGCTGGGCGATCATCGTGGCGATCATCTCGACGTGACCGATCTCCTCGGCGCCGATGCCGTAGAGGAGGTCACGGTACTTGCCCGGGATGTGGGCGTTGAACGCCTGGAAACCGTACTGCATGGCGACGGTGATCTCGCCGTACTGGCCGCCCAGAATCTCCTGCATCTTGCGGGCGTACACGGCATCGGGCTTCGCCGGGGTCGCGTTGTACTGTAATTCCTGCTTGTGGAAGTACACGTCACTCTCCTTCTCGTCGGTGGTGGAGTGTGCCTGACGAACGGCCGCGGTACGACCCGCCCCGACACAGCAGCCACGGTAGGCACCAAAGACGGCGCCGGGCAGGGGGTGACTTTCGTGGGTGGGTTCGCTAACGGGCGTCGTCGTGGGGCGCCCCGACCGGCTTCGACTCGGGGGATCCGCGCTGACGGAGGAACACCGAGAGGATGACCATGCTGCCGACGGCCAGGAACTCCGACTGCCAGTTCTGCAGCGTGCGGTTCCAGAAGTCGGGCTCGATGAGGTACTCGGCCCAGCTCACCGCTGCCTGGTAGCTGTTCAGCTGCTGCTCGTCGAATGCGACGACTCCGGCGACGGACTGGGCGAGCCAGGAGAGCACGAAGATGCTGCCCATGACGATCAGCAGCGAGTTCGAGAAGAGCGTCTGGCGCAACCCGTCTGCCGCGGCCCACCTCGGCGAGGAGGGCGTGGCCGACGCGTGGATGTTCTGGTCGGCATCCGATCCCGGGCCCTCCTCACCGGGTTTCTTCGACTCGGGCGAGCCGCGCTGCACCAGCCAGACGGTGACGGCGATGTAGAGGAAGAACTGGAGGTATTCGGACTGCCAGTTCTCGGCGACGTCGGCCGCGAAGCTCGACGAGGTGACGTACTGCAGGTACCCGATCTGTTCGAGGCCGTCGCTGACCTGGGTGTCGTTGAAGGTGGCGTGGCCGGCGAACGACTGGGCGGCCAGCGCCCCGAGGAAGAGCAGCAGGAACGCGGTGCTCAGGCCGTTGTCGCGCAGGAAGGCCCTCAGGCGCTTGAAGGCCCTCACGCGCTGGGAGGCGCTCGCGCGCTGGAAGGCGCTCATCGGTGCAGCAGCCCCATCGTGAAGATGAAGACCAGCCCGAGCGCGATGAGCCCGAGGTACGTGCCGAACAGGGTGCGCATCTCAGTCCCCCGTCACAGTGCAGTCGTAGGGGGCGTCGCCGTTCGGAGTGCAGCCCGCAGCGCGAACCGCCCACTGCCCGCCGGCTATGGTCAGGAAGACGGTGTCGTTCTCCAGCCGCACGACGGCCGCCCGCCCATACGCTTCGTCGCCCACCGCCGGCCCGCCACTGGGAAGATCGAGCGACAGGATGCCCGTCGGGCAGCTGGCGCCCGTGGCCTCTTCGACGGTGTGGAGTGCGCCGGGGGCGAGCAGGCCGCACGCTGCCGCCCCGTCTTCGGTGGCGATCGCCGCGGAGAACCGGGAGGCGACATCGGCCGCGGCCGCCGCAGACGGCAGGGCGGCCGAGCAGCCGGTTGCGGCTGCGGCACTCGCGATGATGGCCAGCAGTGCGAGTGGATGACGGATGCGCATGGTGCCCTTTCGACGAATGCGCGCCCAGAATACGACCACTCGGCCGCCGGCGGGAGGGGTGGTGCCGGAGGCTGCCGGAGGGTTCACGCGGAAGGGCGAGTACCGTGATCGGTGGTCGAAAGGAGTCACCGTGCCCGATCGCACACCGCCGCTACCGCCGGCGTCACCGCCGTCACCGCCCACGCCGCCCCCGCGTCGCGCAGACGTCACCACCGTCGAGATCGTCGGAGGAGCCGAGCCGCTCACCGTCACGCTCCAGCCCTCCGACGCGCGCTGGGCGGAGCTCTACCTCGATCACGAGCGGCGCATCCGGGCGGCGCTCGCCGAGCATTCGCCGCTGGAGGCGGAGGCGGTGGGCATCGAGCACATCGGCTCGACCTCCGTGGTCGGGCTCGCCGCCAAGCCCATCGTCGACATCGTCGTCACGGTGCCCGACATCACCGCCGAGGAGGACTACCTCGACGCGTTGCTGGCCGCCGGCTACGAGCTGAGGGTGCGGGAGCCGGGGCATCGCCTCGTGCGCACCCCCACCCGCGACGTGCACGTGCACATTCTCGAACGGGGCGACCCCGCGGTCGGTGAGTACCTGCTGTTCAGGGACCACCTCCGCTCCGATGCCGCAGACAGGGCCCTCTACGAGAACACGAAGAGGGCCCTGCTCAGCAGGCCGTGGAGCGACATGAACGCCTACTCCGATGCCAAGACCGAGGTGGTCGCGGCGATCAAGGAGCGGGCGCGGCTCAGAAGCCGATCGACGGGTCGATGAACTCGTTGGTGGCGATCGTCGCCGGGGCGAGGTCGGTGGCAACCGTCTTGCCCTGCGCGGCGAAGAGCGGCGTCGCGATGTCGATGATCTTCTGCACCCGGTCGAGGTCGAAGTTGCCGACCGTGCTGTCGGGGCCGTTCGCCACCAGGCCCAGGTCGACCTGCGCCTTGGCCGAGTAGGCGGCGACACCGGCGCTGTAGACCCAGCCGTTGTTGAACTCCGAGACCGCCTTCACGATCAGGTCGTCGGTCGCCGCGGGGTCGGTGTAGTAGTCGACGGTCGCCTGCTGCAGAATCGGCACCAGCTTGGTGAGGCACGGCGACATCTTCTCGAGGTCACCCGTGCGCACTGAGAGCGCCGACGCGTAGATGGGGTAGCCGGCGTCGTTGATCAGCTGGAAGGCGACCGGCTTTCCCCAGGCGGGCACCTCGTTCTGGTAGACGTACGGCTCGACGGTCGCAAAGCCCTGCTGGGCATCCTTTCCGCCCGCGGCAACGAAGTTCGCCGGTGTGCCGTCGTAACTGCCGTCGACGTTCGCCGTCTTCAGGATGCCGCTGCCGGTGAGATAGTCCATGTACGTGGCGCCGCCGAAGTAGCGTACGACGGCGTCGGTCTTTCCGAGGTCGGCGATCGTCTTGACGTTCGGGTAGGTCGCCGGGTCCCACATGATGATCTGCGGCCCCACCTCGAACGGCGCGAACACGGCGGTCACCGGCTGGTCGGCCGAGAGCTGCACGGCCTCGTCGGTGTTCGCGTAGCCGAGGGTGATCGTCGGGTCGGCGTACTGCTGGCTGGTGACCGTCTGAAAGCCGATCGCCGGCCCACCCGAGCGCACTTCGACGTTCACCCCGGTGTAGGCGCCCGACGCGTAGAGAGGCCCGGAGACCGCCTTCTTGCCCGAGTCGATGACCGGGTTCGGCCCGATCAGCTGGTAGAGATCGCCCTGCTCCGCTTCGGGGTTCCAGTCGGTCTGGATGACGATGTTCGCGGGGCAGACACCCGAGAGGTCGACGGCACCGATCGGTGCGTCGGAGACCGGTGCCGCACCGTCGGCCGAGGCGCCGGCCGTGGAGCAGGCGCTGAGCAGCGCGGCGGAGGTGAGCAGAACGGCGGTTGCGGCGGATGCACGCAGCAGCCGAGAGCGGGTGGTGGGCATGGTGGGGCTCCTTCTTGATGGGGCGGGGTGGGAACAGGGGTCAGAGCTCATCGATCGTCGTCGTGCGCGCGGCGGGCTGCGTTCCGTCGCGCGGCAGGGAGAACCTGTCGCGCGTGGTCGTGTAGAAGCTCGCGCCGAAACGCGCCACGGGAGCGTAGTCGGTGAGGCGCACGCGCCAGGTGTCGGTGTCGATCAGGTCGCCCCGGGTGTGCAGCGAGACGATGCGGCCGATGAAGATCTCGCGGCTGGTCGTCTCGAGCTTCTCGTGCAGAACGCACTCGAAAGCGACGGGTGCCGAGACGATCGTCGGAGGGGCGACGAGCGACGAGGCGATGGTGCTGAGCCCGTGCGCCTCGAGTTCGCTCGTGCCGTAGGGCAGCGATGCGCTGCTGCGATCGGCCGCCTCGGCCAGGTCTTCATCGACCATGTGCACGACGAACTCGCCGTTCAGGTCGATGTTTCGGGCGGTGTCCTTCTGGCCGCCGCCCGCGGCCCTGTTCAGGCTGACCAGCAACAGCGGCGGCTCTTCGCCGAGCATGCAGAACATGCTGAACGGGGCGGCATTGGTGACCCCCGCGGCGTCGACCGTCGTGACGAAGGCGATCGGCCGCGGCACGATCAGGCTCGCCATGAGTTTGTAGCGCTCGTACTCGCCGAGCTCGCTGAAATCGATGTCGACGCTCATGGAGTGTGCGTCGCCGCCCACCACGCGAACACGACATCGCGGAGCGCGTCGCCCCTGTCGCTGTAGAGCTCGCGCCGCCACAGCTCCGAGAGCAGGCCGGAGGTTGCAGCATCCACCTCCACCTCGACGGCGTCGTAGACGATCGGCGCGTTCGTGAACCGGGGCACGTAGTCGGGATCGCGGGTCAGTTCGCGCTGTGAGCGGATGATCGGCTGGCGGAACTGCGCCACGGTGCGCTGGGTGTCGTAGGCGGTGAGCGCGGGCACACGGTCGAGGTCGGCGTCGGATGCCCGCAGCCGCTCTATCTTCACCGGCTTGATCGAGAAGTTGCTGGTCTTCATGATGTCGGCGCCGCAGACGTTCGGAACCGCCAGCACATCCATCACCGCCAGCAGTTCGACGGAGTCGCCCGTGACAGAACTCTGCCGGTCGATCACCGGCAGCCCGTTCACGATCGCTGTGTTCATGAAGAAGTTGAACGAGTCGTGCACATCGTCGGGAGTGAGGCCGTACTCCCGCTGCGCCTCGGCCTGGATGTCGGCGCAGTTCGTGTGCGAGGCGTAGCCGTAGGCCGACTCGTAGAGGTTCGCGCTGCAGCGCGGAAAGACGACGTCGTTGCAGTGCGCGGTGTCGTCGAGCAGGAACATCATCGCCCGTTCGCGGGGCGGTGACGACCAGAGGAAGTCGCCCGCGCCCGGGTTGATGCCGTGCAGCGTGCGCGTGCGGCCGGTGTGGAAGAACTCGCGGTAGTCGTGCAGGTTGAAGCAGTTGAAGTCGACACACTGCGCCCCGTCGATCTGCTCGATGCGGAGGATCTCTCCCGCCTTCATCTCGATGGCTCTGCCGGTGCCCGGCTGCAGCACGAACTCCTCCAGCAGTTCGCGGTGCGTGCGGTCGGCGGGTTCGATGTCGTCGCGCCAGCGGAGGGGCCGCCCAGAGACCGCGGGAACGGGGAAGGTGGAGAGCGCCCCTGACGCCGTCTCGTTCACGGCGCGCTCGACCAACGCCGCGAGGGTCGGTGCTTCGCCGGCCTCGACACTCCGTGCGAGGAGCTGGCGCTGCTGCTGGTTGAGGTGGAGGGTGACCCGTTCGGTCAGGGTCTGTGTCTCGGATGCCATGGGTCAAGTATGCGACAAACAGGTGTTTGGTATACGTAAAGTCTGTGTTTCGCATACGTTACGAACACAATTCGGCGCCGCTGGGGACCCCGCTCGGTAGACTGCCGCTGTGACCGACGCACACACCTCCGACAGTGGCTCGCGACCGAATCGCGGCGCGACCGCCTACTCGGCCCTGCGCGAGGCCATCATGGAGAACGCCCTGAAACCCGGGGTCAAGCTGCCGGAGGAGGATCTCGGCCAGCACTTCGGCGTCAGTCGCACGCTCGTGCGGGCCGCGCTCGCACAGCTGGCTCTCGAAGGTCTCGTGGAGATCGGCAAGACCAAGTCGGCGACCGTGGCGCAGCCGACGACCGCCGATGCCCGCGAGGCGTTTGAACTGCGCCGCGCCCTCGAACGCGAGGTCGCCCGCCAGGTGGCCGAGCGGTGGAATGCCGACAGCCAGGCCGCCCTCGAAGCCCACATCGCGGCGGAACGCACCGCCTCAGACGAGGGCAACCAGAAGCTCTCCGTGCGCCTCGGCGCCGAGTTCCACATCCTGCTCGCCGACATGGCCGGCAACTCCCTGCTGCGCCGGTACGTCTTCGAGGTGGTGGGCCGCACCACGCTCATCCTCGCGGTGCACGGCCAGGCGCATCCCCAGAACGACAGTCTCGACGAACACATCCGGCTGGTCGAGGCGCTGAAACGCGGCGACGCGGCGACAGCGTCGCAGATCGTGGATGCGCACATCCTGGCGGTCGAGAACCGCGCGCTCGGCGACCTCGGTCCCGACGAGGGGGCGGGTCTCTCGCAGATCCTCAGCAGATACGCCCAACCGGTTCGTCGATAGGGGCTCCGAGTCCCGCCGAACGGTATTAACTGGAGGGTATGACCCCGACCGACTCCACCGGCCCCGCCGACAGGTTGAGGCGGGCGCTGCAGACCGCGTCGTCGTCGGATCGGCTGCAGAGCGCGCTCGCCGCGGGCACCCGCCCCGACCCGGCCTTCGTCGAGGTGCTGGTTCAGCGATGCGCCGTCGAGCCCGATTTCTTCGTGCGCGACATGCTCACCTGGGCGCTGCTGCGGCATCCCGCCGCGCGCACGGTGCCCCGGCTGGTCTACGAGGTCGGTTCCGACGTGCCGCAGGCGCGCAGCCAGGCCCTGCACACCCTGTCGAAGATCGGCGACCCCCGGGGGTGGTCGGCCATCAGCACAGAGCTGCTGCGCGACCCCGACGACAGCGTCGCCCGCAGTGCGTGGCGCACCGCGGCTGGCCTCGTGCCAGCAGGGCAGGAGGCGGGGCTCGCCGCCGAACTGGTCAGCCAGCTGGGCCGCGGCTCGCGGGAGACCCGCCAGAGCCTCAGCCGGGCCCTGGCCGTGCTCGGCGAGGTGACGCTGCCCCTGCTCGAGGCTCGTCGAACGGATGACCGCAGCGGCGTGCGGCTGCATGCCGCCGTGAGCGCAGCGCTGGTGCGCGACCCTAAGGCGTCTTTCGACAGCCTCTACGAGGAGGCGCAGCGGGCGGACGCCGCCGCCCGTGCCCGCGCTGCGGGCGGCCCGGCTGCGAGCGCCGCCGCCGCTGCCGGCGACCCCGCGGGGAGCGCTGCCGGCGCGGAGAGCGGCCCTGCGGCGAGCGGTGCCGGTGCTTAGGCGGCGTCGGATGCCGTGGGCCACCCGGCTGGCCGCGGTGGCGCTCGCGGCCTCGATCTTCGCCGTGACGGCGGGCGCGACCGCAGTTCCCGCCAGCGGTGCTGCGACCCCCGCCGCCACGGCCTCGACCGCCTCGAACGGACCCGCGACCCCGGCCAGCGGCGACGCGACCCCGGCCGGCGGAGACGCGACCGCGACCCCCGCCACCACCGGCGACGGCGGCGGCGTACGCTCGTTCTTCGTGCAGGTGCCCGAATCGCCCGGCAGCAGCGCGAGCATCCCGCTCGATGTCGACCTCTACACCCCCGCCACCACCCCGGCGCCGGCCGTACTGCTGGCTCACGGCTTCGGCCAGACCAAGACCGACCTCGCCCCCGAGGCCCGCGAACTGCAGGCTGACGGCTATGTGGTGCTCGCCTACACCGCCCGCGGGTTCGGACAGTCCGGCGGGTCGATCGGTCTCGACTCCCTCGACGGTGAGGTTCCGGATGCCCGGGCCCTCGTCGACGTTCTGGCCGGTGAGCCGACCGTGCAGAAGACCGACGGTGACGACCCCGTCGTCGGCGTGGTCGGCGGATCGTACGGCGGCGCCCTCGCGCTGATGCTCGGAGCGACAGACCCCCGCGTCGACACCGTCGTCGCCGCCATCACCTGGAACGACCTCGCCCAGGCACTCGTGCCCACGTCGGCGGCCACCGTGCTGGGCGACCAGGCGACGACCGCGCCCGCGACCGGCGGCTCCGCGACCGCGACCGCGACCGCGTCCGCGACCGGCGCCGGCTCCGCGACCGCCCTCCGCGACTTCAAGGCGGGCTGGGCCGCCCGCCTCTACGGGGCCGGAATCGCGCCCGCGGCTGACGGAGCACCCGCGAACCCGTGCGGCCGGTTCACGCCGGCGTTCTGCGCGCTCTACCAGGGCCTGATCTCCGGCGCCCAGCCGAGCGCAGCCGACCTCGCGCTGCTGGCCCGCTCGTCGCCCGCCACGGTTCTGTCGGGCATGCGCGCCCCGACCCTGCTGCTGCAGGGCATCCAAGACAACCTGTTCGGCCTCGACCAGGCCGACGCGAACGCCCGCCAGCTCGCGGCGGCCGGCGCCCCGGTGCAGGTGCGCTGGTTCAACGGCGGTCACGATGGGGGAGGCATCGGGGGTACCGACACGATCATCGAATCGTGGCTCGCCGACCACCTCGCGGCAGACCTCCCCGTTCCGTCGACGTTCAGCTACGCGGTGCCGCCGAGCGCCACGACGTTCGCTCAGACCTTCACGGCCGCCGCCTATCCGGGCCTGGGCGGGGCGGATGCCCGGCAGCAGATCACGCTGGCGGGGCCGGAGACCACCGTCGTCAACCCGCCGGGCGGCGAACCGGCCTCGGTGACCGGCATCCCGGGGCTCGACACCAGCAGCGCAGCAGGGCTCGCGGCCTCCGCTCTGCTCGGAGCCGCCGATCCGCCGGCCGAGCGGGCGCGCTTCGTCTCGCCGGCGCTCGCGGCACCCGTGGTGCTGGCGGGCGCGGCCACCGTGCCGCTCCGCATCGCGCCGGCGGTGCCCACGACGGCTGCGGGTGAGGCGCTGCTCTATGCGCAGCTGGCGGTGCAGAGCGGCGACACGGTGCGCGCGCTGCCCGGCGGGGTCGCGCCCCTCCGGCTCGTGCTGCCCGCCGACGGAGCCACCGTCGAGGTCACTCTGCCCGCCACCGCCTACAGCTTCGCCGCCGGAGACCACCTCGTGCTGACCCTGCGCACGACCGACTCGCAGTTCTCGGGTGCGACAGAGCCGGCGGCCTACACGGTTGCCGTGGCCGGCCCGATCAGCCTGCCGACGGTCGCGCCCGCTGCGGTCGACAGCAGCGAGGGGCAACCGCAGCCCGGCGTGCTCCTCGGCATCGCGGCGACACTCCTGGCCGCCGTGCTGCTGGTGGTCGGGGGGATGGTCGTGGCTCGCCGGCGCCGGGCGCGGGGCGAGCGTGAGCTGCCCTCGCTCGACACACCGGCGGTGCCCACGGGCGAGGCATCCACACGCACGCCCACACCCGCCCTGCAGATCGAGGGGCTGACGAAGCGCTTCCGCTCGGGGTTCCTGGCGGTCGACGACGTCTCGTTCACGGTCGAACGCGGCCAGGTGCTCGGCCTTCTCGGCGAGAACGGGGCCGGCAAGACCACCACGCTCCGCATGGTGACGGGGCTGCTCCGGCCCGACACCGGCATCGCTTTCGCCTTCGGCGTGCCGATCGCCCCGGGTTCCCCTGTGCTCGCCCGCGTCGGCTGCTTCATCGAGGGCCCCGGGTTTCTGCCGCACCTCTCCGGTCGCCGCAATCTCGAGCTGTACTGGGCGGCGACGGGCAGGCCGCGCGCCGAGGCCCGCTTCGACGAGGCCCTCGCGGTCGCCGACCTGGGCGGCGCGATCGCGAAGCCGGTGCGCGGCTACAGCCAGGGCATGAGGCAGCGCCTGGCGATCGCCCAGGCGATGCTCGGGATGCCCGACCTGCTCATTCTCGACGAGCCGACGAACGGGCTCGACCCGCCGCAGATCACCGCACTGCGGGGAGTGCTGCGACGCTACGCCGAAGGAGGCCGCACCGTGATCGTGTCTTCGCATCTGCTCGGCGAGGTGGAGCTCACCTGCACCCACGTCGTGGTGATGTCGCACGGCAGAGTGGTCGCCAGCGGTGCGGTCGATGAGGTCGCCGGCGGGGGCCGGCTCGAGACGGCGTTCCTCTCTCTCATCGGCGCGACGGAGCCGTCGGCATGAGCATCCGGAGCGACGGGCGGGCCCCCGGGGCACCGGATGCTGGGGCACCGGATGCCTCTGGGGCACCGGATGCCGCCGCAGCGCGTCGGGGTCGCGGTGCGATGCCGTTCCGGGTCGAGCTCGCCCGCCAGCTCAGCCAGTGGCGGGTGCGCATCGTGCTGCTCATCCTCGTGCTGCTGCCCGTCATCGTGCGGGTCGCCCTGCTCATCGGCGGCGCACCGCCCACGAACAGCAGCGCCGCGTCGAGCGGGGGAACGGCATCCGCTCTCGTCGCCCTCGCGCAGGCGAGTGGCGGCACCTTCACCGCTTTCGTGCTGCAGCTCACCCAGGGCTTCCTGATGACGCTGATCGCCGCCCTGCTGTACGGAGACATGATCGCCGGCGAAGCGTCGCGGTCGACGCTGAAGTACCTGCTGACCATCCCGGTGCCGCGGCTCCGCCTGCTGGCGGTCAAGGTCGCCGTCGCCTCGACGCTGCTCGTCGTCGGGCTGGTGGCGCTCACCCTCGTCGCGCTCGTCGTCGGGGTGCTCTCCTACGGGCCGGGCGGCATCCACGTGCCCGGCGGCCCGGTGCTCGGTCTTGCCGACTCGCTCGGCAGGCTCGGCCTCGCGACCGCGACCGGAGCCGCTGTTCTGCTCTGGGCGGCAGGACTCGGCACGCTGCTCACGGTCGTGTCGAACTCGCCGCTCGCCGCCGCAGGGGGAGTGGTGCTGGTGTCGATCCTGTCGCGGCTGCTCGACTCGATTCCGACGCTCGGAGACCTCCGGGTCGTGCTGCCCACCCACTATTCGACGGCGTTCAGCCAGTTCCTCACCGCCCCGACCGATCTTGCCCCCGTTGCCGCCGCCGTGCTCTCCGGTCTTCTCTGGGCGCTCGTGTTCGGCGCGGCAGCGGCGTGGTGGTTCCAGCGCAAGGACATCTCTAGCTGATACAGATTGGTTGGGCCAAAACCTTGCCTTGCCTCCCCGGGCGGGGATAAAGTCGGTTCTGGGTCGAAAGCGGTCAGGCCACGGGTGCGAAGCAGCGCCGGGCTCTGGCGGCCCCGGCCCCGCCAGCCGTTCTGGCCCCATCGAGAAGGAGTACCCCCGTGCTGTCCGCCACCTACGAAGGCCCCCGCACCGTCGCCACCACCGAGTACCGGCCCGTTCCGCCGGCAGAGGGCGAGGTGCAGATCGCTGTCGCCTTCGTCGGGCTCTGCGGCACCGACCTGCACGTCTATCACGGAGACATGGCCGGTCGCGTCTCCGCCCCGGCGGTTCTTGGCCACGAGATGTCGGGAGTCGTGGTCGCGCTCGGTTCCGGCGTCTCCGACGTCGCTGTCGGTGACCAAGTGACCGTGATGCCCCTCTCGTGGGACGGCACCTGCCCCGCCTGCCTCGCCGGCAACACGCACATCTGCCAGAACCTCGACTTCATCGGCGTCGACACCTCCGGCGCGCTGCAGCAGCGCTGGAATGTGCCCGCCGGCGCCGTCATCCCCCTCCCCGCCGGCCTCGGGCTGCAGGATGCCGCACTCACCGAGCCCGTCGCCGTGGCCGTGCACGACGTGCGCCGGTCGGGTCTCGGAGCCGGCGACAGCGTCGTCGTGATCGGTGCCGGCCCGATCGGCACGCTGATCTCGCTCGTCGCCCGCACCGAGGGTGCCCACGTCACCGTCATCGAGCTCGACGCGGAGCGCCGGCGCCAGGTCGAGGAGCTCGGCTTCGACACCCTCGACGCTGCGCGTTCCGACCTCGTCGAGGAGATCACCGCGAAGACCGGCGGCGCCGGTGCCGACGTGGTCTTCGAGGTCTCGGGCTCGGCCGCTGGCGCGGCGACCGCCACCTCCTACGCCAAGGTGCGCGGCACCGTGGTCATCGTGGCGATCCACCCGCAGCCCCGCCCGCTCGACCTGCACAGGGTCTTCTGGCGCGAACTCCGCATCCTCGGCGCCCGCGTCTACCAGCGCACCGACTTCGAACGCGCGCTCGAGCTGCTGACCGCGGGCGAGATCCCGACCGGGCTGCTGATCACGCAGGTCTTCGAACTCGCCGACGTCGCGAGTGCTTTCGAGGCGCTCGCCGGCGGCACGGGCATGAAGCTGCTCGTCGACGTGTCCTCCGCCGAGAACGCAGACGACGCAGAGAACGCAGAGAACGCCGAGGCCGGCGCATGAGCATCACCATCGACCTCAGCGGCCAGCGGGCCCTCGTCACCGGCGCCCGGCGGGGCATCGGCCGGGCGATCGCCGAGGAGCTCGCCCGCGCGGGTGCCGACATCATCGGCGTCAGCGCCCACCTCGAGACGGAGGGCAGCGCGGTCGGAGCGGCCGTGACGGCGCTCGGCCGGAGCTTCGAGGGGTACTCGGTCGACTTCTCCGACCGCGAGGCCGTGGCCCGGTTCGCCGGCACGATCACCGAACGCCCCATTGACATCCTGGTGAACGCCGCGGGGGACATCTCGCGCTCGCCGGCAGCCGAGCATCCACTCTCGGAGTGGGACCGCATCCTCGAGATCGACCTGAGCAGCCAGTTCGTGCTGACCCAGCAGGTCGGCGCGCAGATGCTGCAGCGCGGCAGCGGGCGCATCGTCTTCATCGCTTCCCTGCTGAGCTTCCAGGGCGGCATCACGGTGCCGGGCTACGCCGCGGCGAAGTCGGGGATCGCGGGCCTCACCCGTGCACTGGCGAACGAATGGACCGCCTCGGGAGTCACCGTGAACGCCATCGCTCCCGGCTACATCGCCACCGACAACACCACGGCGCTCCGCGACGACCCGCAGCGCTCCCGCGACATCCTCGCCCGCATCCCCGCGGGGCGCTGGGGTGAGGCGGCCGACATCGCCGGGGCGGCCGTCTTCCTTGCCAGCCCCGCTGCGGCCTACGTGTCGGGCACGATCCTCGCCGTCGACGGCGGGTGGCTCGGCCGGTAGCCGGTAGCCGGTAGGGGGTAGCCGGGTGCCGGGTGTCGGGCAGCCAGAGCCCGCTGCCCGGCACCCGCCGCCCGCGCGGCTAAGCTGGCGTCGACCGCAGGCAGCGCGAGGCCGGCCGGCGGGGCAGAAGGAGGTGCGGCGATGGCCGATCCAGTCAATCTCGACACCGGCTCGGCCGTGACGCTCGTCGTCGCCGGGATCAAGGCGATGATCACCGAGCGCGGGCTGAAGAGCGGCGACCGGCTGCCCCCCGAGCGCCAGCTGGCCGCCGAGATGAAGGTCTCGCGGAACACGATCCGCGAGGCTCTCGGCGCACTCGCCCAGTCGAGCGTCATCGAGATCAAGCGCGGCTCCGGCGCCTTCGTACGCGACCTCGCGCCGGCGTCGCTGCTCGACAGCATGGCGTTCATGATCGAGATCTCGCCGATCGCGACCCTGCTCGACCTGCTCACCCTGCGCCGCATCGTCGAGGCCGAGGCGGCGAGCCTCGCCTGCGTGCGCATCACCGAGGGGGAACTGGATGCTCTGCAGCAGTGCCTCGACGCCATGTCGACGACGCCCGACGCACCGGGTGCCGAGCGCACAGAAGAAGACGCCGAACTCGACCTGCGCTTCCACCAGATCATCAACGATGCCGCCCGCAACCCTGCTCTCAGCGCGCTCGGCTCTGCACTGAACAGCACGACCTTCCGCCTGCGGGTGTCGGGTGGTCAGTACCGCAGTGCGGCGTACCCGCTCGACGCCCGCAGCGACCACTCGTCGATCTACCACGCGATCCGCGACAGGGATCCAGCCCGGGCGAGCGCGGCCGCAGCCGCCCACGTCGGCGCCGTCGAGCGCTCCCTGCGCGAGGCGAACCTCAGCGCGTGACGGCCTCGGTGTCGGCCAGCAGGCGCAGTTCGGAACGGGTCGGGTAGCCTTCCCAGTCACCGGCCGAGAGGCAGGCGAAGGCGCCGCACGCGTTCGCGGTCACGAGGCTCTGTTCGACGGTGAGGCCGGCCAGGCGCTCGGCGAGGTAGCCCGCCACGAACGCGTCGCCCGCTCCGACGCTGTCGACGACGTCGATGGCGATCGCGGGCGAGTGCACGGGGTCGCCACCGGCGACCAGGGCCACGGCGCCGGCGGCACCGAGCTTGATCACGGCCTCGCCGGCCCCGAGGTCGACCAGTGCGCGAACGGCGTCGTCGGCCGGGAGGTCGTCGCGGCCGAGCACGAGGTGGGCTTCGTCGAGGCCGGCGAACACGAGGTCGGCGTGGGCGAAGAGCGGCGCAAGGCACTCCCGTGCATCCGTCGCCGACCAGAGGTTCGCGCGGTAGTTGACGTCGATGCTGAGCCCGGCGCGGTCGGGTGCGGCTGCGATCGACTCCACGGTGGCACGGGCCGTCGCCGAGAGCGCCGGGGTGATGCCCGTGAGGTGCAGGTGACGGGCGCTGCTGAGGGCGGCGGGCGGGATGTCGCGGGGATCGAGCCGCGAGCCGGCACTGTTCGCGCGGTAGTAGTGCACGCTCTGGCGGTGGTTCGTGCGGCGATGCTTCATCATCGTTCCGGTGGCGGCGCCGGGGTCGACGATGGAGGCGTCGAGCACCCCTTCGGCGCGGAGCTCCCGCGCGATCATCCGGCCGAAGTCGTCGTCGCCGAGCCGGCCCAGCCAGGCGGCGCGGGTGCCGAGCCGGGCGAGGCCCGTCGCCACGTTCGACTCCGCACCGCCGAAGCTCAGGCGGTAGGAGTCGCCGCGGCTGGTGGCGCCGGCGCGGTCGGCGCCGAACAGCGCCATGGTCTCACCGACGGTGAGCACGGCGCCGGTGACATCGACGGTCTCGCCACCGTTCCCGTCGCTCACGCTGTCACCGCCCGTGCGCGTTCGACCTCGCCGATCGCGCGCTTGGCCCTGTCGGTCAGCGCGGCCAGATCGCCCCCGCCCGGTGCGTCGCCGAGAAGGGGGCCGCCGAGGCTGACCGCGGGTGCACCCGCGCGGATCCAGTCACCGATGTCCGACAGCCCCACCCCGCCCGAGGGCAGAACGTCGATGTCGGGAAAGGGGCCGTGCAGGTGGCCGATGTACGACGGGCCGACCGTCGAGGCGGGGAACAGCTTCACGGCCGCCGCTCCGAGGCTCCAGCCGGTGGCGAGCTCCGTCGGGGTCAGGCCGCCGGGCATCACCGGTACGCCCGCGCGCACGGCGTGCTCGACGACGGCGGTGTTCATGGTCGGTGTCACGATGAAGCCGGTTCCGGCATCGACCGCCTGCCGCACCTCGTCGAGGGTCTGCACCGTACCGATACCGAGGTCGGCGACACCGTCGAACCGGTCGCGGAGTTCGCCGAACGACCCCATCAGCCCCGGCGTCGTGAGCGTCAGTTCGACGGTCGAGACGCCTCCGGCGACGAGCGCTTCGATCAGCAGCGCCAGTCGGTCGACACTCTTCGCCCGCACCACGGCGACCACGCCGTCACGTGCGAGTCGCGCGGGGAGGGCCTGCCGCATCCCGCTCGCCGCGAGCGGCGCCTCGGCCCGGCTGTGCCGGCCGGTCTCGGCGGTGGTCGTGGTCTCGTCGTCGAGAGGGCTGGTCATGGCCGTCTTCACTCCTTCGGGTCGTTGATCAACGGTACCCCATGAAGGTGGCAGATGAGGGGTTTTGGTTGGGCCAAAAGAGCGCTACTGCGCCAATACGACGCTGGGGGCGGGAGGCGGGGCTCACGTGGCCCTGCCAGAGCGCCCGGCACCGCGACCCCCCGCCGGGCATCCGGAACCCGCCCGGTGCCCGGGCAGCGAAAGAGGGGCTGCCGAACCTCGGTTCGACAGCCCCTCTTCGTGTGCGTCAGATGCTACGCGTTGTTGCCCATCTTGCGACGACGGGTCACGACGAACGCGGAACCGAGCGCCAGCATGATTGCGGCGAGAGCGCCGAACCCGGTGACGTCGAGACCGGTGTTGGCCAGGCCGCCGTCGTTGCCCGAGCCGGAGCCCGAACCGTTGCCGCCGTTGCCACCGTTACCGCCGCCCGAGCCGCCACCGTTGGTGGGGGTCGGCGTGGGGGTCGGGGTCACTGCTGCAGCCTCGACCGTGAAGGTGATCTCGGCAATGCTCGCGGCCTGGTCGATCGTCTGGCGCACGACGAGGTCGTTCGCTCCGACCTGAACGGCGTCGCCGAGCACGAGGCTCCACTTGCCGTCGACGACGCGGGTGGTTCCCGCGGCGGGAACGCCGTTGATCGTCGCGCTGATCGTGGCGCCGGTGATACCGGTACCCGTCGCAGCGGTCGGCTTGTCAGCGTTGGCGATGGTCGAACCGTTCACCGGCGAGGTGATGACGGCGGGCGTCGGTACGACGCTGAACACCGAGCTGGCGACCGGCGAGGTCTGGCCGTCGGCCGACTGCGTGACCTCGATCGAGAAGGTCGTGCCGTAGCTCAGATCGGCCGGGACGCTCCAGTTGCCTGCGGCGTCGACGGTGTCGGTGCCCTGAACGTCACCCTTGACGGTGATCTTCGCACCGGGCGTGCCGGTACCGGTGACCTCGGTGAGGGCGGTGACGACCTTCGAGCCGTCAGCCGGGTTGGTGATGACCGGAGCGGTCAGCGGAACCGCAACGACCTTGACCGAGAGCGAGGCCTTCGACGAGGTGTTGAAGCCGACCTTCGCCTGGGCGGTGAAGTCGTAGGTACCGAGGTCGACCGGTGCGGGGAAGCTCCAGCCGCCGTTGGCGTCGGTCGGAACCTCGAATGCGTCGCCGCCCTTGGGCGTGACGATCACGGTCGAGGAGACCGGTGCGGTACCGCTGATGGTGCCGCCGCGCTCGACGCTGCCGCCGTCAGCCGGGTTCACCAGCGTGGGAGCGGTGATCGAGAGCTTGACGGTGTAGCCGTCGAGGTGAGCGAGGTCGTTCGGCAGGTCGGAGGCCCACAGGAAGGCAGGCTCGCCGCCCTCGGCCGGACGGCCGCCGCTCAGGATGCCGACGGCCTTGCCGCCCTGGAAGACCGCTCCGCCGGAGTCGCCCTCAGCAGCGACGAGAGAGCTGCTGAAGCCGTAGACGAGACGGCCGCCGATGAGGGCCCAGCCGTCGACCATGTCGACGTTGACGCCATCGGTGTAACCCGTGGTGCGGCCCGACTTCGCGACGGGCTCGCCGGCGACTGCGCTGCCGACCGAGGTGACCTTGACGGTCGACTTCGAGAGGTCCTCTGACGAGGCCGTGGTCCAGTCGGTGACCTCGGGCAGCGTGGTCAGGGCGTCGTTCGTCAGGTCGATGACCGAGATGTCGACGGAGTCCTTGTTCTCGGCGCCCTTGCTGTTGCCCGGTCCGCCGTACTGCGAGAACCCGAAGGTGCCGAGTTCGCCGACGACGTCGACGCTCTCGCCCGAGCCGCCGCCGGCGGGGTCCGTCGAGGGGAGGGTGAGGTAGGTGTCGGTCAGCTTGCCGTCGTTGGTGCAGTGCCCTGCGCTCAGTACGGCAGGCTCGCCCTTCGGCGACCAGGCCGAGAACCCGATCGAGCAGGCCGCACCCGAGGTGGCGCTCGCGGGGGAGAAGTATCCGGCTCCGCCGACGACGTCAGTGGTGGCGTAGTCGGTCAGCGGTCCGCCGATCGACTTCACCACGACGTTGTCGTAGGTGGCGTCGAACGCCTTCAGCTTGCCGGAATCGCTGCCGGCGATCTTCACGACGACCACGTTGCCGTCAGCGTCGCGGCCGACGGCCTGCACCGACGGGTCGGTGAGCAGCGCTGCGGCCTGCTCCTGGTACGCGGATCCGCTGACCGGCGCGGGAGTCGCGGCGGTCGTGGGTGCGGATGCGAAGGCGGCGGGAGCGGCGAAGAGACCGCCGAGGCCGAGTGCTGTCGCTGCCACAATGGCGAGCGGCCGTCCGAGACGGTTCCTGTGTTGCTGCATATTGAGTTGCTTCCCCCTGCTGGTGGTTCCGGTCGATCTGCGAACCCTGAGGGCCCACAAAGAAAAAGCCCGCTGCGGAGGCGGGCTACCCAGACGACAATAACGATTCCTGAGAATCTTCACAAGGTATGCACAGAGAGGTGCATTAGACCCGGAATCATGACAAGACACTTTTCGCACTCGGTTGTCGGCGCTGCAGGGCTCGCTCTGGCGGGGCTCGCCCTGGCATCTGTGCTCGGCGGCTGCGCCTCGTCGGCGGGCACCAGCACCGGCCCCGCCGACCCCGGCGCGAGTTCGTCCGCGGCCTCGATCGTCGGCACCTGGGGCGAGACCGCCCCGCAGAAACCCCACCTCACCTTCGAGCAGGGCTCGAGCGTCTCCGGCAACGACGGGTGCAACTCCCTCTCGTCGAGCTACGTCGTCTCGGGCGACACCGTCACCTTCTCTGAGACGACCAGCACGCTCATGGCCTGCATCGGTGTCGACTCCTGGCTCTCGGCCCTGAGCACGGCCACCGTCGACGGTGACAGCCTCATCGTCAAGAACACCGCCGGCGACACCATCGGCACCCTCACCCGCGCCGCCTGACGCCCGGGTTCGTCTGCGACGGATCGCCTGACGCACGGGATAGACCCGGCGCGCCTGTGCTCTACCCGATTCCCTTCGATCGGATGCTAATCTGAGTAATCCTCAGTGCACCGATCGAAGGGCTTCCTGCACATGACCCGAGTCTTGCCACGCGTCGCATTCACTTTGACGCTCAGCACCTTTCTGATCGCTGGGGTTCTCGCCGCCCCTCAGCCCGCCCAAGCCGACTCCTTTCGGGATCGGTATGACTGGAACTCCTCGTACGGCATGACGTGGTTTCTCGGTGGGTGGGAGCTGTGGAGCACTGGCCATCGCACTCATGTCGTGTTTCAGACCGACGGCAATCTCGTTCTCTACAAGGACGGAAAAGCAAGTTGGCAAGCTGGCACCTACGGCCGGGGAGCTGACCGGATAGCCTTCCAGACAGACGGACACATCGTCGTCTACGCGGGGTCTAGTCCGCTCTGGGCATCCGGGTACTGGGACCCCTTCGGACTACACGGAGGGTCGATCTTCTCGCTCTATGCCAAAGGGGCGGTCGGTGCGGTCTATGAACGGTTCGGCAGTCCGGCCCACGGTGAAGTCGGCCAGACGCAGATCCACTGGTCGTTGCCGAATTGACCTCTGTCGGAGCATTGTCGCTTTTCTCCCTCACTCCGCTTCAGGCAATAGGAGTTCCTCTCGCAGTGGTGGGATCAGCCTTCCTCGCGCTGGGAACGCAGCTGCAAAACCGCGGTGTGCGTCTCGTCGCACGTGACCTGCACGCTGGAACGGCCGACTACGCAACGCGTCCATCGCTTCGCTCCCTGATCCGGCAATCATCATGGTTGCTGGGCACGTTGCTGCTCGCCCTCGCAGTTCTCCTGCAACTCGGCAGCCTCGCAGTGGCGCCGCTCACCGTTGTGCAGCCGATCGGGGCTGTCGCTCTCGTCTTCACCGCAGTCCTTCACGCTCGCCATTCCAGAACGCGGATGAACGGTCACACTCTTCGCGCCGTGGCAATCTGTGTGGGGGGTATCGGAGTGTTCGTCGGTGTCGCAACCACAACCACCACGTCGACAATCGTGACCGACAGGCAGCTCGCGAGTGTCCTTGTGCTGCTTGTCCTCATACTCATCGGTCTAGGGGTGACTGCTGTCGCTTTTCGTCGCAGGATCGCGGTCAGCGTGCCGATCGTCGTCGCAGGGGTGCTCTTCGGCTTCGTGGCGACCCTCGCAAAGATCCTTCTGGACCGCGCCGAGCTGGTCGTCGCGGGCGGGTTCGACTGGTCAGAGCGGGGATGGCTGACCGGTGCGGCTCTAGCAGGGCTCATTCTCGCAACCGGTTTCGGGTCATATCTGGTTCAGGTCGCTCATTCGACCGGACCACCAGATCTTGTCGTGGCCGGACTGACCGTCATCGACCCGCTGGTCGGTGTGACGATCGGGATCATGGTGCTCGGTGAGGCGACTTCGGCTCCCCCCTGGGCTCTGATCGTTTTCATTGTCGCCGGGGCTGTAGCGGCACTCGGTGTCGTCGACCTCGCGCGACGCCACGTTCCGGCTTCGGCCGCCTGACGCACGACGCCCACCCGCTCGTGGGAACGGGAGGGCGTCGTGGATGCGGGCCGGGCGGGGCCGGCGGCCGGGGTCAGCTGCAGACGGTGTCGATCGCCGAGAAGTCCTGCTGCACGGCCTGGGCGTCGGCGACGAGGGCGTCGCTGCCGCTGGTCGGGTCGGCCTGGATGGCCTGGATGTCGGCGATCATCGTCTTCAGCGAAGTGTTGGCGGTGTCGCCTGCCGCGTAGACGTCGGGGTCGCTGATCTGGCTGAGCCCGCTGTCGAAGTCGCCGGAGAGCTTCTGCAGGGCGGCGACGGCCGCAGCCGGGTCGCTCTGCAACTGGCTGAAGTTCTCCTGCAGCTGCGACGCCGAGTCAGAGACCGAGTCGAGCAGGATCGAGCACGCCTCCGCCGTCGTCTGCTCGCCCGAGGCGCCGGCGCTGGAGTCCGGGTCGCTCGTGGCGAACGGCGTGCTGGTGCTCTGCGACCCGAAATCGGGGTCGAAGTTCGGGTCGTTCGCGATCTCGCGACCCGCGACGCTGAACAGCACGATCGCCACGATGATGGCGATGATGCCCGCCACGATGCCGAGGTAGCCGAGAATCAGGCCGGCGATCGCCAGGCCACGACCCTTCTCACCCGTGCGCTTGATCTGGCCGAGGGCGATGTGCCCCGTGATCACCGCGAGCAGCGAGATGAAGAACGCCGAGACCAGGGAGACGATCGACAGCACGTTGAACCGGTCGCTCGCCGGCGTCTGCGAGCCGGAGGCGGCGTAGCCGGGCGCGCTGTACGCCGGGGTGCCGGCCGCGTCGGGCTTCGGTTCGGGCGTCGAGGGGTAGTCCCCCGAGGGTGGCGGCGGTGGGGGAACGTTCGACATGGGTCTCCTCAGCTGGTGTTCACCTCCACTCTGGCACGAGTCCCGCGTCGGGCACAGACGCTTGACGGGCGCGATGCTCTCCGCAAGCCCCGCCCGAAGCGGTCACCACGAGGGAGAATGGATGCTGACCCGAGCGAGGAGCACCATGCCGTCGATGCCGACGCACAGAGCAGATCCGGGGGATCCGCTCTCCCTCCATGCCCTGCTGGTAGACGACGAGACGGCCCGCCGGGCGCTCACCGACGCCTACACCGGCCCCCACGACATTCTCGACGCGGTGTGGTGGCGTGAGCATCCCCTTACTCCGACGCCGGAGGGCCGGCCCGACCCCGCGGCGGCCCGCGTCGCCCTGCAGAAACGGGCGTTCGCCCCGGGCGTGTCGGAGCCGCTCGTCGAGGTGCTCGACGCCGACAGCGGCGAGGTCGTGTGTGTGCCCGAGTCCGCTGCGCGCCTGGTCGCGCTCGAAGGTCGGTTGCGCTCCGACGCCGCTGCGCTCGACAAGGCGCTGGTGGATGCCCGCCCGGCCCTCGACGCGGCGACCGCCCGCCGCGCCCCCGCTGCTACCCCAGCACCCACACCCACACCCGTCGTGAAGGCCCCTGCGTCCGGCTCCGCTGAGACCCACACCGCCGCCGCGGCCCCGACCCCCACCCTCGAGACCTGGCGCAGGCGCTCCCAGCTCTGGATGTGGACCGCCGTCGCCGCAGGGCTCCTGCTGCTCGCCGGGGTCGGCATCGCCGTCGCCCAGCAACTGAGCCCCACCGCGAACGTGTTCGGCCGTTCCGCCGGCAGCATCGTCGACCCCTCGGGCTCGCCCGCGACATCTAGCGCCGACCCGGCAGCCACCGCCACCGCCCTACCGCCGGGCCTCACGATCTTCGAAGACCCGAGCCTCGCCCCGAGCATCCCGCCGCAGAACATCGACCCCTACTACAAGCCCGAGTCCCTGCGGCTGCTCGGTGTCGCCGACTCCGAGCTCACCGTCTACGCCGTCGAGAACCGTATCGACCAGCCCTGCCTGCTCGCCGTCTACGTCGACGGCACCCAGAGCGCCACCTGCGTGACGAAACAGGAGTTCGCCTCGATGGGCATCGAACTGCGCATCACGAGCCTACGCGCCACCCCCGCGGGAGAGGCCGCGCCCGATCCGAGCGAAGATGTCGTGTTCTGGAACTCCGACGGCTCCTACGGGGTCAGTTCGAGCCCAGGCCGCAACTCGTAGACTGGAACGCGTGCCAGTCAACCCAGACCTCCAGGGCCGCGTGTACGAACCCACGCCGCCCTACCTCGTCGGGCGCGAGAAGATCCGCGAGTTCTCGGCGGCCGTCTTCTCGGTGAACCCGCTGAACTTCGATGTGCAGGCGGCCCGAGCGGCCGGCTACGACGACCTCGTCGCCCCTCCCACCTTCGGCGTCGTCGTGCAGGAGCGCACGCTCGCGCAGCTGCTCGCCACCCCCGACGCCGACCTCGACTTCTCGAGGGTCGTTCACGGTGAGCAGCGCTTCAGCTACTCCCGCCCGATCGTGGCCGGCGACGAACTCACCGCCACACTCACGGTGGCGAGCGTCAAGCAGCTCGGCGGCCACTCGATGGTCACCAGCGAGTCGTCGATCACGGATGCGACGGGCGCCCACGTGGTGACCGCCATCTCGACGCTCGTGGTGAGGGGCGACGAATGAGCCTCGACCTGGCCTCCCTGAGCGTCGGTGACGTGGTCGCCGAGCGTTCCTTCACTCTCACCCGTGACGCGCTCGTGCGCTATGCGGGGGCGTCGGGTGACTTCAACCCGATCCACTACCGCGACGATGTCGCCGTCTCCGTCGGGCTCGACGGCGTGCTGGCGCACGGGATGCTCACCATGGGCCTCGCCGTGCAGCCCGTGTTCGACTGGGTCGGCGACCCCGCCCTCGTCGACGACTACCAGGTGCGCTTCACCCGCCCCGTGTTCGTGCACGCCGAGACCGGCGCCACGGTCGACGTGGTCGCGAAGGTCGGCCAGCTCGGTGCCGACGCCGCGACCGCACGCATCGACCTCACCGTGACCGGCAACGGCCAGACCGTTCTCGGCAAGGCCCAGGTGTGGGTGCACGCCTCCGCATGATCGAGCAGCCCGGCCACGCCGCGCTCGCGCCGCTCACCACACTGCGGGTGGGCGGCCCGGCCGAGCGCCTCGTCACCGTCTCCGACGCCCGCGAACTCGTCGAGGCCTGCCTTGCCGTCTGGGGCGCCGAGGAGCCCCTGCTGGTGCTCGGCGGGGGCTCGAACGTGCTCGTCTCCGACGACGGGTTCGCGGGCACGGTCGTGCACGTCGCCTCGCGCGGCGTCGAGCTGATCGAAGCCGGGCCGGCCGACGCTCCGGGTACCGTGCGCCTGCGTGTGCAGGCGGGAGAACCGTGGGACGACCTCGTCGCGTTCACCGTGTCGAACGGGCTGAGCGGCATGGAGGCCCTGTCGGGCATCCCGGGTTCCACCGGCGCCTCTCCCGTGCAGAACATCGGCGCCTACGGCCAGGAGGTCGCCGCGGTGATCGTCGGGCTCGAACTGCTCGATGCCGAGACGGGTGAGCTGCAGTGGCTGACGGCCCGCGAGCTCGAATTCGGCTACCGCACGTCGGCCCTGAAGACCACTCGACCCGGCGTGGTCGTCTCCGTCGAGTTCCGGCTGCACCGGGCGGGGTCGGATGCCCTGGCCCTCGGCCTGCCCATCGAATACGCCCAGCTCGCCGATGCCCTGGGGGTGAAGCAGGGCGACCGTGTGGCCCTCGGCGCCGTGCGCGAGGCCGTGCTGCGGCTCCGCGGATCGAAGGGCATGGTGCTCGACCCCGCCGATCCCGATTCGGTCAGCGCCGGCTCGTTCTTCACCAACCCGATCGTGAGCGAGTCGTTCGCCCGCACGATTCCCTCCGAGGCGCCGCGCTGGGTCACCGAGACACCGGCGACGCTGGATGCGCCCGAGGTCTACGCGGTGAAACTCAGCGCGGCGTGGCTGATCGAGCACTCCGGCCTCGGCCGCGGGTTCGCGCTGCCCGGGTCGAGGGCGGCGATCTCGAGCAAGCACACGCTCGCGCTGGTGAACACCGGGGGAGCGACGGCCGAGCAGATCGCCGAGCTGGCACGCTTCGTGCAGTGGCGCGTACAGTCCGAGTTCGGTGTCTCGCTCGCCCCCGAGCCCACCTTCATCGGCTTCGGCGACTAGCCGTCCCGGCGAATCCAGCGGAACGTCAGCCGGCAGACGACGAGCCCGGCCACCAGCCACACCAGCAGGGCGATCGCGACGGCCCCCAGATCCCACGTGCCGCCGCTCTCCACCGTGGCGAACGACTCGGGCAGGAACACCGCCCGCATGCCCTGGCCCATCCACTTCAGCGGGAAGACCCCGGCGACGGCCTGCAGCCAGTCGGGCAGCAGGGAGAACTGCAGGTACACCCCCGAGATGAACTGCAGGATGAGGATCGGCGGAATGATGACGGCCGTCGCACTCTTGCCCGTGCGCGGCAGCCGCGAGATGGCGATGCCCAGCACGGCTGAGGTCGCGATCCCGAGCACATAGACCCAGGCGAACGTCGCCCAGCTCCCGCCGTCTGTCGGCAGTTCGACCCCGAACGCGAACCGCGCGACGAGCAGCAGCAGCCCGATCTGCAGCACGCTGGTCACGAAGACCTGCCCCATCTTGCCGAAGAAGTACGACAGCACCGGCAGCGGTGTGCCGCCCAACCGTTTCAGGGTGCCGTCGCTGCGTTCGGTCGCGATGTCGACACCGAGGTTCTGCACGCCTGAGAGCAGGATGCCCGCCGCGATCATCCCCGGCAGGTACGCCGCAGCTTGGCTGATGCCGCCCGAGCCGTCGGGGTTCGTGCCGACGTTCCCCATGCCCTGGAAGGCCACGGAGAAGATCGTCAGCATGATCACCGGGAACAGGAACGTGAAGAAGAGGGTGTCGGTCTGGCGGAAGTAGATGCGCGTCTCGTACGCGACGCGGCTCGCGCCCAGGCGCAGCGTGCGGCCCGGTCCGAAGCGAGCGGGCTGTGCGGTGCGTTCCGCGACGCTCATGCGCTCATCCTCTCCTGCTGCAGCTCCGCCTCGTAGCTGCCGACGAGGTCGAGGTAGATGTCTTCGAGGCTCGGCCGCACGATCTCGAGCTCGGCCGGCTCGCCGAGCCGTGCGAAGAGCTCGGCGACGGTTCGGCCCGGATCGCTCGTGCGTTCCTGCCGCACCTCCCCGTTCTCCCGCCAGCGAACGATCGGGATGCGGGCCTCGGCCGGCCCGAGGGTGTGCACGGGCCCGATGTCGACCAGCTCGCCGCCGGCGACGACTGCGGCCCTGTCGCTCAGCTGCGCCGCTTCGTCGAGGTAGTGAGTGGTGAGCAGGATGGTCGTGCCATCCCGTTTCAGTCCGCGGATCAGCTCCCAGAACTGGCGCCTCGCCTCGGGGTCGAACCCGGTAGTGGGCTCGTCGAGAAAGAGCAACTCGGGGCGACCGATCACGCCGAGCGCGACATCCACCCGCCGGCGCTGGCCACCGGAGAGGTTCTTGATGCGCGTGCCCGCCTTCTCGGCCAGCCCGACGGCCGCGATCACCTCGTCGACCTCGCGGGGGTTCGGGTACATGGTGGCGAACTGCACCAGCTGCTCGCGCACCGTCACGTTGCCGCTCTCGCCCGAGCTCTGCAGCACGATGCCGAGCCGGGCCTTCCACGCGAGCCCGCCGTGCCGCGGATCGGTGCCGAGAACCGTCGCCTCGCCCGACGAGCGGTCGCGGTACCCCTCGAGAATCTCGATGGTGGTGCTCTTGCCCGCCCCGTTGGGGCCGAGCAGGGCGAACGTCTCACCGCGCGCGATGTCGAACGAGATGCCCTTCAGCGCCGCGAACGCGCCGTAGTGCTTTGCGAGGTCGCGCACGCTCACGGCCGTGTCAGCAGAAGTCATTCCTCCATCGTGGCGTGCCAGCGCTTCCGGGAACAGTCCCTGTCCGTTTCGCGCCATCCTTCGCGCCGTCGACGCCCCCGCCCCCGAACCGTGAGATCGTTGAGCCCGCTTCACATCCGGCCAGGGGGCTACGGAGAAAGGACCAGGGGCATGGTTCCAGAAAGAGACGATCCCACCCGGTACTCGATCGATCTCGCCGACTCGACGATGAACTTCGTCGGGGCCGAGCTGGGCGACCGTCGACACCGGCGTCTGCTCTCCGAGGTCGCCGACGCGCGCATCAGCGGCGACGCCGCGGTGGCCGAGGTGGCGGCGCTGCACGGCCTCTCGATCGACCGCTCACGGGGCACCGCCGTCGCGGGCTTCGACGACTACCTCCTGCCCGGCACCTTCACCCTGAGGAGCCGCATCACCGACGCCGGACATCCGGAGGGCATCACCGACGCGGAGCTGCTCCGCACGGTCGAGGTGCAGCTCTCGCATCTCCGCGCGGCCGAGATCGGGAGGGTGCCGGTGCCCGGCCGGCTCGACTACGACCACATGAAGGCCATCCACCGCCATCTGTTCCAGGACATCTACCACTGGGCCGGTGTCGAGCGAGTCGGCCCCGAGACGGCGATGATCCGCTTCGCTCCGGATGCGATCGACTACGAACCCTTCGATCCTGCGGCGCCGATGGTCAAATACACCTACCTGCCCGGCCCCGAGATCGCCGAGGCGGCATCGATCCAGTACTCGCAACTCGAGCTCCTGCTGCACCGGCGTGGCCTGACCAGGGAGGCCTATCTCGACCTGGTGCCGGAATTCTCGTCGGAGCTGATCGCCATCCATTCGTTCCGCGACGGCAACATGCGGGCGCAGTGGGTCTTCGCCATCTACTACAACGACGCGATCGGCTTCCCCGAAGACCTCGGCCTGCTGGCGCAGGACACGTCGATCAACAGGCGCATCTCGCATTCCCTCCACCGCTACCAGGCGACAGGGGACCACAGCGGCATGCTGCCGCACTTCCTCGACTTCACCGCGGCGGAACGGACTCCGAGGGTCTAGGCGCCGAAGAGGCGCTGCAGGCGCGCGACACCCTCGGCCAGGGCGTCGTCGCCGAGGGCGTACGACATGCGGACGAATCCGCTCGGCCCGAACGCCTCGCCCGGCACCACGGCCACCTCGGCCTGCTCCAGGATGAGGTCGGCCAGCTCGAGCGAGGTCGTCGGCGTCACGCCGCCCCACTCGCGGTTCAGCAGCCCTGTCACGTCGGGGTACACGTAGAACGCACCCTCGGGCGTCGGAGCGTGCAGCCCGGGAATCTCGTTCAGCCCGGCCACGATCGCCCTGCGGCGGCGGTCGAACGCCTCGCGCATCGTGGCGACCGCATCCTGCGGCCCCGTGAGGGCGGCGATGGCGGCGCGCTGGGAGACGTTCGACACGTTCGACGAGAGGTGCGACTGCAGGTTCGCGGCCCCCTTGATCGCGTCGGAGGGGCCGACCATCCAGCCGACCCGCCACCCCGTCATCGCGTAGGTCTTCGCCACACCGTTCACGAGAATGGTGCGGTCGGCGAGTGCGGGCACGGCCTCGACGATCGACTGGGCCACGACACCGTCGTAGGTGAGGTTCTGGTAGATCTCGTCGGAGATGATCCAGAGGCCGTGCTCGTCGGCCCATTCGCCGATCGCCTTCGTCTCGGCCGGCGAGTACACCGCGCCCGTGGGGTTCGACGGTGAGACGAAGAGCAGCACCTTGGTGCGCTCCGTGCGGGCGGCCTCGAGCTGGTCGACCGTGACGAGGTAACCCTGGTCGCTGCCCGCGAAGACCTCGACGGTCACGCCTCCCGCGAGGGCGATCGCCTCGGGGTACGTGGTCCAGTAGGGGGCCGGCACGAGAACCTCGTCGCCCGGGTCGAGCAGCGTGGCGAACGACTGGTAGACGGCCTGCTTGCCGCCGTTGGTGACGATGACCTGCGACGGCGACACCTCGAGACCGCTGTCGCGGAGCGTCTTCGCCGCGATGGCCTCGCGCAGGTCGGGCAGCCCGGCCGCAGGGGTGTAGCGGTGGTTCTTGGGGTCGCGCGCCGCGGCGACGGCGGCCTCGACGATGAAGTCGGGCGTCGCGAAGTCGGGCTCGCCCGCGGCGAAACTGATGACCGGTCGGCCCGCCGCCTGCAGTGCCTTGGCCTTCGAGTCGACCTTGAGGGTCGCCGATTCGGCGATGGATGCGATGCGGTGCGAGATACGGCTGCGTTCGGTCACGCAGCCAGCCTACCGACGGCAGCCCGGCTTCAGGAGATCTTGGAGTTCTCGTCGAGGCGGTGCCACGTGCGGTTGTGGTACACCAGCGGATGCGCCTGTGCCGCGTCGGCCTCGTCGGCCCCGGGTACGGGGGCGTGCGTCTCGAGGGCCTGCACGGCGACGACGGTCGAGCCGCCCGCCTCCATCTTGTTCACGATGCGCCCGCGGATCCAGGCGTGCGCGGCGGGAAAGTACGGCTCGCCGGTGGGCAGTCGCTTCCAGATGCTCGTGTCGGCGAACCGGTCGATGCCGCTCGTCGCGCCGAGTTTCGCGATGTCGAGCTGGTCGGCGCCGAGCAGGTGCACCACGACCGTGTCGGCGCGGCGGATGGTCGGCGTGCTCGACGACAGCTCAGAGATCGAGAACACCAGCAGCGGCGGCGCAACACTCACCGAGAACACCGAGGTCGCGGTCAGCGCGACAGGCCCGTCGCCCGCATCGGCGGTGATCACCGCGACGCCCGCGGGGTGGTTGCGGAACGCCGCCTTGAAGTCGTCGGGCGAGACCGTCTCGGGTTCCGGGTGCGGGTTCGGCACGAGGTTCGTAGTCATGCCTTCCACACTACGGGCGGCATCGACCCCGGCCGCCCGGCGCCGACACTCGGAGTCATCTCGGCCCGCGGCATCCGGAGCTCACACCACCAGCACGATCTTGCCGATGTGCGTCGAGCCCTCCATCAGCCGGTGGGCATCGGATGCCCGGGCGAGCGGGAACTGGGCGGCGATCACGGGCACGATGCTGCCGTCGGCGATCAGTGGCCAGACGTTCTCGCGCACGCTCTCGACGATCGCGGCCTTCGCAGCGGCGGACCGGCTGCGCAGGCTCGTCGCGTGGATCGCACCCCGCTTGGCCATCAACCGGCCGAAGTCGAAGGTGGCCGGCTCGCCGCTGAGGTTGCCGATGTTCACGATGTGCCCATCCGTCGCCAGTGCGCGGATGTTGCGCTCGAGGTACGAACCGCCGACCGAATCGAGGATGACGTGCGCGGCCACGCCCTCCTCCTTCAGCCGCTCGACGAAATCCTCGGTGTGGTAGTCGATCAGGATGCTCGCGCCGAGGGCAGCGCAGGCCGCGAGTTTCTCCGCAGAGCCTGCGGTGACCGCCACGTGCGCACCGCGCGCACGGGCGAGCTGGATGGCCATCGTGCCGATGCCGCTCGAACCACCGTGCACCAGGAGCGTCTCGCCGGCCCGCAGGTCGCCGAGCAGGAACACGTTCGACCACACCGTGGCTGCCACCTCGATGAGCCCGGCTCCGTCGACGAGTTCGACGTTCGGTGGCAGCTTCAGCACCTGCCCGGCCGGCACGCTCACCCGCTCTGCGTAGCCACCGCCCGGCAGCAGGGCGGCGACCCGGTCGCCGATGGTGAACGCGGTCACGCCCATGCCGAGCTGCAGCACCAGGCCGGAGACCTCGAGCCCCGGCCACTCCGGGGCCCCGGCGGGCGGCGGGTAGTTCCCTTCGCGCTGGCTGATGTCTGCGCGGTTCACGCCTGCGGCGACGACGCCGATCAGAACCTCGCCGGGCGCCACGATCGGCTCGGGCACGTCGTCGAGGTGCAGTACGGAGGCGTCACCCGGGGCCTTGATGGTCACAGCTTTCATGATCTCCAACCTAGACCGGGTCTCTTTGCGGTCGTCGATGATCTGACCTACACTGGGTTGAGGTAGTTGAAATCTGCCATACTTTTTCATGCCCATTTTCATCGCCTCCGGGTGGTGTCGGGTACGAGAAGCGGGAGATTTCCAGCTCATAGGGTGGTGGCTCAATTGGTAGAGCAGCGGTCTCCAAAACCGCAGGTTGCAGGTTCGAGTCCTGTCCGCCCTGCACATCGAGGCGAGCACCTGTTCTCCTCGATCGCTTGTGAAAGGTACTGACGGTGGCACGAAAGATAGTCGACGAACCCAGCGAGGCTGTCGTCGAGCGCGCCAAGAGCGATCGGGCTGCCAAGCGCAACCCGTTCTCGCGAATCGTGCTGTTCATCAGGCAGGTCATTGCAGAACTGAAGAAGGTCGTCACACCGACCCGCAAAGAACTGATCAGCTACACGCTGGTCGTGCTCGTCTTCGTCGTCATCATGATGGCGCTCGTCTCGGGTCTCGACTTCGTGTTCAGCTGGCTGGCGGTCATCGTGTTCGGCGATCCGGGAACCAGCCCCATCGGCCTGTAGTTCCCCCTCTTTCATCGCACACACACCAGCAACAGGAACGGGACGTATTTCAGTGTCTAAGTCAAACCGTGACGATCTTGATCTCGGGGCTGCAGAAGAGCAGTCGAGCGAGGTCGAAGAGGCGCAAGAGGGCGACAACATCGAGATCGAGTCCCCCAGCGATCTGGATGCCCTGCTGCGCGCCATCGACGGCGGCACGAACGACGAGCACTTCATCGACGAGAACGGCGACGGCGAGACCGTTGCGGTCGACGACCTCGAGGCCGACAACGAGGTGAACGAGGCGCTCGCCTCCGACGACGCCGACGACACCGAGGCAGCTCTCGAAGCCATCGAAGACGAAGAGGAGATCGACGGCGCCCTGACCGACGCCGAAGACGACGACTTCGTCTCCGATTCCGTGGTGTCGGCCGACAGCGCGGGCGACCTCGAGCTGCAGGCCGAGCTCGACGCCGACGAAGCGGCTCCCGAAGACCCCTACGAGGCCTTCCGCACCGAGCTTCGCTTCCTGCCGGGCAAGTGGTACGTCATCCACTCCTACGCCGGGTTCGAGAAGCGCGTCAAGCAGAACATCGAGAGCCGCAAGTCGTCGATGGGCATGGAGGACTACGTCTACCAGGTCGAGGTCCCGATGGAAGACGTCGTCGAGATCAAGAACGGCCAGCGCAAGCTGGTCACCCGCGTGCGCATCCCCGGCTACGTGCTGGTTCGCATGGACCTGAACGAAGACAGCTGGTCGGTCGTGCGCCACACGCCGGGCGTCACCGGCTTCGTGGGCAACTCGCACAACCCCACCCCCCTCCGCTTCGAGGAGGCCTTCAACATGCTGAAGAGCCTCGTCGAGATCGTCGAGACCCCGACCGCCAAGGCCGGCGCAGGCAAGGGCGGCAAGACCGTCACCCGCGCCATCCCCGCCGAGATCGACTTCGAGATCGGCGAGACCGTCACGATCAAAGACGGCTCGTTCGCGGGCCTGCCCGGCACGATCAGCGACATCAAGCCGGCGAGCGGCAAGCTCACGGTGCTGGTCTCGCTGTTCGAGCGCGAGACGCCGGTCGAGCTCAGCTTCGACCAGGTCACCAAGCTCTAGCCCACAAGCTGTAACATAGACAGGTTGCCCACGGGCAGCATCCACCGCTGCAGGGAGAAGCCCTGTGGTGGGAGCGCCGCTTTCGGGCGGCACGACAGAGAAGAGAAATCATGGCACCGAAGAAGAAGGTCACAGGTCTGATCAAGCTTCAGATCAAGGCCGGCGCCGCCAACCCCGCACCGCCCATCGGGCCGGCGCTGGGTCAGCACGGCGTGAACATCATGGAGTTCTGCAAGGCGTACAACGCTGCGACAGAAGACCAGCGCGGCAACGTCATCCCCGTCGAGATCACGGTCTACGAAGACCGCTCGTTCACCTTCATCCTGAAGACCCCGCCGGCGGCGGAGCTCATCAAGAAGGCAGCCGGCGTCGCCAAGGGCTCGGGAACTCCGCACACCGTCAAGGTCGCGAAGCTCACCAAGGAGCAGGTGCGCGAGATCGCCCAGATCAAACTGGCCGACCTCAACGCCAACGATCTCGACGCTGCGTCGCTGATCATCGCAGGAACGGCCCGCTCCATGGGCATCACGGTCGAGGCGTAGGAGGCTCTCATGGCACAGAAGTCAAAGGCATACCGCGCTGCGGCCGCCAAAATCGATGAAACCAAGCTGTACACCGCTGCTGAGGCCGTTGTTCTCGCGAAGGAGACCGGCTCCGCCAAGTTCGACAGCACGGTCGAGGTCGCGCTGAAGCTCGGCGTCGACCCCCGCAAGGCAGACCAGATGGTGCGCGGCACCGTCATCCTGCCGCACGGCACCGGCAAGACCGCCCGCGTCATCGTGTTCGCAACGGGCCCCGCGGCGGAAGCAGCCATCGCTGCCGGCGCCGACGAGGTCGGTGGCGACGAGCTGATCGAGAAGGTGGCCGGCGGCTACACCTCGTTCGACTCCGCCGTCTCGACCCCGGAGCTCATGGGCAAGGTCGGTCGTCTCGGTAAGGTGCTCGGCCCGCGTGGCCTCATGCCCAACCCGAAGACCGGCACCGTCACACCCGACGTGGCGAAGGCTGTCACCGAGATCAAGGGCGGAAAGATCGAGTTCCGCGTCGACAAGCACTCCAACGTGCACTTCGTGGCCGGCAAGGCGAGCTTCTCGCCCGACCAGCTGCGCGAGAACGTCGCCGCTGCGCTCGACGAGATCGTGCGCCAGAAGCCGTCCTCCTCGAAGGGCCGCTACATCACTAAGGGCACCGTCTCGACCACGTTCGGCCCGGGCATCCCGGTCGATGTGAACGCGTTGGCCTAGCCTTACCCCGTCTCACACACGGAAGGGTCTGCTTCGGCAGGCCCTTCCGTCGTTTAAGCTGGCTGGATGCCCGTTGAGTACCGCCAGGCCGGCCCGAACGACGCCGCCCGCCTCTCCCTCGTCGCCACCGCCACCTTCGTGCTCGCCTGCCCCGCGCACACGACGGCCGGCGGCATCCAGCAGCACCTCGCGGCCACGCTGACCGTCGACCGGTTCCAGGAGTACCTCGACGACCCCGACCGGATGCTGTTCCTCGCCGAATCGGAGGGCCTGCCTGTGGGCTACACCATGGTGAACTTCGGGGAGCCGGCCGACTCGGACGTGCGGGCGGCCGTCACGCTCCGCCCGACGGCCGAGCTGAGCAAGTGCTACGTCGTGGCCGGCCACCACGGGCAGGGGATCGCGGCCGAGTTGATGCGACTCAGTGTCGACGCGGCGGCCGCCCGGGGAGCATCCGGAATCTGGCTGGGCGTGAACGACCAGAACGTGCGCGCCAACAGGTTCTACGAGAAGAGCGGATTCGGCATCGTCGGCACCAAGTCGTTCTTCGTGGGCGGCGAGAAGGAGAGCGACTTCGTCAGGGAACGCGCCCTCTAGACCTGCTCGGCCACGGCGATGACCAGCTTGCCGCGGGTGTGCCCCTGCTCGAGGCGGCGGTGCGACTCCGCGGCATCCGCCAGTTCGAAGACCTCGTCGATGTGCACATGGATGTCGCCCGAGTTGATGAGACGGGTGATGATCGTCAGCGTGGAGGCGTCGGGCGAAACCTTGTAGGTCGTCGCGCGGAGCCCCAGAGCCGCCGCGTCGTCGACGAGGGTCGGCCAGCTGCCGGTCGGCGCATTGACGATCAGTCCGCCCGGGCGGAGGGTCTGCAGCGAACGGGTGCCGGTCTCGTCGTGCACGTTGCCGATCAGGTCGATGACCACGTCGACCCGGGACACCACGTCTTCGAAGCGCGTCGAGGTGTAGTCGATCACCTCGGCGGCGCCCAGTTCGCGCAGCCAACTCGCGTTGCGTGACGACGAGGTCGCGATCACGTAGGCGCCGAAATAGGCGGCGAACTGCACCGCGAAGTGACCGACCCCGCCGGCCCCGGCATGGATCAGGATGCGCTGGCCCTCGTGCGCCTTCGCGACATCCACCACCATGCCCCACGCCGTGAGGGCCGCGAGCGGTACTCCGGCGGCCTCGATGAGGCTGAGCCGGCCGGGCTTCTTGCAGAGCTGCAGGGCGGGAACGGCGGCGTACTCGGCGTAGGAGCCCTGCCCGCGGGGGGCGCTGAGCATCCCGTACACCTCGTCGCCGACCTTCAGGGGGTGGCCCTCGTAGGCGCTCTCGACGACCGTGCCGCTGAAGTCCTGCCCCAGAATGTAGGGGTACGAGGCGATCGCTGCCGAGACACCCCGGCCGGCCCGCGTCTTGACGTCGATCGGATTGACCCCGGCCGCGGCGACCTTCACCAGCACCTCAGCGTTGATGCGGAGCGGCAGCGCGACCTCGCTCACGTGCAGCACGTCGGGGCATCCGGTCTCGTCGATCACGGCGGCGCGCATCGTGGTCGGCCCGGCGCCACCCGGCGTCGACTCTGCTCTCGGATCGGTCATCTGGCTCACTCCGGTCAGTTGCTGCGTCATCGGTAGCTCCCCTTCATGGTGCGATCAGCACCGCTGGTGATCGCGAGGTATCGACGGTGCGTGTAGCCCCCGTTCCGGGGCCCCTGTCCCAGTAAAGCGCCCGATTGATACGGAGATGTTACGAGGGTGTCACCTTGTTGGTAACAAACCTCAGCGACGCTGCATCAAGTCGAGCAGCTGGTCGGCGAGGCGCACGAGCTGCGCGATCTCGTTGTCGTCGCGGTCGACCCAGCGGCATTCGGGCTCGGCGGCCACGGGCACGAACGACGAGTGCTGCTCCCACACCACGAGCGTGCGCTCGGCGCCGAGCACGTACTGCTGCCACCAGACCTGGCGCAGGTAGTGGCGGGGGATGGAGCGCCACGCCCTGTTGGTGGTCTTGATCTCGGCGAGTTCGGTGTCGCCCGAGGTCGGGTTCACCGCGATGCCGTCGGGGGTTGCGAGGTGCAGTGGGCGGCCGTGCGCGTGGAAGAGCGTGGTCGACGGCTCGATCCCGTACCGGTCGAGCACCCAGGCGGCGATCTTCGGCTCACGGATTCGGCCGTGGTCGGTGTAGATGTTGCCGCCGAAGTTCGTTCCGTTCAGCTTGTCGTAGGCCGTGTTCTCGACCGACTTGCGCGTCGTGAGGCGCGCGGCATCCGTCGCCGTCACCCCGCGGCTGCGGGCACGGAACCAGGCGACCCGGTTGGTCGAGTCGGCGACGATGCGTGACAGGTGCGCCGGGCGGGGGGCAGCGACGGGCTCCTCTTCCTCCCACGGGAAGGTCAGTGTCAAGGCGGTCGTCACCCCTCCATTCTCTCTCCGTTCAGCTGAGAGGATGGAACCAACACAGCGAGGGAGCTCCATGCGTATTGCAGTCACCGGCGGGTCGGGAAAACTCGGCACCGCCGTCGTCGAACGTCTCACAGCCAGCGGGCACGAGGTGTTCAACCTCGACGTCGCCGGGTCACGCGAGACGAGCATCCGCGTCGACTTCACCGACTACGGCCAGACGCTCGACGCGCTTCTGGGAGTGAACGACACCTATGCGGGTCTGGATGCCCTGGTGCACCTTGCGGCCATCCCGGCGCCGGGCATCCGGAGCGATGTCGCCACCTTCGACAACAACATGCTCTCGACCTTCCACGTTCTGCACGCGGCGAAGCGGGCGGGCATCCGGAACATCGTGACCGCGTCGAGCGAGACCGTTCTCGGGCTGCCGTTCGAGACCCCGCCGCCGTACATCCCCGTCGACGAGGAGTACCCGGCCCGGCCCGAGAGCGTCTACTCCCTCACGAAGCACCTCGAGGAGCAGCTCGCGATTCAGCTGACCCGGTGGGACGAGGAGCTGAAGGTCGTCGCGCTGCGCTTCTCGAACGTGATGAACCCGGCGGACTACGCCGAGTTCCCGTCGTTCGATCAGGATGCCCGGCTGCGCAAATGGAACCTCTGGGGCTACATCGACTCCCGTGACGGGGCCCAGGCGGTCGAGAGGGCTCTCGAATGGGAGGGCAAGGGTTTCGAGCGCTTCATCATCGCTGCGGCCGACACGGTGATGACCCGCAGCAACGCCGACCTCGTCGCCGAGGTCTTTCCCGACACCCCGCTCCGGGGCGACCTCGGCGAGAACACGACGCTGCTCTCGATCCACAAGGCGCGGCGCGTGCTCGGCTACGCTCCCGAACACAGCTGGCGTGATTCACAGGGGTGACGTAGGTCGCTCATAGGCTGGTCATAGAATCCTGGGAATACTGGGAGTGTGACCATCGATAACGCAAAGCTTCCGTCTGGTTCGTCAGCTCCCCGCCCGCGCCTGTCGCGTGCCGACGGGTCGCCGGTGCGCGCCCTCGTCGTCGACGACGAGCCGACGCTCACCGACCTGCTGTCGATGGCGCTCCGCTACGAGGGGTGGGATGTGAAGACCGCAAGCGACGGCCGCACCGCCGTGACGCTGGCACGGGAGTTCAAGCCCGACGTGATCGTGCTCGACGTGATGCTGCCCGACATCGACGGCCTGGCCGTGCTCAACCGGGTGCGCGCCGACGGCGCCGAGGTTCCGGTGCTCTTCCTCACGGCGAAGGATTCCCTCGACGACCGTATCGCCGGCCTCACGGCGGGCGGCGACGACTATGTCACCAAACCGTTCAGCCTCGAGGAGCTGGTCGCGCGCCTCCGAGGCCTGCTGCGCCGTTCGACGATGCTGGTCACCGACGCGGTCGACCCCGAGGTGGTCGTCGGCGACCTGGTGCTGAACGAAGACAGCCACGAGGTGCGGAGGGGCGACGAGCAGATCGAGCTCACCGCCACGGAGTTCGAGCTGCTGCGGTTCCTGATGCGCAACCCCCGCCGCGTTCTCAGCAAGGCACAGATTCTCGACCGGGTGTGGAGTTACGACTTCGGGGGGCGCTCGAGCGTCGTGGAGATCTACATCTCGTACCTCCGCAAGAAGATCGACGCGGGCCGCTCCCCGATGATCCACACCGTTCGCGGGGCCGGCTACATGCTGAAGACCGCCCCGTGACACTCCGCCGTCGCCTCATCCTGAGCGTTGCAGCACTGATCGCCGTGCTCGGGCTGGCGATCGGCCTGGTCTCCACGCTCACGCTGAACGGCGTGCTGGTCAGCCGGTTGGATGCCCAGCTCCCGGGTGGCGGAGGCGGCACCGGCTCGGCCGCGCCTCCCAGCACGGGCTACACCCTGCAGTTGCGCAACAACGACCCCGCGAACTTTCTCGAACGCCAGCCGGTGGGCACGGTCGGGCTGATCAGCGCGTCGGGCATCGTTCTCTCGTCGGGAGCGGTGGTCGCGGCCGACTCGGCCGGCGCGGGCGGGTTCACGAACACCTCGGTCGTTGCGCTGACGACGCCGCAGATCGCGCAGCTCGTCACCCTTCCCACCTCGTCGATCCCGACGACGGTCGATCTCGGCGGCGGCCTCGGCCAGTACCGGGTGGTCTCGCTCATCACGACCGGCGGTGACACTGTCGTGCTCGGCGTCTCACTCGCCTCTGTTCAGGCGACCATCGCGCAGCAGGCACTCATCACGGTCGTCATCACGGTGGTCGGGCTGCTGCTGGCCGTCGCGATCGGCGGGCTGATCATCCGCCTCGCCCTCCGCCCGCTGCAGCGGGTCGCCGAGACCGCGGCCGACGTCGCCGAACTGCCGCTCGACCGCGGGGAGGTGGCGCTCGCGGTGCGCGTGCCCGAGAGCGACACGAACCCGAAGACCGAGGTCGGGCGCGTCGGGTCGGCCCTGAACCGGATGCTCGAACACGTCGCTTCTGCCCTCACCTCGCGCCAGCAGAGCGAAGACCGGGTGCGGCAGTTCGTGGCAGATGCCAGCCACGAACTGCGCACGCCCCTCGCCTCCATCCGCGGGTACGCCGAGCTGACCCGTCGCGGCAGCCACGATCTGCCGGGCGACGTGACGCATTCGCTGGACCGCATCGAGTCGGAGGCGAAGCGCATGACCAGCCTCGTCGAAGACCTGCTGTTGCTCGCCCGGCTCGACTCCCGGCCCGACATCGCGCGCGAGACTGTCGACCTGACGCTCACGCTGGTCGATGCCGTCAGCGACGCGCACGTCGCGGGGCGCGACCACGAGTGGATTCTCGACCTCCCCGAGGAGCCGGTCGAGATCGTCGGGGACGGCCCGCGCATCTACCAGATCACCGCGAACCTGCTGGCGAATGCCAGGGTGCACACGCCTCCCGGTACACGGGTGACAGCCGGTCTCACGCAGGTCAGCAGAGACGGCGTGGAGTTCGCCGTGATCAGTGTCACCGATGACGGCCCGGGAATCGATCCCGCGCTGCTGCCGACCCTGTTCCAGCGCTTCGTGCGCGGGGATGCGTCGCGCTCGCGGCACGCGGGCAGCACGGGGCTCGGCCTCGCGATCGTCGCAGCGGTGGCCGAGGCGCACGGCGGTTCGGTCGAGGTGGCGAGCGAGCCGGGGCGGACGGAGTTCCGCATCCTGCTGCCGGTCGCGGGCGCCCTGGCCGGATCGGTCGCTCCGGCCATCCCGGCATAAATCCGCGCCCTGCGAGGTTGCAGATGCCATGACCGATGTGACGCAGGATGCCGCCCAGCTCGATTCGTACGCCGCCTACCGCGAGGCACGCCGCCGTTTCGTGACCGCACCGCAGGGCAACCTGGCGCTGGTCGCGACCGAGTGGATCACCGGCGAACCGGCGGTGGGGCAGCGCGCGTTCGGCGTGGCGGGGCTGTGGTTCCCGCTGGCTCCGGGGGAGTCGGGCCTCGCGCTGGAGGCGACGGCGGCCGACGGCATCCACGTCGACGGTGAACTCGTCGACGGAAGGGTCGTTCTGGCCGGGATGGACTCGGAGCGGGCATCCGAGATCCGCTTCGGCGACACGCTCACGGGGTATGTCATCGCGAGCGAGGAGGGCACCTACGCACTGCGCCTCTGGGACGCCGAGTCGGAGGGCAACCAGCAGTTCGGCCGCATCGATGCGTTCGACTTCGATCCCTCGTGGGTCATCAATGCCACCTTCACGCCCATCGAGGGCGGTCGCGCGATCGGTGTGGAGCACCTCAAAGACAACGGCGCAACGCGCGAACGCATCGTTCCCGCAGAGATCACCTTCAGTAAAGACGGCGTCGAGCACGCGCTGTCGGCGTTCGAAGACAACGGCAACCTGCTGCTCGTCTACAGCGACGCGACCAGCGGAGACACGACCTACGGCGTGGGCCGGTTCATGAAGCTGGTTCCGGATGCCCGGGCCGACGACGCGGGGCCCGGCACGGTGACGCTCGACTTCAACAGGGCCTACCTCCCGCCGTGTGCGTTCTCGTACCACTTCAACTGCCCGATGCCGCCCGTGGAGAACCGGCTGAAGATCGCGATCGAGGCCGGCGAGAAGAACGTTCTGAACAGCCAGGGCGGCCTGCTGCACTGAGTGACAGCGGGAAGTGCGACGATAGGCACGTGAGTTTATCTCCGCACCAGATTCCGAAGCCCATCCTCAGCCAGCAGTGGCGGAACGTCACGTTCCTGCATTGGCGCATCGACACGGCCGACGCGGCGTCGTTGATGCCGCCGGGCGTCGTGCCCGACGAGTTCGACGGCAGTTCGTGGGTGGGGCTCATTCCGTTCACGCTCCGTAACACGCGGTTCGGCGGGTCTCCGGCGCTGCCGTACTTCGGCACGTTCCACGAGACGAACGTGCGACTGTACGCTCGCGACGCCCAGGGGCGACGCGGTGTGGTGTTCCTCTCGCTCGAAGCCGAACGCCTGGCAGCAGTGTTCGGCGCGCGCGTGGCGTTCGCGCTTCCGTACGTGTGGTCGCACATGCGGGTGCGCCGAACGGCGGGCACCCTCGTCTACACCTCCCGCCGGCACACCACGCCGCGGGGTGAGGTGGATTCGGCGGTCGCCGTGCGCCCCGGCGCGAAGATCGAGCATCCGGATGCCCTGGCCGACTTCCTGACGGCGCGGTGGGCGCTGTTCTCGCGCCAGCTCGGGCACACGCTGCACCTGCCGAACCGGCACCAGCCGTGGGCGCTGCAGCAGGCGGAACTGCTCGACTTCTCCGACACGCTGCTCAGCCGCGCGGGGCTGCCGGGGGTGGCGAACCGCCCGCCCGACTCGGTGCTGTTCTCGCCGGGTGTCGACTCCGTGTTCGGCCCGCCGTCGCGGCTGTGATACGGTAGTCGAAGCCAAAGACCGCTGGTCATCGGTGTGCCTTCACTCGTGAAGGAGCATCGGTCGAAGTTTCGCTCACGCGAGGCCCGCGCAGGTGTTCGAAGTTTATTCTCCGGGAGAGATTCCGGTTTCAAGCTCCGCACTCCTGTGCCGGAGCTTTTTTTGTGGGTCTTTCCGGGGCTGCCAGCAAGAATTGATATCCACAAGGAGCGCCATGGCGAACAAAGAAGCCACGGTTGCCGAACTCTCCGATCTTTTCGAGAGCTCGACTGCCGTACTGCTTACTGAGTACCGCGGTCTCACTGTGTCGCAGCTGACAAGCCTGCGTCGTTCCATCAGTGAGCACGCCACCTACGCCGTGGTAAAGAACACGCTGACCAAGATTGCGGCCAACAAGGCCGGTATCAGTTCGTTTGACGACGAGCTGGTTGGTCCTTCCGCACTCGCTTTCGTTCACGGTGACCCCGTGAGCGTGGCAAAGGCTCTGCGCGACTTTGCCAAGGCAAACCCTCTTCTGACGGTGAAGGGCGGTTACTTCGACGGTAACCCGCTGACCGCCGAAGAGGTCAACAAGCTCGCCGACCTCGAAAGCCGGGAGGTGTTGCTGGCGAAGTTCGCCGGTGCCGCCAAGGCCTCGCTGTTCGGTGCCGCCTACCTGTTCACCGCACCGATGTCGAAGGCCGTTCGCACGGTCGAGGCTCTGCGCGAAAAAGTATCTACACAAGGAGAGTAAACAATGGCAAAGCTGTCAAACGACGAGCTCATCGATGCCTTCAAGGAGCTCACGCTCATTGAGCTCAGCGAGTTCGTGAAGAAGTTCGAAGAGGTCTTCGAGGTCACCGCTGCGGCCCCCGTCGCCGCTGCCGGTGCCGCTGGCCCCGCCGCCCCCGCCGAAGAGGTCGAAGAGAAGACGTCGTTCGACGTCATCCTCGAGGCCGCTGGCGAGAAGAAGATCCAGGTCATCAAGGAGGTGCGTTCGATCACCAGCCTCGGCCTCGGTGAGGCGAAGGCACTGGTCGACGGTGCACCGAAGCCTGTTCTCGAGGGCGTCAACAAGGAAGCTGCCGACAAGGCAGTCGAGCAGCTGCAGGCTGCCGGAGCGACCGTTACCCTCAAGTAACTCTCGTTCAGCAGATTCACACAGGGCATCCCGGCTTCGGCCGGGGTGCCCTGTTTTCATGCGGATGGTCGCGCTCTCATATCTGTGACACCATTCAGGTAACGATTGTGTATCTGCGGCGGAGATTCCTCTCCACCAGCTTGCCTCGAGCGTGACGGCCGCCTAGTGTTTGTGACTGGAAGCGCTTGCTACGTCTTGGAGTGAGGCCAGCTCGTGCAATCACAGCACTCAATGAGGAGAAAAAATGAGGCTTGCCCTGAATCGTCGGGTCACCATCCCACTCGCCGTACTCGCCGTCACCGGCCTGGCGCTGACCGGATGCTCGAGCAGTGACCCCAACGACCCGAACGCCAGCGGCGGGTCGCAGGCTGCGACCGTCGGCACGGCCGACGGCGTCGTCAACATCACGGGAACCATCGTCGGTGACGAGGCGACCAAGCTGCAGCAGTCCTGGGCCGACTGGTCCAAGGCGAACAACATCACCATCAACTACACCGGTGACAAAGACTTCGAGAAGAACATCGGCATCAAGGTGCAGGGCAACGACCTCCCCGACCTCGCCATCTTCCCGCAGCCGGGCCTGCTCGACGACACCATCAAGTCGGGCAAGGTGCAGAAGGCCACCGACAGCCTGACCACGCTCATCAAGCAGAACTGGTCAGAAGACTGGGCGAACTACGGCGCCGTCGACGGCACGCAGTACGCGGCGCCGCTCATGGCGAGCGTCAAGGGCTACATCTGGTACTCGCCGGCGAAGTTCAAGGAGTGGGGTGTCGAGGTTCCGAAGACCTACGACGACCTCGTCGCCCTCGCGAAGACCATCCAGCAGAAGACCGGCCAGCCCTCGTTCTGCGCCGGCTTCAACTCGGGCGACGCCTCGGGTTGGCCCGGCACCGACTGGATCGAAGACCTCGTTCTCCGCCAGGGCGGCACCGACGTCTACGACAGCTGGGTCAAGGGCGACACCAAGTTCACTGACCCCGCCATCAAGAGCGCGTTCGACGAGGTGGGCAAGATCCTGCTCGACCCGACCCTCGTGAACGCCGGCTACGGCGACGTGAAGTCGATCAACTCGACCGCCTTCGGTGACGTCGCGACCCCGATCGCCAACGGCACCTGCCCGATGACCCACCAGGCCTCGTTCTTCGACGGCTTCGTGACCATCGTCAACAACGCTGCCGGCCAGCCGGCGACGGTCGCCCCCGACGGCGACGTCTGGGCCTTCCTCACCCCGCCCGTCGACGCCTCGAAGGGCGAAGCGGTCACCGGTGGTGGCGAGTTCGTCGGAGCGTTCTCGAACGACGCCGACACGCAGAAGGTGCAGGAGTACCTGGCGAGCGCCGACTGGGCGAACAGCCGCGTCAAGCTCGGTGGTGTGATCAGCGCCAACAAGGGTCTCGACCCGGCCAACGCGTCGAGCGACATCCTGAAGAACTCCATCGAGATCCTGCAGGACCCGAAGTCGACGTTCCGTTTCGACGGTTCCGACCTCATGCCGAAGGCCGTCGGTTCCGACAGCTTCTGGAAGGGAATGGTCGACTGGGTCGACGGCAAGAGCACCGATGACGTGCTGACAGAGATCCAGGCCGGCTACACCTCCTAGCGGTAACCGGTACACAAGAAGGTCACGTCGACACGGATGTCGGCGTGACCTTCTTGTACCTCCCCACCCCCTCCCACAAGTGAAAGGGTTCGCATGTCCGGTTTCTTCCGGTGGCTCGCAGGGCTGCCTCCGCTCGCCCAGATCCCCATCATCATCCTGGCTTTCCTCGCGGTCATCGCGATCGTTCTGTTCCTGGTCGAGATAGCGCCGCGACGAGGCGTTCGCTACACGATCATCCGTCTCGCCGTCTGCGTCGTCGTACCGTTCGGTGTTCTCATCTTCTTCGGCCTCTACAACTCGGCCCTCTGGATCGGCGCCATCGCCGCGGTACTCGGCGGCATCTTCTTCCTCATCGACTATCGGTCGCGGCAGGGTGCCGGTTACCTCTTCCAGCTGGTGCTGTTCATGGCCCCGGCGTTCATCCTGCTGCTCATCGGCCTCGTCTACCCGACGATCAAGACGGCCGGAGCGGCCTTCATGAGCAACGACGGATCGTCGTTCGTGGGGCTGAACAACTTCTTCTGGCTCTTCTCGAGCGCCGACGGCCTGACCGCCTTCCGCAACACCGTCGTCTGGGTGCTCATCGCTCCCATTGCATCGACGGTCTTCGGCCTGGCTTACGCCTACTTCATCGACAAGAGTCGCGGCGAGAAGTTCTTCAAGGTGCTGGTCTTCATGCCGATGGCCATCTCCTTCGTGGGTGCGTCGATCATCTTCCGGTTCTTCTACGACGTGCGCCAGGGCGACTCGCAGATCGGCCTGCTCAACCAGATCGTGATCTGGTTCGGCGGGCAGCCTGTGGACTGGCTCGGCGCAGAGCCGTGGAACACGCTGTTCCTCGTCATCGTGCTCATCTGGACGCAGACCGGCTTCGCCATGGTCGTGCTCTCCGCGGCGATCAAGGGTGTTCCCGCCGAGCAGAACGAGGCCGCGTCGATCGACGGTACGAACGCCTGGCAGGCCTTCATCAACGTCACGGTTCCGGGCATCCGTTCGTCGCTGATCGTCGTGCTGACCACGATCTCGATCGCGTCGCTGAAGGTCTACGACATCGTGAGCGCCATGACCGGCGGCCGCAATGACACCACCGTGCTCGGCTTCGAGATGGTGCGCCAGTTCCAGCTCGGCAGCCGTGACGGCTACAGTTCGGCGCTGGCCGTCGTGCTGTTCCTGCTCGTGCTGCCGATCATCGTGTTCAACGCACGGCAGATCAAGAACCAGAGGGAGATCCGATGAGCGCCGTAGCTCCGATTGATGTTCCGTTCGACAAGTCCACCAGCCGCCAGCTCGCCCGGGGTGAAGCCGCCGTCGAGACGGTGAGCCGGCGGGCGAAGAAGCGGATGACCTCCAGGGGCGCCACCGCCGCCGCCCTGATCATCGCGATCATCTGGACGATTCCGACACTCGGTCTGCTGATCTCGTCGTTCCGGCCCGGGGCCGACATCAAGTCGTCCGGCTGGTGGACGGTCTTTGCCGACCCGCAGTTCACGCTCGACAACTACGTGACGGCGATCGGGGCCGGCAACGCGCTCTCGCTCGGGCAGGCGTTCCTGAACTCGCTCGTCATCACGCTGCCCGCGACGGTCATCCCGATCATCGTCGCGAGCCTCGCGGCCTACGCTTTCGCGTGGATCGACTTCAAGTTCAAGAACGCGGTCTTCATCGGGGTGTTCGCGCTGCAGATCGTGCCGATCCAGATGGCTCTGGTGCCGCTTCTGACGCTCTTCTCCGACGGCGTGAAGATCGGCGGCTTCTATGTACTGCCCGGCCTCAACCTGAACGGTGTGCCCGACAGCTTCGCGAAGGTGTGGATCGCGCACGCGATCTTCGCTCTGCCGCTGGCCATCTTCCTGCTGCACAACTTCATCTCGGAGATCCCGGGTGAGGTCATCGAGGCGGCCCGGGTCGACGGTGCGGGCCACGGCCAGGTGTTCTTCCGCATCATCATCCCGCTCGCCATGCCGGCGATCGCGTCGTTCGCCATCTTCCAGTTCCTCTGGGTGTGGAACGATCTGCTCGTGGCGACGATCTTCACGTCGGGCGGCAACCTGCCGATCACCAAGGCGCTGCAAGACCTGTCGGGCTCGTTCGGCCAGTCGTGGGAGCTCCTCACGGCCGGGGCGTTCATCTCGATCCTGGTGCCGCTGATCGTGTTCTTCGCGCTGCAGCGGTTCTTCGTGCGGGGCCTGCTGGCTGGCGCAACGAAGGGTTGACCGCTCCTCCACAGGAGCCCTGAGAGCCCCGTGTCTCCACAGTCGTGGTAGGCAGGGGGCTCTCCTCTTTTTCCGCCCGTACAGTTGGAGCATGAGCGGAATGGGTGGTCGAGGCGGCGGAGGTCGCCCCATGATGGGCGGCGGTGACGCCGACGCGCAGCGCGCGAAGAACGCGGAGGCGCCGAAGGTCGAGAACCTACTCGGCCGCATCGTGGCGCTGTTCCAGCCCTACCGGCCGCAGATCATCCTCACCATCGTTCTGGTGCTGGTCTCGGCGGCGCTCTCGGTGGTTCCGCCGCTGCTCACGCAGCAGGCCTTCGACCGCGGGCTGTTCCCGCCGGGGTCGGGGCCGAATGTGCCCGTGCTGGCCGAGATCGTCGGCCTGATGATCGTGCTCTACGTGGCGTCGAGCCTCATCGGCGTCTGGCAGGCCTTCCTCACGGCGACCGTCGGCAACAAGGTGATGGGCGCGATGCGCGTTCGCCTCTTCACCCACCTGCAGAAGATGGAACTGAGCTTCTTCACCAAGACGAAGACCGGCGTCATCCAGTCCCGGCTGCAGAACGACGTGGGCGGTGTCGCCGCCGTGCTCACCAACACGATCTCCAGCGTTCTCGGCAACACCGTCACCGTGATCGCGGCGTTCGTCGCCCTCATCCTGCTCAACTGGCAGCTGACGATCATCGCCGTCGTGCTGATGCCGATCCTCGTGATCGCCCAGCGCCGGGTCGGTCAGGTGCGGGCCCGCATCGCGACGAAGACGCAGGAGTCGCTGAGCGACATGACGGCGATCACGCAGGAGACCCTGAGTGTGTCGGGCATTTTACTGGCCAAGAGCTTCAACCAGCAGAACACCGAGATCGGGCGGTACGCCGACGAGAACGCGAACCAGGTCTTCTTGCAGGTGCGCCAGCAGATGAGCGGCCAGTGGTTCTTCGCAATGGTCAGCATCTTCCTCTCGAGCATCCCGGCGATCGTCTACCTGGTCGCCGGCTTCCTGGTCGGCAACGGAGCGGCGGAGATCACGGCGGGTACGATCGTCGCCTTCACCACGGTGCAGGCCCGGCTGCTGTTCCCGCTGCTCGGCCTGCTGCGGGTCGCTCTCGACCTGCAGACCTCCGGCGCACTGTTCGCCCGCATCTTCGAGTACCTCGACCTGAAGCCGGCCATCGCCGACCGGCCGGATGCGATCGTGCTCCCCGCCACGAAGGCCGCGGGTCGCGTGGCGTTCGACGATGTCGTCTTCCGCTATGCGGATGCATCGCCCGAGTCGCGGCCGACGCTCGGCGGCATCTCGTTCGACATCGAACCCGGGCAGTTCGCCGCTTTCGTGGGGCCGTCGGGGGCGGGCAAGACCACGGTGTCGTACCTGATCCCGCGGTTCTACGAGGCGTCGGCGGGCCGCGTGCTCTTCGACGGTGTCGACGTGCGGCAGCTCTCGCAGGAGTCGCTCGTCGCCCATCTGGGCATCGTGAGCCAGGAGACCTACCTCTTCCATGCGACCGTCGCCGAGAACCTGCGGTACGCGAAGCCCTCCGCCACACAGCAGGAGCTTGAGGCGGCAGCGACCCTCGCGAACATCCACGACCGCATCATGAGCTTCGACGACGGTTACGAGACGGTGGTCGGCGAACGGGGCTACCGCCTCTCGGGCGGCGAGAAACAGCGCATCGCGATCGCCCGGGTGCTGCTGAAGAACCCCGCGGTGCTCATTCTCGACGAGGCCACCAGCGCCCTCGACTCCATCTCGGAGCGGGTGGTGCAGAGCGCCCTCGACACCGCGTCACGCGGGCGCACGACGATCGCCATCGCCCACCGGTTGTCGACGGTTGTGAACGCCGACGTCATCTACGTGATCGACGACGGGCTCATCGTGGAGCGGGGGACGCACTCCGAACTGCTGGCCCGGGGCGGCGCCTACTCGAACCTCTACAGCGAACAGGTCTCAACCAGCGCGTTCGCGCCCGGTGGGGCTGCAGAGGGCGCTGGTAGGTTGAACGGGTGAAATACGCAGAAACTGTTCTCGGCCTGGTGGGCAACACGCCGCTCGTGCGCCTCAACAAAGTCACCGACGGCATCGCCGCGACCGTGCTGGCGAAGGTGGAATACCTCAACCCGGGCGGTTCGTCGAAAGACCGCATCGCCACGCGCATCATCGACGCGGCCGAGCGCGACGGGCTGTTGAAGCCGGGCGGCACCATCGTCGAGCCGACGTCGGGCAACACCGGGGTCGGGCTGGCGCTCGTCGCGCAGCAGCGCGGCTACCGCTGCGTGTTCGTGCTGCCCGACAAGGTGGGCGAAGACAAGCGCAACGTGCTCACCGCCTACGGCGCCGAGATCGTCGTCACTCCGACGGCCGTCGCTCCCGAAGACCCCGAGTCGTACTACTCGGTCTCCGACCGGCTCGCCCGCGAGATCCCGGGGGCGTTCAAGCCGAACCAGTACTCGAACCCGAACGGTCCGCTCAGTCACTACGAGACCACCGGCCCCGAGATCTGGCGCGACACCGACGGCGAGGTCACCCACTTCGTCGCGGGCGTCGGCACGGGTGGCACCATCAGCGGTGTCGGAAAGTACCTCAAGGAGGTGTCGGAGGGGCGGGTGCAGATCATCGGCGCCGACCCCGAGGGCTCCGTGTACTCGGGCGGCACCGGCCGGCCCTACCTGACCGAGGGTGTCGGTGAAGACTTCTGGCCCTCGGCCTACGATCCGTCGGTCGTCGACCAGGTCATCGCTTCGAGCGACGCCGAGTCGTTCCAGCTGACGCGCCGGCTGGCCCGCGAAGAGGGCCTGCTCGTGGGCGGGTCGAGCGGTCTCGCCGTGTCGGTCGCGCTCAAGGCTGCGCGTGACCTCCCCGCCGACGCGGTCGTGGTCGTGCTGCTGCCCGACGGCGGGCGCGGGTATCTCGGCAAGATCTTCAACGACCGCTGGATGCGTTCCTACGGCTTCAGCCCCGAGTCGAGCGAGAGCACCGTGCGCGATCTGCTCGGCGCGAAAGACGGCACGCTGCCCGCGCTCGTGCACGCCCACCCGACAGACACCGTGCACGACGCCATCGAGATCATGAAGACCTACGGTGTCTCCCAGATGCCCGTGCTGAGCGCCGAGCCCCCCGTCGTGATGGGCGAGGTCGTCGGGTCGTTGAACGAAGAAGCCCTGCTCGAGCACATCTTCAGCGGCGCGGCCTCGATGGCCGACAAGGTCGGCACCTTCCAGAACGAATCGTTCCCGCTCATCGGCATCAACGAGTCCGTCGCCTCTGCGCGGCAGTTCCTCGGCTCTGCGCCGGCGCTGATGGTGACCGACGAGGGCAAGCCGATCGCGGTCATCACCCGCCAGGATCTGCTGAACTTCCTCAGCGCCTGATCCACCTGATCCGCCTGATCCACCGAATATTCGCGCCCCGCCGGGCGTTAGGAACCACATGCCACGCAAACAGCACTTCGAGACCACCGCCATCCACGCCGGGCAGGAGTTCGACCCCACGACGGGCGCGATCATCCCGCCCATCTACCAGACGTCGACGTTCGTGCAAGACGGCATCGGCGGGTTCCGTGGCGGGTACGAGTACGCCCGCGGCGGCAACCCGACGCGCAGCTCCCTCGAGACCCTGCTGGCGGCGCTCGAGGGCGGCAAGCACGCGCTGTCGTTCTCGTCAGGCCTGGCCGCTGAAGACGCGCTGCTGCGTGCTGCGCTCGAGCCGGGCGACCACGTGGTGCTCGGCAACGACGTGTACGGCGGCACGCACCGGCTGATCAACACGATTCACAAGAAGTCCGGCATCCTGAACGACACCGTCGAGATGATGGACCTGAACGCCGTGCAGAAGGCGGTCGTGCCGGGGAAGACGAAGATCCTCTGGCTCGAGACGCCGAGCAACCCGCTGATGAAGATCAGCGACATCGGCGAACTGGCCGAGATCGGGCATGCGGCGGGAGCCATCGTCGTCGTCGACAACACGTTCGCCTCGCCCTACCTGCAGCAGCCGCTGTCGCTGGCGGCCGACGTGGTCATCCACTCCACGACGAAGTACCTCGGCGGTCACTCCGACGTGCTCGGTGGCGCCGTCGTGCTGAACGACGACGAGCTCGCGTCGAAGGTGCAGTACCAGCAGTTCGCCGCGGGTGCGGTTCCCGGGCCGATGGATGCCTGGCTCACCGTTCGCGGGATCAAGACGCTCGCCGTGCGCATGGACAGGCACAGCGCCAACGCGCAGGCCATCGCCGAGCACCTGGTGGGGCATCCCGCTCTCGACCGCATCTACTACCCGGGGCTCGAGACGCACCCGGGCCACGAGCTCGCGAAGACGCAGATGACCGGTTTCGGCGGCATGATCTCGCTGGGTCTGAAGGCCGGGCCGAAGGCGGCACGCAAGTTCGCCGAGTCGACCAAGGTCTTCCAGCTGGCGGAGTCGCTCGGCGGGGTCGAGTCACTCATCGGCTACCCGAGCGAGATGACACACGCCTCGGTGAAGGGCACGGCGCTCGAGGTGCCCGACAACATCATCCGGCTGTCGGTCGGCATCGAGAATGTGGATGATCTGATTGCCGACCTCGACCGGGCCCTGCCGCGCCGCTGAGGTTCGGCCGCGCGGCGCGACCCGGGTCTAGAGGTCGGCCTCGCCGTAGGTCGACTCGTCGGGGTTGAGCCCGGCCGTCTCGTCGTCTGACGCGGTGTTCTCCGCGCCCGCGGCATCCTGCTTGTAGAAGATCTGCTTCTCGTCGACCTCGCTGTCGTCGCCGGCGGCCGCCGCCTCCTCGTCGGCCTCGCGGCGCGCCGTGAAGGCCTCCTGGCCGGGAACGTGACGTGCGTCGTCGGGGAACTCGCTTGCGAGGAATCCGGGGATGTCGCCCATGGTGTCTCTCCTTCGTGGGGGGTCTCCACGCTAGGGCGGTGGGCGAAGGGTTGCAACCCCGAGAGTAGTCGGTGGAGCAAGGACGCAGGAGGAGGGCCCTCGACTGTGACAGTCGAGGGCCCTCCTGAGGGTTTGGTGCGGGTGTTAGTTGGCGGCGCTGGTGTTGACGGCGCCGTTGACGCCGGAGGGGAAGAACCCGCCCTTGGTGACGGCTTTGTTGTTGAGGTAGACGACGTTGAGTACCTGGCCGGGTGAGCGGCTGAAGGCGATACCGTTCGCG
>NZ_PSTT01000138.1 GCF_002931235.1 Subtercola sp. Z020 | reverse complement strand
GGCGGCAGCGGCGGCAGTTGCGGAAGTGGTGGCGGCAGGAACGGCAGCGGAACCGGCGCCCCCGGCGAGCGCGCGCCGGTACAGGCGGAGGTGGTCGAGGTGGATGCCCTGCTGCTGCTCGCGGCGCCACACGGCGCGGTCACGGCGGAGGGCGGCGCGGCGCTCGACCCGCGTCGCGGCCGACGCGTCGAGCCCCTCCACGAGTTCGAGCAGAGCCCGCGCCAGCGAGTCGGCCGACCCCCGCCGGAACGTCGCCACCTCGCCCCGCACCGGATGCTGCTCGCCGTAGAAGCCCACGTCGGGCGCGGCGACGCCGACCCCGAGATCCCAGCAGAGCTCGAGCCAGCCGGAGTGCGTGCCGTGGCCGTAGGGCATCACCGAGATGTCGGTGCCGAGCAGCGAGCGCTCGAGCTCCGCGTCGGTGAACCGCGGATGCTCGCGCAGCACCGCGAACGGAACCTCCGCCAGCCGCGACCGCAGCGCATCCCGGGTCGGCTCGTCCCGCACCCGATCGTTCAGATCGATCACCACGCGGAGGTCGAGCGAGGTCTGCCGCAGCGTCTCGACCGCCGCGAGCACGGTGTCGACCGCGGCCCGAGCGTCGATGTTCGGCCGGAGGTCCCTGAGGTGCACCCCCACGACGATCGGCGCTGTCGCAGCGTCGGCAGCGGCATCCGGAGCCTGCATCGACGGCGCAGAACCGCCACCAGCACCGACGCCGGCAGCACCAGCACCCGCGTCGGCCCCAGCACCCGCAGCAGCCCCACCAGCGAGCCGCGGATGCGCGATCACGACCGCCCCGCGCCCCCACCGCTCGCGCACCACCGCCGCCGCCCCCGGCGTCAGAGTGACGACCTCGTCGGCCGACCGCACCAGCAGGTCGAGTTGCGCCCGGTGCGCCGCCTGGTCGGCGAGTTGCGGGTTCGTCAGGTCGTGCAGCGTGAAGACGAGCGGCTTGCCGGCCGCCTCGAGCGCCGCCAGCGTCGCCTCGAGGTGCGCCAGCGGGAACGACTCCGTTCCGAAGTGGATGTGCATCAGGTCGAAGCTGTCGGCGTTCGCAGCGATCCACGCCGGGTCGATCATCGCCGGCGGCCACCACTGCCCCCGGGGTGCACCCACGGGCTGCGGGTCGGGCAGCACCACGACACGGTCGGCCGGGTCGACGGGTGCGGGGTCGACGATGTTCTGCACGTACGGATGCCCGCCCGGCACCGCCGCGATGCGCAGGGGCTCCGGGGCAGAGAGACCGGGTTGTGACATGGCGGTAGGGTTCCTTAGCGGACGGGCAGCGTTGCGATGACAGACAGAATGAGTGGCCGGGCAGCGGCCCCCAGCGTTCTCCAATGTATGGCGCGAATTACGTTGGATCGAAATGGAGGACAAGGGCTTGACGAGAGGTCGAAATCTCCCGACAGAACGGCGAGTGTGATGGGCAGTGTCACACCTCAAGGTGTACAGCAGGGGTCGCAGCAGCAGGAGTCGCCGCAGGCCCCGACGCCGTCTGATGCGCGCCGCCTGCACTACGGCGAGTTCTACGGGCTGCTGCCGATCGACGGCGACGAGCCCCTCGCCGTCGTCTCGGGCAACTGCCAGGCAGAGTCGCTCCGCATCATGCTCGACGGGGGCGGCCTCCGCACCGTTCGCGTGCCACCGATCTTCGAGCTGGAGGCGGCCGATGTTCCGCACCTCGAACGGCTGCTCTCGCGCACCGCGGTGTTCGTGAGCCAGCCTGTTCGCGACGGGTACCACGGCCTGCCGATCGGCACGGCCGAGCTCACCGCCCTGCTGCCCCCGGGTTCGCAGGCGGTGCGGATGCCCGTCGTGCGGTTCGCCGGGCTCTACCCCTTCCACGCCATCGTGCGGCCGCCGTTCGACGACTCACTGGTGCCTCCGGTGGTCGAGTACCACGACCTCCGCACGGTGATGCAGGCGTGGGCGGCGAGCGGGTCTCCGGATGCCCGGCCGAGCATCCCGGGCGGCGACCCCGTCACGGCCGACCGGGTGCGCGCCGTCGCCGACCAGTCCATCGCCGAACTGCAGAAGCGTGAGCAGCACCACGACACGGTCGTCGTCTCCGATCTGTTCGGCGAGCCGGCGTTCGACCTGATGCGCACGATCAACCACCCCGGCAACCGGGTGTGGTCCGTTGCGGCCGAGCGCGTGCGGGCCCGGCTGGGTCTGCCCGAGCATGACGTCGACCCGGGCCGGCCGCTGCTCGACACCGTGCACGCGCCGCGCGAGGCGGTCGTGCTGGAGGCCTTCGGCATCGACGACGCGCCCACCGCGAACTGGACGGTGAACGGCCGCGAGGTGCCCGCCGCCGAGGTCGAGCGCGCGCACCTCGCGTGGTACGCGGAGCATCCGAGCGTCGTTCCGGCCGCGATCGCGCGGCACCGCCTGGCCCTCGAGACGCTCGGGTTGCTGCCGGCGGGAAGCGCCCTGTGAGCGGCGCCGTTCCGCGGCAGCTCGTGGTGGGGTCGATGCGGCACGCGGTGACGCACTACGCCTCCACCCTGTCGCGGGAGCTCTGCTCGCTGACGTCGGGCCGGGCGGGCGGCGAAGTGCGGGCGGACCACTTCAGCGATGCGCCGGGGGCTGCGGCGGGCATCCGGAACCTGCACCTGCAGTTCACCGACCGGCTCTTCGGCGAGACGCCCGAACAGGCGGCCGAGATGGTCGAGGTGCTGGCGCGGTCGGCGCGGCTGACTGTCACGCTGCACGACCTGCCGCAGCCGTCGGACGGTGCCGCCAACCTGCCGCGCCGCGCCGCCGCCTACGCGCGGGTCGCCGAGGCGGCGGCCGCGGTCGCCTGCAACAGCCGGCACGAGGCGCTGCTGCTCGAGGAGTTCAGCCGCCCGCGGCTCGCGGGGCACCCGCCGGTCGCCGTTCTGCCCCTGCCGGTGCACCTCGCGGATGCGGCGGGGCACGCGGGGTTCCCGGGCGCCCCGGGCGCGCTGCCCGGCGGGGATGCGGTAGCCCACGGGGTGCCTGCTGGCGCGCACGCCGCCGCCCCTGTCGCATCCCGGGCCGCCCGCCCGGCAGCCGCCATCCTCGGCTACTACTACCCCGGCAAGGGGCACGACGACGTGATCGCCGCCATCGCGCACGCCGGGCTGGGCCTCGGCGTCAGCGCGCTCGGCACCGCCGCCCCCGGGCATGAGGCCGAACTCGCCGAGGTCGCCCGCGGGGCCTTGGCGCTCGGCGTCGAGTTCGAGGCGACCGGCTACCTCGACGACGACGCCCTGCTCGCACGCTGCCGCGAGGTCGCCGTACCGGTCGCCGCTCACCAGCACCTGTCGGCGTCGGCCTCCATCAACACGTGGATCGCGGCCGGGCGCCGCCCCCTCATCCCCGACGGCCGGTACAGCCGCGAGATGGCCGACCTGCGGCCGGGAACCGTGACCGTCTACCCCGACGGCGGCCTGGCATCCGCCCTCGCCGCGGCGCTCGGCGACCCCTCATCGACCTGGCTGGCTCCGGGTACGAGCGCGCGGCCCGACCTGCCCGACACGGCCCGGCTCTACATCCGGTGGTGGGAGGGACTCGGATGATCGCCCTCACCGGCAACGACTGGAGCGTGCTCGCGGGCGTCGAGCCGGAACATCCACCGACCGTCTCGGTGATCGTCGCCCACTACGACCAGCAGGGCGAGCTCGACCGCACCCTCGCCGCGCTCGCCCGGCAGACGCACCCCACCCCGCTCACCCAGGTGATCGTGGTCGACGACGGATCGCCCGTCGCCCCGCGCGTGCCGGCCGGAGTGCTGCTGCTGCTGCAGGCGGATCGCGGCTTCCGGCTCGCGGCGGCACGCAACCTCGGTGCGTCGCGGGCGACAGGCGAGGTGCTCGTCTTCCTCGACGCCGACACTGCCCCCGAGCCGGGGTACCTCGCCGCTCTGACCCGGCTGCCGGCGCTCGCACCCGACGTGCTGGCGGTGGGGCGGCGGCGGCACGCCGACTTCGCGGGCGAGCCCGTCGACGCCCCCGTCGAGCTGGTCGGGCCGCGGCACGAACTGCCGTCGCCGGCGTGGCTCACGGAGGCATACGAGCAGTCGAGCGACCTGTTGCACAGCGACGACCGCTCGTACCGCTACGTCATCGGCGCAGTGATGGCCTGCAGCCGCACGCTCTACGACGCCACCGGCGGCTTCGACGAGACCTTCACGACCTACGGCGGCGAGGACTGGGAGTGGGCGCACCGCGCCTGGAGTGCCGGCGCGGCCTTCGCCCACGTGCCCGCCGCCACCGCCTGGCACGACGGCCCCGAGTGGGCGTTCCGCCCGCCCGCGCCCGCCACTGCGCAGTCGGCCGAGGGCACAGAATTCGTCGCGATGGCTGCCGGTGACGACCGGCTGGTGCGGAAGAACGCCGAGACGCTGGCGCTGGCACTCCGCATCCCGGTCGCGGGGTCGCGGCCGCCAGCCCTGCGCTTCGACGCACCCCTCCCCTTTTCCGACAGCGCCACCGGCCCGGCCGCATCGGGCGGCACCACCACCACGACCGCCACGATCACCCCCGCAGCCACCGCCACCC
>NZ_PSTT01000137.1 GCF_002931235.1 Subtercola sp. Z020 | reverse complement strand
CTGTTCGGGGCAGGGCGCCACCCCGTTGGCGCCTGCCGTTGCGGGGTCGACGTCGTGCTGCCCTGCCTCGACGAGGCCGAAGCACTGCCCTGGGTGCTCGGACGCCTGCCCGCCGGGTACCGCGCCATCGTGGTCGACAACGGGTCGACGGATGACTCGGCCGCCGTGGCGCGCTCGCTCGGCGCCCTCGTGGTGACCGAGACGCAGCGCGGGTTCGGGGCAGCCGCCCACGCAGGCCTGCTCGCGGCGACCGCAGACGTGGTGGCGTTCTGCGATGCGGATGCGTCGATGGATCCGGCCGAGCTGCCGCGCATGGTGGCCCTGCTGCGCGGAGCGGGGGTCGACGGCACGACCACCGTGGCCGGAACTGCACCCGCCGGCTCCGCCACCTCCGGCACCGCCACAACAAGCACAGCCGGCACAAGCACGAGCACGAGCACGAGCACAACCACAGACACCGCCGACCTCGTGCTCGGCCGCCGCCGCCCCATCGCCCGCGGCTCGTGGCCCCTGCACGCCCGCCTCGCCAACCGCGCGCTCTCCCTGCTCATCCGGCTGCGGGCGCGCATCCGCCTGCACGATCTCGGTCCCATGCGCGTCGCCCGCCGCGAACCGCTCCTCGCACTCGGCCTCGAAGACCGCCGCAGCGGCTACCCCCTCGAGATGGTGCTGCGCGCGAATGCCGCCCACTGGAACATCGTCGAGGTCGACACGGGGTACTCCCCCCGCGTCGGCCGCTCGAAGGTCACCGGAACCCTCCGCGGCACCGTGGGCGCCATCACCGACATGTCGCGGCTGCTCGCCGCCGTGCGGAACAGCGGGTGAGGGCCGAAGCTGGGTGCCCGCTGTGCGAACCATCCATCGGGCCGTCTGCTCCGAACTCCTGCCGCACGAAAAACAGCTCATCGCAGTAGTCGCACAGCAGCCGTTCCACAGCAGCCAAGAGGGAGTCCCGGTGCTCACAGTCATCGTCATCGCAAAAGAGTGTCTACCGGGCAGGGTGAAGACCAGGCTCACGCCCGACGTGACGTTCGAGCAGGCTGCCCTCGTGGCATCCGCGAGCCTCATCGACACCCTCGATGTCGTGCGCGCGCTGCCCGCGACCCGCCGCATTCTCGCGTTCGACGGCGACCCCGCGAATGCTCCAGCACAGGCGGCCGGTTTCGATCTGATTCCACAGGTGACGGGGGCTCTGGATGCCCGGCTCGCCGACATCTTCGCGCACTGCTCGGGCCCCACCCTGCTGGTCGGCATGGACACTCCTCAGCTCACACAGCAGAACCTCGCACCGGTGCTCGCCTGGGCGCAGGCGCTGGACGGCGCCACCCCGCCCACGCTCACGTCGCCCACGCTCGCCCCGCCCACGCTCGGCCCGCCCACGCTCAGCGAGGGCGCCCCCGACGCACCCACCGGAAGCACCCCCGGCGCCTGGCTCGGCCTGTCGACCGACGGCGGCTTCTGGGCTCTCGCCATGGCGACCCCCGACGGCTCGCTGATCGACGGCGTGCCGATGTCGCAGGACGACACCGGCCGTGTGCAGCTCTCCCGGCTGCAGCAGGCGGGCCTCGTCGTCGGCCTGCTCGACGAGCTCACCGATGTCGACACCGCGCTGGATGCCGCCCACGTCGCCGCACTCGCGCCCACGGGCCGCTTCGCTGCAGCCTGGTGCGCCGCCACGGAGACGGCGACGACCTCACAGACGAGCGCACCCACGCCCACCCCCACGCCCGAGGCATCCGCACCCCGCGAGCTCGTGGAGGCGCGGTCGTGACGCCGACCTTCGGCGCCGGCGGCGACGAACCGTACGCCCGCGCCCTGCAGAACGACGGGCAGCTGCTGCTCGTTCCCGCCGCCGGCAACAGCGCCGCCTCGCTGGTGATGGACGTCGCCCGCTGGAGCGCCGCCGCCGACGCGACGGACATGAGCCTGATCGAGGAGGGCTCCGGCCCGCTGCTCGACATCGGCTGCGGCCCGGGCCGCATGGTGCGTGCCGCCCTCACCGCGGGGTACAGCGCGCTCGGCATCGACGTGTCGGATGCGGCGATCGGTGTGGCAGAGGCCGCCGGCGTTCCGGTGCTGCGGGCGTCGGTGTTCGATCCGCTGCCCCTTGAGGGAGCGTGGATGACGCTGCTGCTGGTCGACGGCAACATCGGTATCGGTGGGGATCCGTCGGCGCTGCTCGAACGGTGCGCCGAGCTCCTCTCCTCCACAGGCTGCCTCCTGGTCGAAGTCCAGCAGGACGCCTCGGTCGACCGCAGCTACGAATGCACCATCGTCGGCGATGACGGGCGGGCGAGCGCATCCTTCCCCTGGGCGGAGATCGGGGCGGCGGCCCTCGCCCGCCGCGGCTCCGCCGCCGGCCTCGACGTCGTGCAGACGTGGAGCCGGGACGGCCGCACGTTCTGCCGGCTCGAACCTCGCCCCTGAGCGGCGTCACCGCGGCCGTCGAGGGTGTCGGCGGAGCGGGAGAAACTGGAGATCGACCACGAGTTTGCAGCGAAACAGGCGCGGAATCGCGGTTGCGGAGCGGCGATACGGCAGCATAGGGTGTCCGACGACCGCTGAGCGAAAGGCACCCGGCCGCGAATGAGACACCCCGCATGAGCGCACGAGACCTCCAGGTCAAGCACGGCAGAGCGCACGCCAGACGCCCCATCGGCGTGCTGGTGACGCTGCTGGTGGCCGTCGTCGCCGTGCTCGCGGTCAGTTCCACCTCGGTCGCCGCCATCGCCGTGGCCCAGACGTTCGGGCGGCTGAAGCCGGGCATCCAGCTGCAGACCGCCGACGGCGGGCAGGCCGCACCGGTCAGCGTCGGCGCCATCGAGGGCGGCGTCAACCTGCTGCTCGTCGGCACCGACACCCGCACCGACCAGGGGTCGGGCTTCGAAGACGCGGCGAATCAGGATGCGAGTTCCGGGCTCGGCAACAACGACGTGACGATCCTCCTGCACATCTCCGCCGATCACAGCAACGCGGCCGTGATCAGCTTTCCGCGCGACATGATGGGCCCCGTTCCCGAGTGCCCCGACCCGAACGGCGACGGCGGCACGGTCGACGCGACCGACTTCGCGATGTTCAACACCACCCTCTCCCGCGGCGGGCTCAGCTGCACCGTGCTCACGGTCGAGGCCATCACCGGCCTCAAGATCCCCTACGCCGCCGAGATCAGTTTCGCCGGCGTCTCGGCCATGTCGACGGCGGTCGGCGGCGTCACCGTCTGCCTCGCCTCGCCGGTGGTCGACCCCTACACCGGCCTCGACCTCGAAGCCGGGCCACAAGACCTGGTTGGCGACGAGGCTCTCGCGTTCGTGCGCACCCGCCACGGCGTCGCCGACGGGAGCGACCTCGGTCGGATCAGCAACCAGCAGGTGTTCCTGTCGGCCCTCATGCGCAAGGTGACGAGCGCCGGCGTGCTCGCCAACCCGGTCACGCTCTACCAGCTCGCGAATGCGGCCGGCTCGAACATGAGCCTCTCGACGAGCCTCACGAACCCGAACTCGATGGTCTCGATCGCCCTCGCGCTGAAAGACGTCAACCTGTCGAACCTCGTGTTCGTGCAGTACCCGGTCGTCGACGATCCCGACGATGCGAACAGAGTGGTGCCCGACGATTCGGCCGCCGCCATTCTGAACGCCGCCCTGGTGAACGACCAGCCGCTGACGATCACCGGCGGCACAGGCCAGGCGGCCGAGGCCGACCCGAACGCCACGCCGGCCGAGACCGCGGGGCCGTCAGACGCGGGCACGCCGCCGGCCGACGGCACGACGCCGACCGACACGCCGACGGATGCACCGGCCGCGACCCCCAGCACGGTGGCCCTGCCGAGCACCGTCACCGGCCAGACCGCCGCAGAGGAGACCTGCACGGTCGGCAACTAGCGGGAGGCTACCTGGCCTCTAGTCGGCCTGCGGGCGACGACGGCTCCGAGCCGTACGCAGATGGGCCGCACGCAGATGGAATGCGGCGACGAGCGCCGTGACGAGCGCGATCCCGACCCACATCAGTCCGAGACGCGCGGCGTAGTCGAACGGCAGCACCGTCTCGTTCGCCGTGCCCAGCGTCTTCGCGTAGATCTCCGGCACGATCAGCAGCATCAGCAGGCAGCCGACCACGATTCCGCCCTGGATGATCAGCAGCAGTGACCGGGACACGGAGCGCCCGGCGCGGCGAGCGAGCACGCCGATCAGGAAGACGAGCGGCGAGATCACCGCGTCGTGGAGAATGATCGCCCCGAGCATCCATGCCGCCACGCCGAGGATGGCCGGAAGATCTTGCTTCGACACCAGAACGACGGCGCCGAGCAGCAGGCCGAGCACCCCGGCCCCGATCAGAATGCCGCGTGCGAGCCGCATCACATCACCTCCAGGGTGCTCAGCCACTTGGTCTGCAGCACGCCCGGGCGCCCGGGGGCGATCATGCGTGCCGGGTAACCGTGGTCGATGTCGAGCGTCTCGCCGTTCAGGGTGAGAGCCACCAGCGTGGACGGGTCGGCGACGTACTCGGAGCCCATCTGGGTCACCCGGTAGCCGCCCTCCTTCTCGAGGCTCGTGATGCGGAGCGAGGGCGAACCGCCGGGCGCGACGCGCTGCACCAGATCGGCCAGGCGCACGCCCGACCAGGTGGCCATCTGGCTCCAGCCCTCGACGCAGGAGATCGGAAGGTCTGCCGTCGTCTGGGGCAGGGCCAGCAGCTCGGCGCGGGTGAACGTGACCGTCGACGAACCGTTCTTCAGCGTGAGCGCCCAGCCCGGGTCCATCGCGGTGTCGGTGACCTGCGCTGCCGCGGCCGTTCGGTTGATCGGCACGCGCTGCGGGCCGATTCCCTTCTCACGGGGTGCGAACAGGTTGAACGGGCTGAGCCACGCGAACGACTGCCCGGCGGAGAGCACGACGACTGCCGCCACGCCCGCACCCACGGTGAGCAGGAAGCCGCGCCGGGAGGGGGATGTCGCGGCCGGGGGCGCATCCGGAGCCGACTCAGCAACCGTATCAGCCCTGGCCACAGCCCCAGCCCCAGCCG
>NZ_PSTT01000020.1 GCF_002931235.1 Subtercola sp. Z020 | reverse complement strand
CCCCCACGCCCACCGCGACCCCTGCGCCCGTCGACGGCCAGCCCGGCGCGGCCGGCATCGGCGACGCCTACTTCCCCCTCGACGGCAACGGCGGCTACGACGTCAGCCACTACGACCTCGACCTCGCCTACGACCCGGCGACCCACGCACTCTCCGGTACGGCGACCATCACGGCCACCGCCACCCAGAACCTCTCGGCCTTCAACCTCGACTTCGACACGAGGGCCGAAGACGGCTCGGATGCGCTCACGATCAGCGCGCTGACCGTCGACGGATCCGCCGCCGACCACAGTCTCGCCACGACCCAGATCAGCGATGCCACCGGGCAGCCGCAGACCCCGGGCAGCACAGACGGCAACGCCACCCCGCCCCGGACCGAGCTCACGATCATCCCGCCCGCCGTCATCCCCACCGGCGCCACTATCACGACCGCCGTGACCTACGCCGGCGTACCAATCACCATCGACGATGCGTTCGGCCCGGCCGGAGTCTTCCAGACCAGCGACGGCGCGGTCGTCGTCGGCCAGCCGAGAGTGGCGGCGACGTGGTTCCCCTCGAACGATCATCCGTCCGACAAGGCCACCTTCAGCACCCGCCTCACGGTGCCCGCCGGCCTGCAGGTCGTCGGGAACGGACGCCTCGCTTCGCACACGACCAGCGGCGCCACCTCGACCTGGGACTGGGAGATGGCCGAGCCGATGGCCACCTACCTCGCGACCGCGACGGTCGGTCACTACACGATCACCGAGAACGACGTCGACGGCATCGCCTACTACAACGCCGTCGCTCCCGCCCTCTTCAGCCAGAGCGCAGGCGGTGACGGCGGCACGACGGTCGGCGATGTCGCCACGAAGATCTTCGACGACGAACCCGAGGTCATCTCCTTCCTGTCGCAGTCGTTCGGGCCCTACCCGTTCACCGAGGCGGGGGGCATCGCGATCGCCGACTTCGGTCCGACTCCGGATGATGTACTGCCCTATGCGCTCGAGAACCAGACCAGGCCGATCTATCCCAGTTGGGCGTTCCCGGCCGATGCCGACGCCTCCGTCGTCGTGCACGAACTGGCGCACCAGTGGTACGGCGACAGCGTCTCGATGGAGCGCTGGTCGGACATCTGGCTGAACGAGGGTTTCGCGACCTACGCCGAGTGGCTCTGGGCGGAGCACGTCGGAGGGCCCACGCCGCAGCAGGCGTTCGACGCGGCGTACGCGAACCCCACCGGCAGCGACGATCCAGCCGACGACGACGCATTCTGGTCGACGGTGGTCGCCGACCCGGGCTCGGCGGGCATCTTCGACAGCGCGGTCTACACCCGGGGCGGAATGACGCTGCAGGCCCTGCGGGTCACCGTCGGCGACGACGCATTCTTCCGCATCCTGAAGGGCTGGGCGGCCGAGAACGCCGGGCACTCGGTGTCGACCGACCAGTTCGCCGCCTACGCCGCCCAGGTGTCGGGCCAGAACCTCACCCCCTTCTTCGACGCGTGGCTGCCGCCCGGTGACCGCCCCTGCGCCCTGACCGCCCCGACCCGCATCGCCACCGCATGCGCCACCGTCACCGCGCCGGCTATCCGCCAGGACACTCCTCAGCCCAACCGCGCCGAAGAGCGCGCCGGTTCGGCTGAGCGGTGTCCTGACGGCCGCGATCGCCCTTGGCGGAGTGCGGGGGGCGCTCCGAGCGGGCGACGGCCGAAACGACGAATGTCCCCCCGGCGAGGCCGGAGGGACATTCTGTGCAGTGCGGGTGGAGCTAAGGAGATTCGAACTCCTGACCTCCTCGATGCGAACGAGGCGCGCTACCAACTGCGCCATAGCCCCGAAAACTGCTCTGAAAGGCTATCACGAGCGGGCGGGCTCTCGAACCACGCCGCCGGGATTCCGCACCGCGCCCACGGGATTCCAACCACGCCGACGGGACTCCGCGGGTCAGCCGGCGCGGCGGCGAGCGAGGATACGGTCGACGTCTAGGGCGCCCGTCGACGCGTCGTCGACGACACCCATGGCGGCGAACCGGTTTGGCACGGGCTGGACGCTCGGGAGTTCGACCTCGGCGGGCTGCTCGGCGGCGGTCGCGGCATCCGGAGCCGTGTCGGGCACCCCAGCGGCCTGCGACGCACGCAGGGCCTGCTCGGAGTCGCGCGCCGCTGCCCGCAGCGCCTGCTCGGCCTGCACTGCCGTCTGCTCGATGTAGGAGGGCACCGGCACGTCGCCCTCAATGCGGCGGTGGCCGACGTGCAGGGGCTTCGGCAGGGGAACCGGCATCCAGCCCGAGCCGTCGCCCGCGTCATCCCGTCGGGCCGCTGCGGCTGCTGCTGCTGCTGCGACGACCGTCTCGGACTCCTCGTGCGCCACCTCGTCGGCGACAGCGGCGGCGAGTTCGTCGGCCGACCAGAACTCCTCGGAGGGAATGCTGCCGGCTGGCCGCAGACCTGACACCGCAGCACCCGTGCCGCGGGAGCGGCGGGCACCCGAGAGGGGGCGCGACAGCGACAGCGCGCGCCCGTCTCGGGCCAGCCGCGCAAGCCGCGTCACGCAGAGGGTCGCTGCGAGCAGACCGACCACCAGCACCACCCACGCGCCGTTGACGGCGATCTGCACCCCGCCGAGCACCGAGACGACGAGCGCCAGCAGCAGCACGCCCGACGTGGCAGCCCGCGCCCGGCGCAGCTTCAGCACAGCCTGGCGGTGGGTCGGGGCGGAGGGGGTCGGGGCAAGCACGATGGTCTCGTAGTCTCCGGTTTCGGGGGTCGATTCGTCGGATGCCACGCGGAAAGCCGTCGCCTCGGGATCAACGCCGCCGGCGCTGCCCTGCGCGGCGGACTCGAGCGCGCGGGCCCGCAGCTCCGCCTCGCGCTCGGCGGCCGCTGCCGTGGCCTGCTGTGCCGCGATCCCCTGCTCGATGAGGGTCTGCAGCCCGGCCCGTTCGGCCAGCAGGTTCTGCGCGTTCGCCTTCTTCAGGATGCGCTGCTGCTCGGCGACACTGCGGGCGTTGGCTTCGACGTGCACCTCGTCGGGCACCTCGCTGGTCTCCGCGAGGATGCGGAGCGTCTGCTGCAACCGCACCACGTTCCGCTCGGTCGAGAGGAACTCGTTCCGCCGGAACCACGTCGGGATCAGGTAGATCAGCCACAGCACGGCAGCGAGAGCGACGATGAGGCCTCCGCCGAGCCAGTCCGATGTCATGGCTCTACGGTATGAGCCAGCGCACGCTATCGGCCTCAACCCGGGGGCGCGTGTCGCCGGCGGTTGAGAACCTTCAGCGGTTGCGCGTCGCGATCGGCGTCAGTGCCTCGCGCCGATCCGCCTCGGGCACAGACCCGTGCCCCTCGGGAACGAGCCCCTCCTGCCAGCGCCGCAGCACGCCCACCGGCAGTTCCTCCCCCACCAGCGCGAAGCAGAAGTGGTCGCGCCAGTCGCCGTTGATGTGGATGTAGCGACGCCTGAGCCCCTCGTACCGGAACCCGAGCTTCTCGACCACCCGGAGGCTCGGTGCGTTCTCGGGCCGGATGCAGATCTCCATGCGGTGCAACCCCACCGAGAAGAAGCAGTGGTCGGTCGCGAGGGCCACGACGGTGGGCGTGATGTTCAGCCCCGCGAAGCGCTCCGCAACCCAGTACCCGATACTCGCCGACGACACCGAGCCGTAGCTGATCGACGAGACGTTCAGCTGCCCGGCGAGCTGGCCCTCGTACTCGATGATGAACGGAAGCCCGAACCCGGCACGGGCGTTCTGCTGAAGCGAACGGATGCTCGCCCGGGTGTCGAACGAGAGCGGCGCGTTCGGGCTGGTGGCCTCCCACTTGCGGAGCCACCCCCGGTTCGCGATGAGCTCGTTCTCCAGCGCCTTCGAATCACGGATGCGGATGGGGCGGAGGCCGATGGCACCGTCGACCAGCGTGGGAACGAACATAGCCAATGATAATCACCGCTCCGCCCGCCCGATCACCGCGAACGGAGCAGTGTCGCGTCACAGGCCGGCTGCGAAGTCCTTGATCCACGGGCGGAGGTCGGGCCCGAGGTCGTCGCGTTCGCTGGCGAGCCGGATGATCGCCTTGATGTAGTCCAACCGGTCACCGGTGTCGTAGCGGCGGCCACGGAACACCACGCCGTACACACCCCCGGCCAGCTCGGGCTGCTCGACCAGGGTGGCCAGGGCATCCGTCAGCTGGATCTCGCCGCCCTTGCCGGGCTCGGTGGTCTCGAGCACGTCGAAGACCTCCGGGCGCAGCACGTACCGGCCGATGATGGCGAGGTTCGAGGGCTGGGTGCCCGGCTCGGGCTTCTCGACGAGCCCGGTGACCCGAACCACGTCGTCTTCGCCCGTCTGCTCGATCGAGGCGATGCCGTAGAGGTGGGCCTGCGAGGGGTCGACCTCCATGAGTGCGATGACGCTGGCCTGGCGCTCATCCTGAACCTCGAGCATCTTCGTGAGCAGCACGTCGCGCGCATCGATGAGGTCGTCGCCCAGCATCACCGCGAAGGGCTGGTCGCCGACGTGCGCCTTGGCGCGCAGCACCGCGTGACCGAGACCCTTGGGGTCGCCCTGGCGAACGAAGTGCACGTCGGCCAGCTGGCTCGCCTCGGCGACGAGGGCGAGCTTCTTGTCGTCACCCTTCTTCTCCAGAGTGTGCTCGAGCTCGGTGTTGCGGTCGAAGTGGTTGGCGAGAGCGTTCTTGTTCCGGCCGATGATGACCAGCACGTCGACGAGGCCGGCTGCGACGGCCTCCTCGACCACATACTGGATCGCCGGCTTGTCGACGACAGGGAGCATTTCCTTCGGCATCGCTTTCGTTGCCGGCAGGAATCGTGTTCCGAGCCCGGCCGCAGGAATCACGACTTTGGTGATAGATGAGGTCATGGCTACGAGGGTATCCAAAAATCCGTGGACCGTCGGGCTGTTCCGAAACCTCCGCGTCACAGTGAGCGCCTAAAATCGGATCATGCTGTCACAGACGAGCAACATCAAACGCGCACTCCGCGCGGAGCTGCGGGAGCGCCGGCGCAACCGCACCTCCACCGAGCGCGATGCGGCCACCGACGCCTTCACCGCCAACCTGGTCGCGCTCACCCAGCAGAGCGGCGCCCGGCTCGTCGCCTGCTACCTCTCGGCCCAGAACGAGCCGAACACCCGCCCCTACCTCAACTGGGCGTTCGCCAACGGCGTGCGCACCCTCTTCCCCATCACGCGCGAAGACGGGCTGCTCGACTGGGCCCACGGCGACGGCGAGACCGAGGAGGTCGGTCTCTTCGGCATGCCCGAGCCGGTCGGCGAACTGCTCGGCCCGATCGCGATCAACGACGCCGACCTCATCATCGTTCCCGCCGCCGCGGTCGACGCGAGCGGGATGCGCCTCGGCTGGGGCCGAGGCTACTTCGACAAGACCCTCGGGTCGATGCAGAAGTGCCCCCCGGTGTACGCCGTCATCTACGACGACGAACTGCTCGACACCGTGCCCCGTGAGGTGCACGACCAGCCGGTGAACGGGGTCGTGACGCCGACCCGGGTCGTCACGTTCTGACCTCCCCCTCCGCCCAGCGCCTCCCCCTCCCCTCAGCG
>NZ_PSTT01000136.1 GCF_002931235.1 Subtercola sp. Z020 | reverse complement strand
GAGCGTCCGATCTTTGAGAACTCAACAGCGTGCACATTGTCAAATGCCAATTTCCCGTGGCCAGTTTTGCTGGTTCGGGTTCCTTTGGGAAATGAAATTAGTGTTTGGTCTTCGGGCCGAGCACGGACAAGCAAGTCAGTAATGATTTGTTCTGTCAGCATCAAACTTGTCTTCTAGCATTCGATTCCCGTTTGTTGGTTGGCGCGTAAGCATTTACGGAGAGTTTGATCCTGGCTCAGGACGAACGCTGGCGGCGTGCTTAACACATGCAAGTCGAACGATGATGCCAGCTTGCTGGTGGATTAGTGGCGAACGGGTGAGTAACACGTGAGTAACCTGCCCTTGACTCTGGGATAAGCGTTGGAAACGACGTCTAATACCGGATATGACAGCCGATCGCATGGTCTGGTTGTGGAAAGAATTTTGGTCAAGGATGGACTCGCGGCCTATCAGGTTGTTGGTGAGGTAATGGCTCACCAAGCCTACGACGGGTAGCCGGCCTGAGAGGGTGACCGGCCACACTGGGACTGAGACACGGCCCAGACTCCTACGGGAGGCAGCAGTGGGGAATATTGCACAATGGGCGAAAGCCTGATGCAGCAACGCCGCGTGAGGGATGACGGCCTTCGGGTTGTAAACCTCTTTTAGTAAGGAAGAAGAACTTCGGTTTGACGGTACTTGCAGAAAAAGCACCGGCTAACTACGTGCCAGCAGCCGCGGTAATACGTAGGGTGCAAGCGTTGTCCGGAATTATTGGGCGTAAAGAGCTCGTAGGCGGTTTGTCGCGTCTGCTGTGAAATCTGGAGGCTCAACCTCCAGCCTGCAGTGGGTACGGGCAGACTAGAGTGCGGTAGGGGAGATTGGAATTCCTGGTGTAGCGGTGGAATGCGCAGATATCAGGAGGAACACCGATGGCGAAGGCAGATCTCTGGGCCGTAACTGACGCTGAGGAGCGAAAGCATGGGGAGCGAACAGGATTAGATACCCTGGTAGTCCATGCCGTAAACGTTGGGAACTAGATGTAGGGGCCATTCCACGGTTTCTGTGTCGCAGCTAACGCATTAAGTTCCCCGCCTGGGGAGTACGGCCGCAAGGCTAAAACTCAAAGGAATTGACGGGGGCCCGCACAAGCGGCGGAGCATGCGGATTAATTCGATGCAACGCGAAGAACCTTACCAAGGCTTGACATATACCGGAAACCTGCAGAAATGTAGGCCCCGCAAGGTCGGTATACAGGTGGTGCATGGTTGTCGTCAGCTCGTGTCGTGAGATGTTGGGTTAAGTCCCGCAACGAGCGCAACCCTCGTTCTATGTTGCCAGCACGTTATGGTGGGAACTCATAGGAGACTGCCGGGGTCAACTCGGAGGAAGGTGGGGATGACGTCAAATCATCATGCCCCTTATGTCTTGGGCTTCACGCATGCTACAATGGCCGGTACAAAGGGCGGCAATACCGTAAGGTGGAGCGAATCCCAAAAAGCCGGTCTCAGTTCGGATTGAGGTCTGCAACTCGACCTCATGAAGTCGGAGTCGCTAGTAATCGCAGATCAGCAACGCTGCGGTGAATACGTTCCCGGGCCTTGTACACACCGCCCGTCAAGTCATGAAAGTCGGTAACACCCGAAGCCAGTGGCCCAACCGTAAGGGGGGAGCTGTCGAAGGTGGGATCGGTGATTAGGACTAAGTCGTAACAAGGTAGCCGTACCGGAAGGTGCGGCTGGATCACCTCCTTTCTAAGGAGCACGTTCACTGTCCGTCTGTATACAGCGGAATCGCAGTGACAGTCATTTCAACGGAAGTTATCTGTTGGTGGCGCTCATGGGTGGAACATTTGACATTCACGTAGTGCCTGGGATGTTGTCAGTACGACCTTCGGGTTTGGAAGAGAGCGTTTTGGGTGGCCGTGTTGTGCACGCTGTTGGGTCCTGAGGGACCGGGCAGCCTATTCGTCGTGGTCTTGTACCGCGGTGGGTGGGTTGACTGTTGAACTCTGGACTTCATTCCTGTTCGAGGCTTCGTCTTGGATGGGTTGGGGTACCGCCCGTATTTTGAGAACTACACAGTGGACGCGAGCATCTCCAGTCGCAAACAAAACCTTCCTTTCGGGGACGGTGGGTTTGTTGGCTGGTAATCAATGTTCGGATTGATGACCCTTTTGGGGTTGTTGGTTCAATCATTGGTCTTTGTTGTGTGATTTTGTTTGTTGAAGTTTTTAAGAGCAAACGGTGAATGCCTTGGCATCTGGAGCCGAAGAAGGACGTATAAATCTGCGATAAGCCTCGGGGAGCTGATAATAGAGCTGTGATCCGAGGGTCTCCGAATGGGGAAACCCCGCCAGGCCCTTCGTGGTGACCTGGTGACTCCCGCCTGAATATATAGGGCGGGTAGAGGGAACGTGGGGAAGTGAAACATCTCAGTACCCACAGGAAGAGAAAACAATAGTGATTCCGTGAGTAGTGGCGAGCGAAACCGGAACAGGCTAAACCGATCATGTGTGATAGCCGGCAGGCGTTGCATGGTCGGGGTTGTGGGACTTTCCAGCAGTTACTGCCGTACTGCGAGAGTTACAGCGCTATATAGACGAATGGGATTGAAAGCCCAGCCGTAGCAGGTGCCAGCCCTGTAGTCGAAATGTAGTTATGGCTCGGAGAGTATCCCAAGTATCGCGGGGCCCGAGAAATCCCGCGTGAATCTGTCAGGACCACCTGATAAGCCTAAATACTCCCAGATGACCGATAGTGAACAAGTACCGTGAGGGAAAGGTGAAAAGTACCCCGGGAGGGGAGTGAAATAGTACCTGAAACCGTTTGCTTACAAGCCGTCGGAGCGCCCTTTGTTGGTGTGACGGCGTGCCTTTTGAAGAATGAGCCTGCGAGTTAGTGATCAGTGGCGAGCTTAACCCGTGAGGGGAATGCGTAGCGAAAGCGAGTTCGAATAGAGCGTTTGAGTCGCTGGTTCTAGACCCGAAGCGAAGTGATCTATCCATGGCCAGGTTGAAGCGACGGTAAGACGTCGTGGAGGACCGAACCCACTTCAGTTGAAAATGGAGGGGATGAGCTGTGGATAGGGGTGAAAGGCCAATCAAACTTCGTGATAGCTGGTTCTCTCCGAAATGCATTTAGGTGCAGCGTTGCGTGTTTCTTGCCGGAGGTAGAGCTACTGGATAGCCGATGGGCCCCAAAAGGTTACTGACGTTAGCCAAACTCCGAATGCCGGTAAGTGAGAGCGCAGCAGTGAGACGGTGGGGGATAAGCTTCATCGTCGAGAGGGAAACAACCCAGACCACCATCTAAGGTCCCTAAGCGCGTGCTAAGTGGGAAAGGATGTGGAGTTGCATAGACAACCAGGAGGTTGGCTTAGAAGCAGCCACCCTTGAAAGAGTGCGTAATAGCTCACTGGTCAAGTGATTCCGCGCCGACAATGTAACGGGGCTCAAGCACGCCACCGAAGTTGTGGCATTTATATTTTTGGCAGGCCTTCGTGGTCCAGCCGTATGGATGGGTAGGAGAGCGTCGTGTGGCCAGCGAAGCGGCGGTGTAAACCAGCCGTGGAGGCCACACGAGTGAGAATGCAGGCATGAGTAGCGAAAGACGGGTGAGAAACCCGTCCTCCGAAAGATCAAGGTTTCCAGGGCCAGGCTAATCCGCCCTGGGTAAGTCGGGACCTAAGGCGAGGCCGACAGGCGTAGTCGATGGACAACGGGTTGACATTCCCGTACCGCAGAAGAACCGTCCAAGCCAATCCACTAATGCTAAACATCTGAAACCCACCTTATCGATCCCTTCGGGGTGAGAGGGGTGGACGTAGCGTGTGACCCTATGGTGGTGCGGTTAGCGTATTAACAGGTGTGACGCAGGAACGTAGCTGAGCCGGGCGATGGTTGTCCCGGTCTAAGAATGTAGGCCGAGGGGTAGGCAAATCCGCCCCTCATATAAGGCTGAGACTCGATGGGTACCCTTCAGTGGGGAAATCAGTGATCGTCTGCTGCCAAGAAAAGCATCGGCGCGAGGTTCCATGTGCCCGTACCCCAAACCGACTCAGGTGATCAGGTAGAGAATACTAAGGAGATCGAGAGAATCGTGGTTAAGGAACTCGGCAAAATGCCCCCGTAACTTCGGGAGAAGGGGGGCCGGAGTCGTGAAGGGATTTACTCCTGGAGCGATGTATGGCCGCAGAGACCAGTGGGAAGCGACTGTTTACTAAAAACACAGGTCCGTGCCAAGTCGCAAGACGATGTATACGGACTGACGCCTGCCCGGTGCTGGAAGGTTAAGAGGAAGAGTTAGCCGCAAGGCGAAGCCCAGAATTTAAGCCCCAGTAAACGGCGGTGGTAACTATAACCATCCTAAGGTAGCGAAATTCCTTGTCGGGTAAGTTCCGACCTGCACGAATGGCGTAACGACTTCCCAGCTGTCTCAACCGCGAACTCGGCGAAATTGCACTACGAGTAAAGATGCTCGTTACGCGCAGAAGGACGGAAAGACCCCGTGACCTTTACTATAGCTTTGTATTGGTGTTCGGTGTGGCTTGTGTAGGATAGGTGGGAGACTGTGAAGCGGGCACGCTAGTGCTCGTGGAGTCATTGTTGAAATACCACTCTGGTCACTCTGGATATCTAACTACGAACCGTAATCCGGTTCTGGGACAGTGCATGGTGGGTAGTTTAACTGGGGCGGTTGCCTCCTAAAGAGTAACGGAGGCGCCCAAAGGTTCCCTCAACCTGGTTGGCAATCAGGTGGCGAGTGTAAGTGCACAAGGGAGCTTGACTGTGAGACTGACAAGTCGAGCAGGGACGAAAGTCGGGACTAGTGATCCGGCAGTGGCTTGTGGAAGCGCTGTCGCTCAACGGATAAAAGGTACCTCGGGGATAACAGGCTGATCTTGCCCAAGAGTCCATATCGACGGCATGGTTTGGCACCTCGATGTCGGCTCGTCGCATCCTGGGGCTGGAGTAGGTCCCAAGGGTTGGGCTGTTCGCCCATTAAAGCGGTACGCGAGCTGGGTTTAGAACGTCGTGAGACAGTTCGGTCCCTATCCTCTGCGCGCGCAGGAAATTTGAGAAGAGCTATCCCTAGTACGAGAGGACCGGGATGGACGAACCTCTGGTGTGTCAGTTGTACTGCCAAGTGCACCGCTGATTAGCTACGTTCGGAACGGATAACCGCTGAAAGCATCTAAGCGGGAAGCCGGCTTCGAGATGAGATTTCCATACCATTCATGGTGAGAGGCTCCCAGGAGACTACTGGGTTGATAGGCAGGATGTGGAAGCACCAACTAACGAGGTGTGGAGCTGACCTGTACTAATAAGCCGACAACTTCATACATTCCCCCCACCCCCCAGGGGTGGTGGAAAGACTTTGCGCAACAATGACACTCGCGTCCACTCTGTGGTTCCCGACATACGGTCGGGCAACCCCCCACCCCGTGTGGGGACACAACACACAACTGAACACTGAAGCTAACAACTTCCGTAAACACCAGTAGACCGTAAACACGTCGAACCTGTTTCGGCGGCCATAGCGCGAGGGAAACGCCCGGCAACATTCCGAACCCGGAAGCTAAGACTCGCAGCGCCGATGGTACTGCAAGGGAGACCTTGTGGGAGAGTAGGACACCGCCGGACCC
>NZ_PSTT01000112.1 GCF_002931235.1 Subtercola sp. Z020 | reverse complement strand
GGCGGAGGCCTCTTCGGCGGGGGCGGCGGCTTCAGCGGTGGGGGCGGCGGCAGCCGCAGTCGTGGCGGCGGCGGCTCGTTCGGCGGGCGGAGCGCCGGCAGCTTCGGCGGCGGCGGCACCCGCTCGAGGCGCGGCGGCGGCCGGTTCTGACCCCGCAGGCACACATTCAGGCATCCAGACACCAGACGTCCAGAGACAACCGACAGTCAGCTCGAAGAGAAAGAGAAGGAACCATGGCAAAACAGTCCATTTTCGGTCGCATCGCCCAGCTCACGAAGGCGAACATCAACGCCCTCATCGACTCCGCCGAAGACCCGGAGAAGATGCTCGACCAGATGGTGCGCGACTACACCAACAGCATCGCCGATGCAGAGAGTGCCATCGCCGAGACGATCGGCAACCTGCGCCTCGCCGAAGACGACCACCGCGAAGACCTGGCGGCCGCCGAGAGCTGGGGGCAGAAGGCCCTGGCCGCAAGCCGCAAGGCCGACGAGTACCGCGCCGCGGGCGGCGAGGGCACGGCTGCCGACGCCGACAAGTTCGACGCGCTGGCGAAGATCGCCCTGCAGCGCCAGATCCAGTCGGAGAACGAGGCGAAGGATGCTGAGCCCCAGATCGCCTCGCAGACCGAGATCGTCGACAAGCTGAAGACCGGCCTGAACACGATGAAGCAGAAGCTCGAGCAGCTGAAGTCCAAGCGCAGCGAACTCGTCGCCCGGTCGAAGAGCGCCGCCGCCCAGTCGCAGGTGATGGACGCGGTGAAGAGCATCGACATCCTCGACCCGACCAGCGAGGTCGGCCGCTTCGAAGACAAGATCCGCCGCGAAGAGGCGAAGGTGCGGGGTGCGAGCGAACTCGCTGCCTCCAGCCTCGACGCGCAGTTCGACCAGCTCGACGACCTCGGCGAACTCACCGAGGTCGATGCACGGCTGGCCGCGCTCAAGGCGGGTTCGGCATCCGCCCCTTCGGCGATCGGCCAGTAGCTCCGCCGCCGGCGGGCCCGCCCGACTACTCGGTGGTCGTGGCGAGGCCCGCCTCGCGCCAGGCCGCTGTGCCGCCCTCGACGTTCGTCGCGTCGACGCCCTGGCCCGTGAGGTACTGGGTCGCCCGGGCGCTGCGGCCACCGAGCTCGCAGATCACGTAGACCGGCCCCTCGGGCAGTTCGCTGCCCTGCAGCTGACCCAGCGGAACGTTCACCGCGCCGGGCACGTGCCCTCCAGCGAACTCGTCGGGTTCGCGCACATCGATGATGGTCGGAGCGGTGACGGCGGCCAGCTCGGAGACAGTGATTTCGTTCATGTCTCCATCATCGCACTCCACTCGTCTGGGTGTTCCCTGAACGCCCTCCTAGCAGGTTTCGCGGCAAAAGCGAGGGGCTGGCCGGGGGTTGCCGACTCGTCGTAACGTCGACGTGTTGCCTCCGCCGGAACCGGTCGGAATCACGAACATTTGAAGGAGTCATCCGAAATGCCCCAGGTCATCGAAACCGTCGACGTCAACGTTCCTGTCAGCGTCGCCTACAACCAGTGGACCCAGTTCGAGGAGTTCCCCAAATTCCTCGATGAGGTCGAGTCCATCAAGCAGGAGACCGAGACGCTCACCGTCTGGACCGTCAAGGTCGGCCCCGTCGAGAAGACGTTCGAAGCGAACATCACCGAGCAGCACCCCGACGAGCGCGTCGCGTGGAACAGCACCGGCGGCGAGGTCGACCACGCCGGCGTCGTCACCTTCCACAAGCTGAGCGACACCGAGAGCCGCGTCACCGTCCAGCTCGACTGGGAGGCCCAGGGCTTCCTCGAGAAGCTCGGCGGAGCCCTCGGTGCTGACAACCACGCCGTGAAGAAAGACCTGAAGAACTTCAAGGAGTACATCGAGTCGAAGGGCTCGCCCGACGGCGCCTGGCGAGGCGACGTCTCCGCGTAAGCTACTGCCATGGAACCCCGGCGACGAACACTGTCGCCGGGGTTCTCCGCATTCCGGGGGCCCGCCATCCCACCCGCGGGCGCCCTGTCACTCCGACTGGTCGGCGCCCTGCTCCTGGCCGTCGGGGTCATCACGATCTGGGCGACCCGGCTGTCGTCGCCGACCAACGTCTACCTCAGCGAGATGGGTGCTCCGGATGCCCCCACTCCCCTGCTCTTCAACTCGGCGTTGCTCGTCATCGCCTTCGGCGGCGGCCTCGTGGCCCTCGGTCGGTCGGGCATCCGGGCCCGGGTGCGCGTGCTCGGCGCCTGGAGCATCACCGCGACGCTGCTGTTCGCCTGCGCGTCGATCGCGCTCGCCTCGCGCGTGACGTGCACGCCGGGCTGCCCGGTGCCGTTCACCGACGGATCGACGGTGAACGACCTGGTTCACACCTCGGCGGCGACGCTCGGTTTCGCCGCGGTCGGGCTGGCGATCATCCAAGCCGCCTGGGCGCACAGCCTGCGGTCGCTGTTCGCGCTGTCGGTCGGTTGTGGAGCGCTCATCTTGTTCGCCTCGGCGACCGGCGGCCTGTTCTCGGTGTTCCGCTTCCACGTCGACCTCGGTGGCTGGTTCGAACTGACCGCCGCGACGGCCGCGCTGCTCTGGGTCATTCTGTTCGCACTGGTGCCGCTCAGTGCGCCCAGTCGAGCAGTCGCTCCACCGGCCACGTCGTGATGATGCGCTCGGCCGGCACGCCGCAGAGCGCCGCCCGCTCGATGCCGTAGTCGAGCAGCGCCAGCTGGCCGGGGGCGTGCGCGTCGGAGTCGATGCTGAACAGGCAGCCGGCCTCGAGGGCGAGGGCGATGAGCTCGTCGGGCGGATCCTGCCGCTCGGGCCGTGCGTTGATCTCGACGGCGACGTCGTTCTCGGCGCAGGCGGCGAAGATGCGTTCGGCGTCGAACTCCGAAGGCGGGCGGGTGCCGCGTGAGCCCTCCACGAGGCGGCCCGTGCAGTGGCCGAGGATCGTGGTCCGCTCGTCGGTGATCGCCCCGAGCATCCGTTCGGTCATCGTTCGCGCGTCTGCGCGAAGGTGAGAATGGATGCTCGCCACGACGATGTCGAGCCGGCCGAGCAGTTCGGGCCGCTGGTCGAGGGTGCCGTCGTCGAGAATGTCGACCTCGATGCCGGTCAGCAGCCGGAGCCCGGCACCCCGGCTCTCGAGAACCTCGCGGAGCCCCTCGATCTCGGCGAGCTGCTGCTCGAGCCGCTCGGCGGTGAGCCCATGGGCGACCGTGAGGTTCGGGGAGTGGTCGGTGAGGGCGAGGTACTCGCGGCCGAGCGAGATCGCGGCGGCGACCATCTGCGGGATGGGTGTGGTGCCGTCGGACCAGTCGCTGTGCGCGTGCAGGTCACCGCGGATCTGCGGCCGCAGCTCGCGGCCGCTCTCGGTGAGCGGGCTGGTCTCGGCGCTCCGGAGCTTCGCGAGCCGGTCGGGTATGCCGCCGTCGAGCGCCTGGAGGATGACCTCGAGGGTGCTGGCACCGATGCCCTTCGTGGCCTTCAGCCGGCCGTCGGCGGCACGGGCCCGCAGTTCGTCGGTGCTCCAGGCGCCGACGGTGGCGGAGGCCTTGCGGAACGCCTGCACCTTGAACTGGGGCGCCCTCTCGGTCTCAAGCCGGAAGGCGATTTCGTCGAGGGCTTCGGTCGCGTCCATCCCCCCATTGTGCGCCCTCCGCGTGCGGCCGGGCGGCCGCCCGGCCGCACTGCGCGCCCGCCGGCGCTGTGCGCCCGCTGCGCGCCGGCCACGCCGCCCGTCCACCCGGACACCGCTCAGCCACATCGACGCCGTATTCGCGCCGCATCGGCTCAGCGAAGTCCGAATGGTTATTCCAGAATGCGCAGGGGCGGAGCAGCCGGGTGCAGCCGGGCGGGCTCGGCGGGGCCGGGCGGGGCTCGGCAGGGCCGGGCGTCGGCGGGGAGTCCGCGCGGGGTCAGCGCAGCTGGCCCCAGGCGGCGGAGTCGCCGGCGGGCGCGATGCGCTGGGGCACGTTCCACGGGTTGTCGTCGCGCAGCTGCGGCGGCAGGAGCGCTTCGGGGGCGTCCTGGTACGTGACCGCGCGGAGGAAGCGGGTGATGGCCGCCGAACCGACCGAGGTTCCGCTGTCGCTCGTCGTGGCCGGGTACGGTCCGCCGTGCTGCATCGCCGGGGTGACGGCCACGCCCGTGGGCCAGCCGCCGAACAGCACGCGACCGCTCGTCTCGCTCAGCGTCGCCACGAACTCCTCGACCACGGGCGAGGCGTCGCCCTCGCCGACGAAGACGGTGGCGGTGAGGTTGCCGGGGAAGAGTTCTGCCGCCAGTGCCGTGAGCTCGGAGACGTCGTCGTAGGCGACCACCACCGACAGCGGGCCGAAGGCCTCGTCGAGCACCGCCGATCCGGCAGCGGCGAGTGCGGCGACCGTGGTGCTCGCGACGGTCGGCGTCACCCAGGCCTGCTGCTCGCCGTCCGTGCGCAGCGCGCCGTCGACGACCGTGCTGACGCCCTCGACGGCCAGCACCGTGTGCTGCCGCGACGAGAAGCCCGACGCGATCTGCGGGTTCAGCATCCGGTGCTCGGGAACATCGGCGACCGCGGCGGCGATTGACGCGGTGAGTTCGGTGGCGGCATCCGCCGGCACGAAGAGAAAGCCCGGTTTCGTGCAGAGCTGGCCCGCAGAGCCCGAGATGCTCGCCGCGAAACCGGCGCCGATGGCGGCCGCATCTGCGGTGGCGGAGGGGAACACGAAGACCGGGTTGACGCTGCCGAGCTCGCCGAAGAACGGGATCGGGCGGGGCCGGGCCGCGGCGATGTCGGCGAGCATGCGGCCGGCGCGGAGCGAGCCCGTGAAGGAGCCCGCGCGGATGCGTTCGTCTTTCAGCAGCGTGACGCCCGCCTCCTGCCCGAGTGCGAGCTGGAACACGCCGTCGGGCATGCCCGCTGAGGCGAGCGCGGCCGTGACGATGGCGGCGGTGCGCTTCGAGAGCTCCGGATGCCCGGGGTGCCCCTTCACGATGATCGGGCACCCGGCGGCCAGTGCCGCGGCGGTGTCGCCGCCCGCGACCGAGAACGCGAACGGGAAGTTGCTGCCGGCGAAGTTCAGCACCGGCCCGACCGGAACCAGCGTGCGCCGGAGGTCGGGGCGCGGGCCGAGCACGAAGTCGGGGTCGGCGGGGTCGATGCGGGCGTCGAGGTAGGCGCCGTCGACGATGGTCTCGGCGAACAGTTTCAGCTGCACGACCGTTCGCTTGAGCTCGCCGGTGAGGCGCGGCCGGGCGAGGCCGGTCTCGTCCATCGCGGTCTCGATGAGCTCGTCGCTCGCCGCGGCGAGGGCGTCGGCGACCGCGACCAGCGCGCGGGCGCGTTCGCGGGGTGCCGTCTGCGCGAAGGGGCGGGCCGCGGCCGAGGCGCGGGCCGCGATCGCCTGCACGTCGACGGTATCGGCGCCGGCAGCGGCAGCGGTTGCAGCGGCGGTGGCTGTGTCAGCGGCGGTGTCTGTGTCGGCGGGGGCGGCCGAGCCGCTCGCGGCTCCCGTCGCCGTCGCGCTGGCGGAAGGCGGGGTGGCAGTGCTGGCGTTGTCGGTCATCGGAGACTCCAAGCGGTGTGGCGGGTGGTGGTGGCTGGTGCGGGTGGGGCGACCTCGGTGCTGAGCTGGGGTCTTGAGTGCGTAAGCGAGCAGGTGAGCGGAGATGGGGTGGCATACGGGTGCATGTGCCGCGTCATCCTCGGAAACGTCGATCCGGGAGCGGGGCAGGTG
>NZ_PSTT01000135.1 GCF_002931235.1 Subtercola sp. Z020 | reverse complement strand
GCAACACCGAACGAGCCGACGCACTTGCCCCTTGGCTGAACTACTACAACACTGAACGCAACCACACCGGCATCGGAACCACACCCATCAACCGCATGTGACCAACGTCACGGCCAGGTACAGCTAGGTGCCTCGGCTCTGTAGCTTGATTGCCAAGGGGAGGGCGCATCGGGGCTGCACTGTATGCACTTCAATAGTCGTCTAACTCGGTAAGCTCCGAGGAATGTCTGTCAACGAAGCGAGGAAATGTTGAACGAAGACGTAGCCATTGATCCAGGCGAGTTGAATCTCGATCTAAAAAATCCACGAATGCCGGATGCAGAATTCTTGGACCAATCTGAGGCCGTCCAGTATCTCGCAGATCATGCGGACGTATCAGAACTTGTACAGTCGATTGCTACGTCCGGATGGTACGACTACGAACCGCTCATTGTGTTGCGTGGCGAGAACGTTGTCCTAGAGGGCAACCGACGGCTGGCGGCGCTAAGGTTGATCGCTGATCCGGATCTGGCAAAGTCTCTCGGTGTTGCAATCCCTGAACCGCTTCACGCTAATGCGAAGCCAGACGAGGTGAGAATACGCTTTGTCGATCATCCCCGCGAGGCTAGAGACTTTATCGGCTTCAAGCACATCAACGGTGCGTTCAAGTGGGACTCTCTTGCCAAAGCCAAGTATGCGGCCCAGTGGTTGGATGACGACGGAGAAATCAACACGGTCAGCCAACGCCTGGGTGACAATCACAACACCATCAGTCGTTTGGTAAATGGCTGGAAGGTGCTGCAACAAGCCGAGGCGAATGGTTTTGATCGAGAGGCAATTTCTAGGCGGACTTTCGCGTTCTCACATCTATACACCGCAATATCTCGTCCCGCCACTCGCGAATACCTTGGGCTTCCCGACGTTTCAGAAGGCCTGCTAGGTAAAGACCCAGTACCGAGGGCAAGTTTGGCTGAACTCGGGCGGTTCACGTCATGGCTTTACGGCCAAAAAGATGAACCAGCAGTCATTCAAAGTCAGAATCCTGATCTTGGTCATCTTGTTCAGGTTCTCGGAAACAAGTCCGCTCTGGCCACGCTGGAGGCGACTCGGAACCTGGATCGGGCATACGACATAGCCGAGGACAAGACCACCAAGTTCTCAGCATTGGTTTACAAGCTTGTTCAGGATGTTGAAGAAGCGCTGAGGTTGAGCGGAAGCTACGACGGCGATCCTGCACTCGTGGGAGTAACCGAAAGCATTAGCCGGTCCGCGAGGGTGCTGAGTTCAACTGTCAAGGCTGGAATCGCCGAGGATGCCAATGACGATTAATGCCTATTCTGCGACCGATAGTCGCAGCAGGCTGGCTGATTGGATTGAGCTTTCGGCTCTTTCGGCAACGAATCACTCGCAGACCAGAGAGCAATTCATCCGTGCAACGGCTTCTCTCGATGAGCCAGCGTTTGATGCGGAAGACGAAGATCTGGGCGACGATGAAGAGGATGAGATCGACGGTGCCGGGTCTCGGTACATTCTGGATGAGCGCCTTGAGAATCTGGCTGATCGTGCCCTGAGCGAGCTTGAGTACAGAATTGCCGTCTTAGGCGAGAACTATCCATTTCACATCAGCGGGCGCGGAACTTCGTGGAAGCTTCTGTATAGCCCGGCTAAAAGCGGGCAGAGGCGCTTCGCGCAATATACCTATGTAGCCTGTCTTCTGGTCTCAGCCATCAAATTCGACTATCTCTCGCTGCACAATTTATCGAAGTCGTACAAGGCTATGGCGGAGCATTTCCAGCTTCTCGCTTTTCTCGTGGCCCCGGAGATTCTCGGCGGGAAAGCCTATTGGATGGGGTGGCCTCGGCCAGATAAGACCGTTTCGCTCCGAGATGCTCTTACCGAGCTATCGAGTCAGATGGATCTCGGAGAGTTGCATACGAAAGCTCCAGCCTGGAACTCAGCGTGGGCGAAAGACGGAACCGTCGATCTGGTTGTGTGGAAGCCCTTCGTCGGGCGCAGCCCGGGTTCAATCGTCCTCTATGGGCAGGTAGCTTCCGGTAAGAACTGGAGGACAAAGCCTCTACGTTCATACATAGACCCGTACTTCACCGAATGGTTCTCCGTGACACCGTCACGTGACTTTCTGCAGTCGATGTTTATTCCATTCCCGCTTCATGACGAGTGCAAGCCCAAGAAAAGCCAGTCATTTGACGCACTGGCTCGTTCGGAAGCGATCCGTGACGAACGAATATTTGGTCTGGTCATTGATCGGCTGCGGATGACTGATCTAGCGGCGCAAAGCTATAGCCGTCTCAAGTCGGGAGCTATGGTCCAAGACGTAGTGAAGGAGAAACTCGTAGCACTCTTTCGGTGGCGTATTGATGCCGAAAAGCTGGCGGCCTAGAAGTCGGTCGCGAGTCCGTCTGAGAACACCATTAGTTCGTTCATAATGCCGGGATTATGAGCCGAATAATAAAGCGAGAACACCTGTTGTTGGCGCGCCGAGTAGAGATCTCTAATCACAGGCACGTTGTCATAAGTCAAGATCCATTTACTAGCGGCGCGCTCATTTAGCGCCGAGGCCAAGGCCTCATGCTGCGCGGCTGTAAAGGAGTTCATATACAGGTAGCTGCCCTTATCAAAATAGGGCGGGTCGGCATAAATCAGTGTCTCGGGAGTGTCCGCGAACTCTGTAATTATTTCCAGCCCGTCTGCATTGCGGACCTCGATTGAATCTTTTCGCTCCGCGATTTTCAGCATCATATGTAGCAGTGATGGCTTGTTGTATCTCGCATCGATTCGGTACGTCCCAGATTGGGCTTGTCCGCCGATCACTCCGGCGTTCATCACGCCCGAACGGCTTGTCCGATTAAGAAAGAAGGCGGAAAAGCCCAGCGTCAGCGGGTCTGTAACATCTTTTGAAGCATAGATTTCGCGCTGTGTCCGCCACTCATCGAGGGTTACCTCTGTTTCTCTGACGAGCGTACGAAACCGTTCTCCGTCGTTGACAATCGAGTGCCATAGCGACCAGATGGCCGGATCGAGATCGTTCACGACGATGCTCGAAACTCGCCCTTGGAGTAGCAGAGCTATTGCTGCTCCCGCGCCGCCCGCGAATGGCTCTACGTACTTGGCAGGTTTCTCGAAGTTGTGGTCAAGAACCTTTAGGAGGAAGTCTGTGAGGGAGCTTTTTCCGCCTGGGTAGCGCAGAGGGCTGTAGCCCAGAGTGCGCTTGGGCTGGATAAGGACCACGGCACACTCCCAAGAAGACTTCGTGGCGGTGCCACTCGATACTAAGAATCCTACGGGTTTGGTCGAAAACATCGAATTCCACGCGCCGCAAACCGTCGATTGACTCCGGCCATGCGCGCGTTTTTGTCACGGCCCGAATAGCCAGAGGGATAGCCATCGCTCCGGCATCCGCAGGCATGCCTGGATACGTCAGGACTATCATTTTCATATGAAGACACGTCCAGAGACGCGGGCGAACGCTGCGCCTAGAACTACGGATCAGAAGGCCGGGGGTTCGAATCCCTCCGGGCGCACCACCCGAAAACCCTCGCCTCGGCGGGGGTTTTCCTGGTTTCGGCTCTCCCAGCCTCGCTGATCTGTAAAAATTCGGCCGCTTTTTTTACACATCGCCGCAACGTGTCATAACTCTTTACACATGACGTGGACGCCGGATGCCCCATACAACAGCCTTCCCGATCTTCCGCCACGCGGGGACGTCGAGTCGAAGACGGTGCTGAGAGCGGTCATCGGGGCGCGATCGGCTCTGGCAGCGATGGAGCAGGCGGCTCGCCGGATGACGAACCCCATGGTTCTCATCAACTCGCTGCCCCTCCTCGAAGCGCAGGCGAGCTCAGAAATCGAGAACATCGTCACCACCGCCGACGAACTGTTCAGGTTTGCCGCCGACGAGTCGGGAACCAGCAACCCGGCAACAAAGGAGACGCTGAGCTACCGCACGGCTCTCTTTGCGGGCATTGACCTGATCAGGGCGCGCCCTCTCTCTGCCAATACGGCGATTGAGGTGTGTTCGATCGTCAAGAACCGTCGAATGGAACTCCGCAGGCTCCCAGGCACCTACACCGGTAATCCGACGACCCGCGCTGCCATCTACACGCCGCCGACGGGTGAGGCGATCATCCGGGACAAACTCGGCAACTGGGAACGGTTCGTCCACGCATCGACCGAGATGGATCCACTGGTCAGCATGGCAGTGGCGCACTATCAATTCGAAGCCATCCATCCCTTCGAAGACGGTAATGGCCGCACGGGCCGCATCGTCAACGTACTCATGCTGATGGATGCCGGGCTGATCAGTGAGCCGATTCTGTATCTGTCGCGCTTCATCATCAAGAGAAAGGCTGAGTACTACCGGCTTCTGCTCGAGGTGGCCCGAGAGGGGAACTGGGAGGGATGGATTCTCTTCATGCTCGAAGGCATCCGGGCGACGGCCCTGAGTACGATCGCCAAGATCGACCGGATCCAGGCCCAGCAGGAGGACATGCTTGCGACGATCCGGATCGTGACATCGGGCGCCAATGCGGACCTCCTTGCTGTGCTCTTCGAGCAGCCGTACTGCCGTATCGCCAACGTGGTTCAGCGATGCTGGGTCTCACGCCCGACGGCCACAAACTGGTTGAACGGTCTCGTGGAACGGGGAGCGCTTCGAGACATGCGGGCGGGCCGCGAACGGATATTCATCAATACCGGCCTTGTCGATCTCCTGGTGGGGCCCGAATCGGAGAACCTGACTGTGCCGGCAACAATCTGAACCGCGAGGCGGTGCGCAGGCAGGGATGTCGGCCGCGCGCACGCGGGAGGTGCGGCGGCCCGGTGGGGGACCGGGCCGCCGCGGTCCGACGGGAACTGCCGAGGTGGGCTGTCGGACCTGCCGGCACCCTCGGGGATGTGGTGCCGACGCATGAGGAGCGTCGGCGGTGGCGGCAGAGCACGCAGAGGCGGAGGAGGCGGGCTGTTCCCGCATCGACCGGCCCCACATCGTCCGACGGTTCGCGCACGACGCTGAACCGATTCGGCGGGGTCCGGGCCGATCAATAGGGCCCAAAGTATCAGACGGCGCCGACAGCGGCAAAGCGACTCGAACCCCGGGCGGCGACTGGCGCCCGCACCCGTCGACCCGGCAAGCTGGCAGCATGCACCAACACGAAGACCGTTCGCCGGGCGGCGCCCGCGACATCCACACGCCTCGTGACCCCGAGTCAGTGCAGGCGGTGTGGGATGAGCGCTACGCCGACCGCGGCCAGCTCTGGAGCGGCGAACCGAACGGGGCGCTGGTCGCCGAGGTCGCGTCGCTGCCGGCGGGCCGTGTGCTCGATGTGGGCTCCGGCGAGGGTGCGGATGCTCTGTGGCTCGCCGAACGCGGGTGGCAGGTGACGGCGCTCGACGTCTCGCAGGTCGCACTCGATCGGGCCGCGGCCGAGGCCCGCGCGCGGGGGCTCGAGGTGGCCTGGCTGCATTCGGGGCTGGTCGAAGCGGCTCTGGATGCCTCGTTCGACCTCGTCACGGCGCAGTATCCCGCGCTGCTGACGACCGAGGGCCGCGAGGCGGAACATGCGCTGATCGACGCGGTCGCGCCCGGCGGCACGCTGCTCGTGGTGCACCACCCCGCGCCGACCGCCGAGGAGGCCCACGCCCACGGGTACGACCCGTCGGACTACGTCACGCCGGCCGACGTCGCCGCACTGCTCGGCCCCGACTGGCTGGTCGAGGTCGACGAGACGCGGCCCCGCAGCGTCGCCTCCGGCGCGGGCGCGCACCACACCCGCGACGTCGTTCTGCGCGCCCGCCGCCGCCCGGCCTGACCCCGCCCGTTTTGCCCGCCCGCTGAC
>NZ_PSTT01000061.1 GCF_002931235.1 Subtercola sp. Z020 | reverse complement strand
CACCGCGCTGTCGACGCCCGACACACCGCGCTGCAACGTGCGCACCTCGCGTCCGGCCGCGCGCACCCCGCGGGCAACGGCGCGGCCGAGCTGCTCGGCCGCGCCGTCGCCCGCGGTGTGCTCGCGGCCGGTCACGAGGTGCGCACGTTCCAGCGCGGTGTCTCGGGCGTCGAGAGGGCGGTGGATGCCCGGGGGAGCATCACCGACCCCGGCGCCGTGACGGCCGCCGTCGAAGGTGTCGGGGCGGTCATCCATCTCGCTGCCAAGGTGTCGTTCGCCGGGCGCCCCGAGGAGTTCGACGCCGTGAACGTGGAGGGCACCCGTTCTCTCGTGGAGGCCGCCGAGCGCGCGGGAGCCGCACGCTTCGTGATGGTGTCGTCGCCCTCTGTCGCGCACGCCGGGCTCTCGATCACGGGAGACGACGCCCTGCCCGCCGACCCCGCGCGGGCCAGGGGCGAGTACGCCCGCTCGAAGGCTGCCGCCGAGCTGATCGCGCTGGCGGCGGACCGCCCCGGCTTCAGCGTGGTGGCGGTGCGCCCGCACATCGTCTGGGGCCCGGGTGACACCCAACTCATCGAGCGCATCGTCGACCGGGCGAGCCGTCGGCGCCTGCCACTGCTCGGCGGAGGCCTCGCCCTCATCGACACGACCTACGTCGACAACGCAGCGTCGGCGATCGTCGCTGCGCTCGACCGGGCGGAGGCACCGGGCGCGCACGGCGAGTCGTTCGTGGTGACCAACGGCGAGCCGCGCACCGTCGCCGAACTGCTCGCCGGCATCTGTGCGGCCGCCGGCGTTCCCGCCCCGGCGTGGAGCGTTCCGGCGTCGATCGCGCGGGAGGCAGGCGGCCTGATCGAGCGGATCTGGGCCGTACGGCCCGGCCGCGACGAGCCACCGATGACCCGCTTCCTGGCGGAGCAGCTCTCGACATCGCACTGGTACGACCAGCGCCGCACGCGCGCTCTGCTCGCCTGGCAGCCGACGATCGGCCTCGACGACGGGCTCGCCCGGCTTCGCCAGTGGTACGCCACGGCACCGGGGGATCGGCTATCCTAGAAAGCTGGACCGGGCCACCGCGCGGTCTGATTCACCGAAACTGAATACGTCAGAAAAGGAGGCCGGCCGTGGATATCGACCTCAGCGTGCTCAAGCTCATGGAACGCGAACGAGAGATTCCCTTCGACGAGCTCGTGCAGATCATCGAGCAGGCGATTCTGACCGCCTACCTGAAGCACACCGACCAGGCCGAGCACGCTGCTCCGGCCGGCGAGGCCGCGAAGGCCCGTGTGCACCTCGACCGTAAGACCGGTCACGTCAGCATCTTCGTGCCCGAACTCGACGAAGACGGCGTCCTGATCGGCGAGAGCGAAGACAACCCGAGCGACTTCGGCCGCATCGCCGCCTTCGCGGCGAAGCAGGTCATCAACCAGCGCCTGCGCGACATCGCCGACGACGCCGTTCTCGGCGAGTTCAAGGGGCGCGAGGGCGACATCGTCGCCGGCGTCATCCAGCAGGGTCCGAACCCGCGTATGATCCACGTCGACCTCGGCACCGTCGAGGCGATCATGCCGCCCGAGGAGCAGGTCGCGGGCGAGACGTACACGCACGGCAACCGCATCCGGGTCTACGTGACCGCCGTCGGCCGCGGGCTGAAGGGCCCGCAGATCACCGTGTCGCGTACGCACCCCTCCCTCGTGCGCAAGCTCTTCGCGCTCGAGGTGCCCGAGATCGCGAGCGGCGTCGTCGAGATCGTGTCGCTGGCCCGCGAGGCGGGCCACCGCACCAAGATCGCGGTGCGGGCGACCGAACCCGGCATCAACGCCAAGGGCGCCTGCATCGGCGAACTCGGCCAGCGGGTGCGAGCGGTGACCAACGAGCTCGGCAACGAGAAGATCGACATCGTCGACTACTCCGAAGACCTGCCGACGTTCGTCGCCAACGCGCTGTCACCGGCCAAGGTGACGAGTTCGTTCGTGATCGATGCGTCGCTGAAGGCCGTGCGCGCGCTCGTTCCCGACTACCAGCTGTCGCTGGCGATCGGCAAGGAGGGGCAGAACGCCCGTCTGGCCGCGAAGCTCACCGGGGCGAAGATCGACATCCAGCCCGACTCCATCCTCGAGGATGACTAGCACGAGCATCCGGATGCCCGCCATGCCCGAGCCGCAACAGGTCGGGTGTCGGGGGGCGGTGTTAGGATGGAGCCTGTAAGAACGTGCGTCGGATGCCGAGCACGCGCCGAGAAATCCTCCCTTCTGAGGGTGGTGGCCCAGAACTCCCAGCTTGTCGTCGATGACGGCGCTGTGATGCCCGGGCGCGGTGCGTATCTGCACGAGACCACACAGTGTTTTCAGAACGCCGTGAAGCGTCGGGCCTTCGGCCGGGCGCTGCGTACTGAGAAGCAACTCGACATGTCCGAACTAGAGACAAGGCTGAACGCCACTGTGAACGACTAATGAGCACCAACTGATGAGCGGCTCGAAATGAGTTCCGCACGTAATTGAGGCCGTCCCTGTTCGGGGTCACGGCCCGAACAAGGAGAATTGTGGCAAAACCACGCGTACACGAGATCGCAAGCGAACTCGGCGTCGACAGCAAGGTCGCCCTGGCCAAGCTCAAAGAGATGGGCCAGTTCGTCAAGGGCCCGTCGTCCAGCATCGAACCCCCGGTCGCCCGGCGCCTGAAAGAGGCGCTGCAGGCCGAAAGCGCGAAGGCACCCGCCGGAGCGAGCGCCGCCGGTGCAGCAGCCGGCAGCAGCAGCACCGGCAGCGGTGCATCCACGGCTACGGCGACAGCCGCACGCCCGGGTGGCGGCCGTCCCGGCCCCGCTGCACCCAAGGCGCCGGCCCCCGCGGCCCCGTCGGCACCCGTGTCGACGACGCCCGCCACCCCGACGGCGGGTGGCAGCTCCTCGAGCGACCAGGCTCCGCGCACCCCGGCCAGCCCGGGTCGCTCAGGCGCCATGGTTCCGCCGAAGAGCCAGTCGTCGCGCACCGCTATCCCTTCGCCCGCCCCGGCTGCCTCGGCTGAGGCTCCGGCCGCTGACGCGGCACCCGCCGGCGGCTCCGCTACCCCGTCGTCGAGCGCCGCACCGAGTGCGCCCGCGACGACCGCCGGCTCGGGTTCCGCTTCGGGCGACGCAACCGCCTCGGCAGGTACGCCTGCCGCGGGTGGCGACGCACCTCGCCCCGGCAGCATCCCGCGCCCCGGCGGCCCCCGCCCGGGCAACAATCCCTTCGCCTCGTCGCAGGGCATGCAGCGCCCCGGCGCCCCGCGCCCGGGCAACAACCCGTTCGCCTCGTCGCAGGGCATGGGTGCGGCGCCCGCTGCGGGCGCCCGTCCCGGTGCTCCTGCTGCCGGTGGCGCGACGCCCAGCAACATCCCCCGCCCCGGCGCCCCGCGCCCGGGCGCACCCCGCCCCGGTGCTCCGCGCCCGGGTGGTGCAGGCCAGGGCAACCGCCCCGGCGGCTTCGGCACGCGCCCCGCAGGTGCCGGTGGCTTCCGCCCCGGCGGCGCGGGTGGTGCTCGCCCGGCCGGTGCCGGCGGGTTCCGTCCCGGTGGCGCTCCCGGTGCTGCACCCGGCAACACGTTCGGCGCTCCGCGCCCCGCGGGTGGTGCCGGCGGTCGTGGCCGTGGTCCCGGCGGTGGTACCGCAGGTGCCTTCGGTCGTGGCGGCGGTCGTGCCAAGGCGCGCAAGTCGAAGCGTACGAAGAGAGCAGAGTTCGAACTGAGGGAAGCCCCCTCGCTCGGTGGCGTCAGTGTGCCCCGCGGCGACGGGTCGACCGTGGTGCGCCTGCGCCGCGGTGCATCCATCACCGACTTCGCCGACAAGATCGACGCGAGCCCGGGCAACCTGGTGACCGTGCTGTTCCACCTCGGTGAGATGGCGACGGCGACCGAGTCGCTCGACGAGGCCACCTTCGGTGTGCTCGGTGAGGAGCTCGGCTACAAGATCCAGATGGTCTCGCCCGAAGACGAGGACCGCGAGCTGTTGCTCGGCTTCGACATCGACATCGACGAGGAACTCGCCGACGAGACCGATGAAGAGCTCGAGATCCGCCCGCCGGTCGTCACCGTCATGGGTCACGTCGACCACGGTAAGACCCGGCTGCTCGACGCCATCCGCAACGCGAATGTCGTCGCCGGTGAGGCGGGTGGCATCACCCAGCACATCGGTGCCTACCAGGTCGTCACCGAGCACGAGGGCATCGATCGCGCCATCACCTTCATCGACACCCCCGGCCACGAGGCGTTCACCGCCATGCGTGCCCGTGGTGCGCAGGTCACCGACATCGCGGTTCTCGTGGTGGCGGCAGACGACGGCATCATGCCGCAGACGATCGAGGCGCTGAACCACGCCCAGGCGGCCAACGTGCCGATCGTGGTCGCGGTCAACAAGATCGACGTCGCGGGTGCCAACCCGGCCAAGGTGCGCCAGCAGCTCACCGAGTTCGGGCTGGTCGCCGAGGAGTACGGCGGAGACGTCATGTTCGTCGACGTGTCGGCGCGCAACAACGTCAACATCGACCGGCTGCTCGACGCCGTTCTGCTCACCGCAGACGCGGGTCTCGACCTGCGGGCCAACCCGAACAAGGATGCCCGTGGTGTCGCCATCGAGGCGAAGCTCGACAAGGGCCGTGGTGCGGTTGCGACCGTGCTCATCCAGTCGGGAACGCTGAAGGTCGGAGACGCGATCGTCGCAGGCACCGCCTACGGCCGCGTGCGTGCCATGCACGACGAGAACGGTGTCGCGGTTCAGGCCGCAACGCCCTCCCGCCCCGTGCAGGTGCAGGGTCTGTCGTCGGTGCCCCGCGCCGGTGACACCTTCCTCGTCATCGAAGAGGACCGCACCGCCCGCCAGATCGCCGAGAAGCGCGAAGCCGTCGAGCGCAACGCCCTGCTGGCCCGTGCCCGCAAGCGCATCTCGCTCGAAGACTTCACCAAGGCTCTCGAAGAGGGCAAGGTCGAGTCGCTCAACCTCATCATCAAGGGTGACGTCTCCGGTGCTGTCGAAGCACTCGAGGAGTCGCTGCTCAAGATCGAGGTCGACGACTCGGTGCAGCTGCGCATCATCCACCGCGGTGTGGGTGCCGTCACGGCATCCGATGTCGACCTGGCGACGATCGACAACGCGATCATCATCGGGTTCAACGTGCGCCCCGACCCGAAGGCCCGCGAACGTGCGGCCCGCGAGGGTGTGGATGTGCGGTTCTACTCGGTCATCTACAACGCGCTCGAAGACATCGAGAACTCGCTCAAGGGCATGCTCAAGCCCGAGTTCGAAGAGGTTCAGTCGGGTGTGGCCGAGATCCGCGAGATCTTCCGTTCCTCCAAGTTCGGCAACATCGCGGGTGTCATCGTGCGCTCCGGCACGATCACGAGGAACGCCAAGGCGCGGGTCATCCGCGACGGCGTCGTGGTCGGCGACAATCTCGCGATCGAGTCGCTGCGTCGTTTCAAAGACGACGTCACCGAGGTCCGTACGGACTTCGAGGCCGGTATCGGTCTCGGCAAGTTCAACGACATCCAGATCGGCGACGAGATCGAGACGATCGAACTCAAGGAGAAGCCGCGCGGCTGAGCGTAGCTGAACCCCCGGCGGGGCATCCTGTGACCCAGGGTGCCCCGCTTTCGTCACACCAGACGAGTCGCGGAACCTGCGGCCGCCGCAGTACCCGCAGCAGCCGCAGTACCTGCAGCACCGTTCCCTCACCCACAGAAAGAAGCACCCCATGGTCGACGAAGCACGGGCCAGAAAACTGGCCGACCGCATCAAGGTCATCGTGGCCAAGAAGCTCGAACGCGGCATCAAAGACCCGCGGATCGGGTTCGTGACCATCACCGACGTCAAGGTGACCGGCGACCTGCAGCACGCCTCCATCTTCTACACCGTCTACGGCACCGACGAGGAACGCGCCGACAGCGCGGCCGCCCTGAAGTCGGCGACCGGGATGCTGCGCACGGAGGTCGGCAAGAACATCACGTCGCGCCTCACGCCGTCTCTAGAGTTCATCGCCGACGGCATCCCCGAGAACGCGAAGCTGATCGACAGCCTGCTGACCGAGGCGCGGAACCGCGATGCCGAGGTCGAGACCCTCGCGCGCGAGGGTCTCGACCTCGGCATCGCGGTTCCGCGCCTCGGTCAGCAGG
>NZ_PSTT01000078.1 GCF_002931235.1 Subtercola sp. Z020 | reverse complement strand
GCCGGTCAACATCGCCGCAGTTCTCTACGGCGGGCTCATGGTGGTCAACCTCTCGTGGCCACGAGCCGAAATCTTCGACCCCACCGAGTGGGTGCCCGCCCCGGGCTTCGACGCCCCCGCGAACGCCCTGACCGACATCACGTATCACCACGACGTCAACGGGCAGGTCGCGCGCATCGCATTCAACAGGCCCGAGGTGCGGAATGCCTTTCGCCCGCACACCGTCGACGAGCTCTACCGCACACTCGACGACGCGCGGCAGAATCCACGGATCGGTACCGTTCTGCTGACGGGCAACGGCCCGAGCCCGAAAGACGGCGGCTGGGCGTTCTGCAGCGGCGGCGACCAGCGCATCAGGGGTCGTGACGGCTACCAGTACACCGCAGGGGATGGATCGGGCCAGGGCGCGGCGGCCACGGGTCGACTGCACATCCTCGAGGTGCAGCGGCTGATCCGCACCATGCCGAAGGTCGTCATCGCCGTCGTGCCGGGCTGGGCGGCCGGTGGCGGGCATTCGCTGCACGTGGTCTGCGACCTCACGATCGCCAGTGAAGAGCACGGGAAGTTCAAGCAGACGGATGCTGACGTGGGCTCATTCGACGCCGGGTACGGCAGCGCGTACTTCGCGCGGCAGATCGGCCAGAAGAACGCCCGCGAGGTGTTCTTTCTCGCCCGGGAGTACAGCGCCCAGCGCGCCTACGAGATGGGCGCCGTCAACGCGGTGGTTCCGCACGCCGAACTCGAGGCGACCGCGCTGGACTGGGCGCGCACCATTCTCGGCAAGTCGCCCACGGCGATCCGCATGCTGAAGTTCGCCTTCAACGCGGTTGACGACGGGCTCATGGGGCAACAGGTCTTCGCAGGCGAGGCCACGCGGCTGGCGTACGGCAGCGACGAGGCGGTCGAGGGTCGTGACGCGTTCCTCGAGAAGCGCGCCCCCGACTGGGCGCCGTTCCCGTACCACTACTGACGTCTGGCACGTCCACCACTGACGTCGGCACGTCCACCACTGACGTCTCGCACGGCTTCCGGCGTCTCGCGCGGCGCGCAGCGGGCTCGACCGGGTTGTCGGTGGTGGCCTCTAGGGTGGGGGCATGACGAGACGACTCGAGGTGATCGGCGGCGGTGACGCCGGTGCGGTGGAGACCGCGCTCCGCGCCGCGCTGAGCGGTACCGGCCCCGCGATACTGCCGAGTGACGAGGCGGTGCCGGCCGGCCCGCGGCACGCGTCGCTCGCGAGCGGCGGCGACGGCGGCAGCCGGCATCCGGTGCCCGACCGGGTCGCGAAGAACGTCGCGCTCGTCATCGAGACCTCCGGCAGCTCGGGTGTTCCGAAGCGCGTCGCCCTCAGCGCGAACGCCCTGCTCGCGAGCGCGGCTGCGACCGAGTCGGCGCTGGGTGGCAGCGGGCAGTGGCTGCTCGCCCTGCCGACGCACTACATCGCGGGAGTGCAGGTGCTCGTGCGCTCGATCGTGGCCGGAACGGCTCCGGTCGCGATGGCACCCGGCCACTTCAGCGCGCGAACCTTCGCCGCGCTGGTCGACGAGCTCGACGCCCCGCTGAAGTTCTCGTCGATCGTTCCGGCGCAGCTCGCCCGGCTCGTCGACGCGGCCGAGAGCGACGAGGCCGTGCGCGATTCGCTGCGGCGACTGGATGCTCTGCTGATCGGTGGGCAGGCGGTACCCGCGGCACTGTTCGCGCGCGCCACCGACCTCGGGGTGCGGGTGATGCGCACCTACGGTTCGAGCGAGACCGCGGGCGGCTGCGTGTACGACGGGCGCCCGATCGGCCGCACAGAGGCCCGGGTCGTGGGCGGCGAACTCGAACTGGCCGGGCCGATGCTCGCCGAGGGCTACCTCGGCGACGACGAGCTGACCGAGCGCAAGTTCCACATCGACGACGGCCGGCGCTGGTACCGCACGGCCGACAGCGGGTCGGTCACGCGGGGCGATGACGGCGGGGTCACCGTCGCCGTCTCCGGTCGCATCGACAATGTGATCATCTCGGGCGGCATCAAGGTCGCCCTCGACCGGGTGGAGCGCGCCGTTCAGGCCGAGGAGGGGTTCCACTCCGCGATCGTGGTTCCGCAGCCGAGCGACGTGTGGGGGCAGACCTCCGTGGTGGTGACGGCCGAGCCGTTCGACGACGGGGCGCTCGAGAGGCTGCGGGCGAGAGTCACCGAGACGGTGGGGCGCGCGGCGGCCCCGTCGCGCATCGAGCTGCTTCCGATCATCCCGACCCTCTCGTCGGGCAAGCCCGACCGGCTCTCTGTGGCGCGGGCTCTCGCCGCGCATCCAGCTGCCGACCAGAGTGCTCACTAGGATTCTCCCGTGGCACAAACGAAACGAAAGAAGTCCGGGCACCCGGCCGGCACGAAGAACCATTCGGCTCCCAACAAGCTCGTCAAGCCGACGCCGGCGATGTGGATCGCGGGTGCACGCATCCGCACGCTTCCCCTCGCGGTCGCGCCCGTCGCACTCGGCGCAGGGGCGGCCTCCCTGCTCGTCGGCGGGGTCGGCTCGCTCGACTGGGGCCTGGTGCTGCTCTGCCTCGCCGTGGCGCTCTTTCTGCAGATCGGCGTGAACTACAGCAACGACTACTCCGATGGGGTGCGGGGAACCGATGAGTTCCGCGTCGGTCCGCCGCGACTGACCGGCTCGGGGGTGGCGAACCCGAAGCGGGTGCTCGCCGTCGCACTGGTGTTCTTCGCTCTCGGCGCGGTGGCCGGCCTCGCGATCGTCGTGCTGACCGATCAGTACTGGCTGCTCATCCCGGGCGCCCTCGCCATCGCTGCCGCCTACTTCTACACCGGTGGCAAGCGGCCCTACGGCTACTACGGGCTCGGCGAGCTGTTCGTCTTCATCTTCTTCGGGCTCGTGGCGACCATCGGCACCACGTACATCGTCGCCGGCACCTTCGACACGATCGCGATCTACGCGAGCGTGGCGGCGGGGATGATCGCCTGCGCTGTGCTCATGGTGAACAACATCCGTGACATCGAACAAGACAGGGTGGCGAAGAAGCGCACCCTGGCGGTGCTGATCGGCAACCGCGCGTCACGCATCGTGTTCGTTGCGTTCCTGGTCGTGGCGTACGCGGTGCTGTTCTACTTCTCGCTGCTGTTCCCGCTGGCGCCGCTGGTGTTCTTCACGCTGCTGCTGGCGATTCCGGCTGCGCTGATCACGCTGACCGCGAAGACGTCGCGTGAACTGATTCTGGCGCTGAAGCTGACGAGCCTGGTCGGGCTGCTCTACGGGCTGGGCCTCGGGGCGGCGTTCGCGTTCTAGCTGGTGCCGTCGTCGGTGCGGGGCGCGTCGGCGCAGCTCTCGTCGGTGCGGGGCGCCTCGGCGCGGCTCGCGCCGGCCCGGGTGACGTCGTCGGTACGGGGCGCCTCGCCGGGCATTGCCCGGTCGACGACAGCGTCTTCGTTCTCCTCGTCGGAGCCCGCCTTCTCCGGCGCGCGCGCAGCCTCCCGGCCCGTACCGTGCCGCGCCTCGTAGAGGCCGGCTGCCAGCTCCTCCCGCGGCTTGCGCAGGAAGATGTACGACGCGCACAGTGAGATGACGGCAGCCACGGCCGCCGCGATCCACGGCGTCATCTGGGTCAGAAGCAGCGCCGCCAGCGCCACCGCGAAGATGCCGAGGCGGATCAGCGTGTACACCAGCCACGTGCGTCCTGTTTTCACCTGACCAGCTTACCGAGGCGGTTCTGGGCGCTCTCTGCAAGCCTTCTTCGGACATTCCCGGCAGAGGGCGAACGTCCATTATCAGGGCGTATGGTTTCTCTATGGCACGTCTCCTGGTTGGTCTGGTCGCACTCGCGGCCGCCTTCTACGTGTATGCGCTCGTCGACTGCCTGCTGTTCCCGCGGTTCCGCGTGCGCGGGTTGCCGAAGGTGGCGTGGGTGTTCATCGTGCTGCTCTTCCCCGTCATCGGGGCGGTGCTGTGGTTCCTGGTCGGGCGTGGCCGCAAGCGCTCGAGCCGTGGGCCGGTGTACCGCACGATCGGCCCCGACGACGACCCCGAATTCCTCGGTGCCCTACGCGCCGACCCCGTGACCGAGCAGCAGCTGCGCGACCTCGAACAGCAGCTCGCCGAGGTCGAAGACGACCCCGACGGCAAACGCACCGACAACGGCAGAACCGAGCGGTGAGCGGGCCTGCGGGCCCCGCCGACTCCGGCGCCGAGCCCGCCGAGCCCGCTGCGGCGGGTGACGCGGATGGTTCGGGCACCGCGACAGGTGCGGGCGGGCATCCGGTGCCCGGGGAGGATCCCAACGCGTCGGCCGCCGCGAAGAGTGTGGCCGAGCATCCGGAACCCAGCCCGGCGGCCGACTTCACGTTCGACCTCGTCGGCCAGTTCGCCGCCATCGGCGTGACCGACGCGGTGCTGACCCCGGGCTCGCGCTCGCAGGCGCTCGCCCTCGCAGTGGCCGAATTCGACCGGGCGCAGCTCGTCGACCTTCAGGTGCGCATCGACGAACGCGTCGCCGGCTTCACCGCCCTGGGGCTCGCCGCCGAGACCGGGCGCCCCGCCATCGTCGTGACCACCTCGGGAACAGCGGTGGCGAACCTCATGCCTGCCGTGCTCGAAGCGCACCATTCGCGGGTGCCGATGCTGCTTGTCACCTCCGATCGGCCGGCGTCGATGCGCGGCACGGCCGGAAACCAGACCACCTGGCAGCCGGGCCTCTTCGGCCGCTTCGTGCGGCAGGCCCAGGATGTCGAGGCGCCCACGGGAGCTCCGGGCGAGAAGGCGCTCGCGGCCGAGATCGCCCAGTCGGCGATGGATGCCGCGCTCGGCACCCACACCGGCAACCCCGGCCCCGTGCACCTCAACGTGCAGTTGCGCGAGCCGCTGTCGGGCGACGTGCCCGACCTGGTGGCGCTGCTCGCGACGGGCGAGTGGATGCCCGGGGTCGACGCCGCGCGCACCGCCGCCGGCCTGCCGTCCCTCGCCGAGCCCGCACCCGTGCCCGCTGCCGCCAGCGGCCGTCCGCCCGGGGCGCTGGTGCTGTCGCGCGGACCGCGCACGGTGGTGGTTGCGGGGCACGACGCCGGGCCTGCAGCCGAGGAGCTCGCCCACCGCGCCGGCTGGCCGCTCATCGCCGAGCCGTCGAGCGGTGCGCGCTTCGGGCGCAACCTCGTCGTCGCCTACCGCGAACTCCTGGCCGCCACCGAGCTGGGCGCGGAGTTCGGCGGGCGGGTCGAGCGGGTCATCGTGTTCGGGCATCCCACTCTGTCGCGGGAGGTTCCGGCGCTCTCGCTGCGCGCCGACGTCGAGACGATCGTGGTGACGCCCGCCGCGCACGGGCTCGCTCCCGGCGACGAGCTCGTCGACGCGTACAACCCCGGGCACCGCGTGCACACGTTCGCGACGGCCGTCGACGTCGAGCCTCTGGTGCAGCCCGGCGATGGCGCTCCCGACGGGCAGCTCGCCCACCGGGAGCAGGTGTGGCTGCGGGAGTGGGTGCTCAACAGCAGGGCGATCGTCGGGGAACAGGCGGCCGACGACCCGATCCCGGCGCCCAACATCGAGCTCGCCAACTCCGCGGACATCGCCGAGCGCCGTGCCTACCGCCTCGCCGAGACGGCGGCCCTCAAGGCGCCGATCACCCGCCGCACCCTCGCGCTCGCGGTGTGGCAGGCCACCTGGCCGCACGATCGGCTCGTGCTCGGAGCCTCCCGGTTGATCCGGGATCTGGATCGGGCCGTGCTGGGCAAGAAGATCCACGTGCACGCCAATCGCGGTCTCGCGGGCATCGACGGCACCATCGCCACAGCCACCGGCATCGCCCTGGCGAGCCAGCGCGACCCCCGGCCCTCACGGCAGGGCGCGACGCGGGGGGCGTCGGGCACGCAGCACGGAGTGACGCGCCTGCTGCTCGGCGACCTGACGCTGCTGCACGACGCGGGCGCGATGCTGTTCGGAACCGGGGAGCGGCGCCCACGCCTCCAGGTGATCGTCGCCAACGATGGCGGTGGCACCATCTTCGACACGCTCGAGGTCGCCGCCACCGCCGACCGGGCGGCGTTCGATCGCGTGATGCTGACGCCCCAGTCCGTCGACCTCGAGGCGCTGGCCCGGGCCTACGGCTGGGCGTACACCCGCGTCACCACCCGCGTGGAACTCGACCGCGCCCTCACCGCCCCC
>NZ_PSTT01000058.1 GCF_002931235.1 Subtercola sp. Z020 | reverse complement strand
CCTCGGGCGTGACGGGGGCGGCGGCGGGGGGCGCGAACGCGACATCCGCCTTCTCGAGGATCGCGGCGGTCTCTGCGGCGTTCGTGTAGGAGACCTGGGCGTAGTGGCCGATGGGCACGACAGAGTGCAGCACGGTGTTCTCGTAGACGTGCACGAGGTTGAACGCCTGGGCGCCGTCGCGGGCGAGGGTGCCGCCGACGGGCACGTTCAGGTCTTGGGTGTAGCAGGTGGCCGAGGCGACTGAGACGGGGATGCCGGCGAACATGGCGGTGGAGGAGTAGTGCAGGTGCCCGGCGATGATCGAGCGAACGTCGCTGCCCTGCAGTACCTCGGCGAGTGACGCCTGGTCGCGCAGCTCCACCATGACCGCGAGATCGAGCACGCTGGGCACGGGCGGGTGGTGCATGGCGAGGATCGTGCCGTGCGGCGCGGGGCTGGAGAGCTCTTCGGCGAGCCAGTCGAGCTGCTCGTGGGTGACCTCGCCGTAGTGCGACCCGGGAACCGTCGAGTCGAGGGTGATGATGCGCAGGCCGTTGACGTCGAAGACGCGGTCGATCGGCTTCATCGACGGCTGCTGGTCGAGCAGGCCGGCGCGGAACGCCGCGCGGTTGTCGTGGTTGCCCATCACCCAGATGACCTCTGCACCGAGCTTCGCGGCGGCGGGTTCGACGATGTTGCGGAGTTTCTCGTAGGCCTTCGGGTCGCCCTTGTCGGCCAGGTCGCCCGTGAAGACGATCGCCTCGGGGCGGGCTCCGGAGTCGAGCAACTCGTCGAGGATGCGGGTGAGGTGACCCTCTGCATCGACCTTGCCGTAGAGCAGGTCGTCGTGGCCGACGAAGTGCGTGTCGCTGAAGTGGAGGACGAAGTGGTCAGGACGCGGATACTGCGCGAGGGTTGGCATTGTGAAGTGAGCCGTTTCGGGTTGACTTCCCGCTGTGTGAGGCGCACGACGGGTGGTGCGATCTACAGACAACCAGACGAATCTGTACGCGGGGTTAACGCCACGCGGTGCCGGAGCGAACAGGAACGGATGGGAATCGTGCCGCAAGAAGTATGTCATTCTGAGGTCGGCGGGGCGAGCGTGGGCCCCGGAAAGACGCAGGAAGGGTGGCGATTCCCATGAGATTCTCACAGGTCATCAAGGGAGCGGTCACCCGGCGACCCGCGGTCGAGGATCCGGCGATCGCCGAGCCGCAGAACGACCCGTCGAACGACGGTCTGCTCGGCGGGGTGATCGACAATGCGATCTACTCCGAGGGCAGGCGCGTGCTCTCGCCCGCGACCCCGCACCAAACGATCGAGGCGCTGGCGAGCATCCCGAACGCCCTCGCCTGGATCGGCCTGTTCCGCCCGAACGCTGCGGCGCTGGCCGAGCTCGAACAGGAGTTCGGCCTGCACCCGCTCGCCGTCGAAGACGCGGTCGCGGCCCACCAGCGCCCGAAGCTCGAACGCTACGGCGACATCCTCTTCGTCGTGCTGCGCGCCGCCTTCTACGTCGACGAACGGGAGGAGGTCGAGTTCGGCGAGCTGCACCTCTTCGTGGGCCCGAACTTCGTCGTGTCGGTGCGGCACAGCGCGTCGCCCGACCTGTCGGTGGTGCGCCGACGGATGGAGAGCGACCCGAAGCTGCTCTCGCACGGGCCGACCGCGGCCCTCTACGGCATCATGGATGCGGTGGTCGACCAGTACGCACCGGTCGTCGCCGGTCTCGAGACCGACATCGACGAGATCGAGGCGCAGGTCTTCGAGGGTGATCCCGCTGTGTCGCGGCGCATCTACGAACTCTCACAGGAAGTGCTCGACTTCCAGCGCGCCACGCTTCCGCTGACCGGGATGCTCGAGACCATCCGGTCGACGTTCGAGAAAGACGAGGCGGGGCTGGAGCTCCGGCGCGCCTTCCGCGACGTCGCCGACCACGTCGCGGTGGTCAATGAGCGGGTGGACGGCTTCCGCCAGACCCTCCGCGAGATCCTGACGGTGAATGCGACGCTCGTGGCGCAGCGGCAGAACGAAGACATGAAGAAGCTCGCCGAGACGAGCAACCACCAGAACGATGAGGTCAAGAAGATCTCCGCCTGGGCCGCCATCTTCTTCGCCCCGACCGTCGTGACGGGCGTCTACGGCATGAACTTCGACTACATGCCGGAGCTTCACCAGTGGTGGGGGTATCCCGCGGCGCTGCTGGTGATGGCGACGGCCAGCATAGGCCTCTACGGCATGTTCAAGAAGCGCGGCTGGCTGTGAACGACGGCGGCGTACGCTGATCCGATGACGTCTCTCTGGCTGGCTTCGCCCCGCGACATCCCGACCGATCCATTCGAGCCGGGAGCCCGCTACGACGAAGTGGTGGTGGGGGCGGGCCTGACCGGTCTCGTCACAGCGCTGCTGTTCGCCCGGGCGGGCAAGCGCGTCGCCGTGATCGAGGCGCGCTCGGTGGGTGCTGTGGCGACCGGCAATTCGACGGCCAAGCTGTCGCTGCTGCAGGGCAGCCAGCTGCAGAAGATCAAGGCGCACACCTACCAGAGCATCGTGCAGGCCTACGTCGACGCCAACCGCGCCGGCCAGCAGTGGATGCTCGACTACGCGTCGTCGCGGGGCATTCCGGTGCAGCGGCGGGATGCTGTGAGCTACGCCGGCACGCCCGACGGTGTTGCGGCGGTCGAGCGTGAGTACCGCCTCGCGCGCTCGGCGGGGCTCGACGTGCGGCTGACCGACCGGGTGGATCTTCCGTTCGAGACGTTCGGAGCGGTCGTGCTGCCCGGGCAGGCACAGTTCGACCCGCTCGATGTGCTGGCCGCCCTCGCCGCCGACGTGCGGGAGCTCGGTGGGGTCATCGTCGATGAGACGCGGGTGGTCGGGGTGAAGGCGTCGGCCCCTGCCGAGGTGCGCACGACGCGCGGTGACGTCTTCGGCGAGCATGTGCACCTGACGACGGGTACGCCGATCCTCGACCGCGGGCTGTATTTCGCGAAACTGAAGCCGCTGCGGTCGTACTCGGCGTCGTACACGGTGCCCTCCGAGGGGTCGGCGTCGCTTCCGGAAGGCATGTACCTGTCGGTGGATGCGCCCAGTCGCTCGCTCCGCACGGCGCCGGGCGCCGACGGCTCGTCGGCGCTCATCGTCGGCGGCAACGGGCATCCGGTCGGTCGCGTGAGCGACACCCGGGCGCTCGTCGACGACCTGCACGCGTGGACGGCGCGGCACTTCCCGGGCGCGGTTCCGACGCACTCGTGGAGTGCGCAGGACTACGAGACGCCGCACCGGGTCCCGTTCGTCGGCTTTCTGCCCCGGGGTCGCGGCCGCATCTACTTCGCGAGCGGATACGACAAGTGGGGCATGACCAATGCTGTGCAGGCGGCGCTGACGCTGGTGGGTGACCTGGCCGGGTCGACGCCGGAGTGGGCGAAGGTGCTGCACCACCGCATCACGCTGCCGGCCGCGATCGGGTCGGGCATCGGCGCGAACGCGGCGACGGGGTGGTGGGCGCTGAAGGGGTGGGCGTCGGCGCTGGCCGGCCCGGCGACGGATGATCTGCCGGTGCCGCCGGAGGGCGAGGGTGGGATCGGCCGGAGCGGGCTCCGCCCCACGGGAACATCGACGGTGGCAGGGCGCACCTGCCAGGTGTCGGCGGTGTGCCCGCACCTCGGCGGCGTGCTCAGCTGGAACTCCGCGGAGACCTCGTGGGATTGCCCGCTGCACGGCTCGCGGTTCGCCCCCGACGGCAGCCTGCTCGAGGGGCCGGCCGTGCGCGACCTGCGCGCGTAGCCGGCGCCGGGCGCTAGCTACGGGGGCGGTTCGCCAGGCGTGCGACCGCGGCGGTCGGGATCGAGACCCAGGTGGGGCGGTTCCGCACCTCGTAGATCGCCTCGTAGAGCGCCTTGTCGATCTCGAACGCGTCGAGCAGGGCCCGGTTCGCTCGGAGGTCGACCCCCGAGCGCGCGATGTAGCCGTCGAGGAAGGCGGCACGGGCATCCAGCGCCCACTGCGTCGCCGACTCGCCGGGGTGCGTCTGCGCGTGGGAGCCTGCCACGTAGTCGAACGAGCGGAGCATCCCGGCGATGTCGCGGAGGGCGAGGTCGGGCTGGCTGCGTTCGACCATCGGCCGGAGCGGTTCGCCCTCGAAGTCGACGAGCACCCAGCCGCCGGTGGGCGTGTGCAGCACCTGGCCGAGGTGGTAGTCGCCGTGGATGCGCTGCAGGTTCGGCCAGGGGCTCGCCTCTGCGGCTTCGAAGACGCGCTCGATGGCGTCGTTGTGCTCGGCGAGCGAGGGCACCTCGCGAACGGCTCCGCCGTGGCGGCGGCGCATGCTCGTCATGACGGCGGCGACCACGTCGTCGGAGGGCTCGATGGTCGGCAGTACGGCCGCGAGCGTCTCGTGCACTTCGGCCGTCGCCTCGCCGAGCGCCGTGGCCTCCGCGACGAACGAACGGCCCGACTCGACGGCATCGAGCGCGACGCGCCAGGCGTCTTCGACGCCGGGGAGGAACTCCTGCGCGAAGGCGAGGTGGCCGGAGGTTCGGCCGTCGGGCATGCGCGAGTCGTGCCACTGGCCGACGACGCTGCCGATCGACGCGGGGACCCGGTTCGACCCTGCCTTGGCCAGGGCGGACTGCAGAACGACATCGGGGTTGTTGCCGTGGTGCAGAACCCGGAAGACCTTGCAGATGACAGGGGTGTGCGCCTCGCCCTCCGCCGACTCGACGGTCATGATGATCGACGAGTTGGACTGCTCGCCGCTCAGCACCTTGGCCGAGATCACCGAGAGGGGATGCCCGGAGAGCTGCGCGCGCCCAGTGGCTGTGGCGCCGCCGGTGCCGTCGCTCGCCTGGTCGCGGGTGATGAGGTCGAGCAGCGCGCCGGAGTAGGCGAGGTCGTGCGTTCCGTCGTAGACGAACTGGGTGTGCGCGCCCTCGTCGCCGACCGTGACCGAGTTCTCGGGGATCTCGGGGCCGGAGCCCGAGGCCGCGCCGGAGGCGGACCGGTGACCCGCACCGGGGGTGGCGCTGAGGGCGACGATCAGGGAGGCTTCGAGCTCGGGGGTGCGCTCGCTCCGCACCGTGAGGGGCACCTGGTAGAGCCGGGACTGCTGGCCGCCCTCATCGAGAACGAGGAACGTGGTCACGCGCACCTCTGCGTCGCCGTGCGGCAGGTCGAAGCTGCCGATGAGCCGGAGCTTCGGGCGGGAGCCCTTGCCGCCGAACCAGCGCTGGCGAGGCATCCATTCGGCCAGTGAATCGAGGAGCGCGCTGTCGAACGGCTCGGAATCGAACGCCGGGGTTTCAGCTGCTGCGGTTTCGGTCATGAGTCGCCTTCGTCGTGGCCTGCAAACGTCACTGGTAACCCTACGCTGGAGGGCCGGTCGAACGGTGCCCGTGGCCGTCGCGCGGCGAACGGTGTATGCGCGGGCCTCATGCTCGGCCGAGTACGTCGAGCATCCAGGCGTACTCGTAGGCGGTCTCCTTCCAGCGTTCGTAGCGGCCGCTGACCCCGCCGTGGCCGGCGGTCAGCTCGATCTTCAGCAGGGCGTCTGCACCCTCGGCGCGGAGCTTCGCCACCCACTTCGCGGGTTCGACGTAGAGCACACGGGTGTCGTTCAGGCTGGTCACCGCGAGGATGCGCGGGTAGCGGATGCCGGGCCGTACGTTCTCGTACGGGGTGTACGACTTCATGTAGGCGTAGACCTCGGGGTCGTGCAGGGGGTCTCCCCACTCATCCCACTCGATGACGGTGAGCGGGAGCGACGGATCGAGGATCGAGGTGAGCGCGTCGACGAAGGGCACCTGGGCGAGGATGCCGGCGAAGAGCTCGGGGGCTTCGTTCGCGACGACTCCCATCAGGAGCCCGCCCGCGCTGCCGCCCTGTGCGACGAGCAGCTCGGGCGTGGTGTCACCGGCCTCGACGAGATGGTGGGCGGCGGCGATGAAGTCGGTGAAGGTGTTGCGCTTCTGAAGCTCCTTGCCCTGCTCGTACCACCACCGGCCGCGCTCGCCACCGCCTCGAACGTGCGCGATGGCGAACACGACGCCGCGGTCGAGGAGGGAGAGACGTGCCACCGAGAACGAGGGATCGATGCTCGCCTCGTACGATCCGTAGCCGTAGAGCACGAGGGGGGCGGGGGCGCCCGGGGTGACGAGGTCGGAGCGGTAGACGAGCGAGATCGGGATGCGCGTGGGG
>NZ_PSTT01000064.1 GCF_002931235.1 Subtercola sp. Z020 | reverse complement strand
GAGGGGGGCTAGCGGAAGAGGGCGCGGGCGTACTGGGGGGGCCAGTAGTCGAGCGAGACGCCGAGCTCGTGGGCGGCGCGCAGCGCGAAGTGCGGGTCGCGCAGGAACTGCCGGCCCATCATCACCGCGTCGGCGCGGCCCGAGGCCACCACCTCTGCCGCCTCCGCGGCGGTCGTGATGAGGCCGACCGCGCTGACCGGCACGTTCCCCTCCGACCGCAGGTGCGCCGCGAGCTCGACCTGGTACAGAGGCGCGACGGGAATCTTCACGCCGGTCACGTTGCCACCGCTCGAGACGTCGAAGAAGTCGGCACCGGCATCCCGCGCCCAGCCGGCGACCGTGGTCGTCTGCTCGACATCCCAGCCGCCCTGCTCGACCCAGTCCGTCGCCGAGAAGCGCACGAAGAGGGGAACGCCCTCGCCGACCTCGCCGCGAACGGCCCGCACCACGTCGAGCACGAAGCGCGCCCGGTTCTCGAGGCTGCCGCCATAGGCATCCGTTCGCTCGTTGCTGAGCGGCGAGAGGAACTCGTGCATGAGGTAGCCGTGGGCGGCGTGCAGCTCGATGACGTCGAAGCCCGCGTCGATCGAACGGCGTGCTGCGACGCGGAAGTCCTCGACGATCTGTTCGATCTCGGGCACGGTCAGCGCGACCGGTGTGGCGTAGCCGGGGAACGGGATCGCCGATGGCGCGACGGTCTGCCACCCGCCGAGCGACTCGGGCACGGTTCCCTTGTCGTCGGCCCACGGCCGGAACGTCGACGCCTTGCGGCCCGCGTGGGCGAGCTGGATGCCCGTGGCCGTGCCCTGCTCGTGCAGCAGAGCGTTGATGCGGGTGAACGCGGCCTGCTGCTCGTCGTTGTAGAGCCCGAGGTCCTGCGGCGAGATGCGCCCGGCCGCCGTCACGGCCGTCGCCTCGGTGATGATCAGGCCGACGCCGCCGCTCGCGAACGAGCCGAGGTGGGCGAGGTGCCAGTCGGTGGGCACCCCGTCCTGCTTCTCGGCCGAATACTGGCACATCGGTGCCACCCACAGTCGGTTGCGGAATTCCGTCTCACGGATGGTCAGGGGGCTGAAGAGCGTCGCAGTAGTCACGGAAAGGTGCAAGAACGTTGGCGTGCGAGATATTCCGCGAGCGGCATGAACGACCTATCGTAAGAGACATGCCCGAAGACACCGCAGCGCTCCTCTGGTCCGATTTCCAGGCTCCGGATGCCCGAGCCTTCGTCGACCCGCCCCGAAACGATGACGACAAGTACACCCGCGGGGTGCTCGGGGTGATGACCGGTTCGGCGAGCTTTCCGGGGGCGGCCGTGCTCGGTGTGGAGGGCGCGAGCCGCACCGGCGTCGGCATGCTCCGCTACCTCGGCCCGGGCCGGGCGACGCGGCTCGTGCTGCAGCGTCGCCCCGAGGTCGTCACTGCAGAGGGCCGGGTGCAGACATGGCTCGTCGGATCGGGCATGGATGCCTCCAGCCGCGAGAAGTCGGTGACCTCTGCGCTCGTCGCGGCGCTCGGCGCAGGCGATCCGACGGTCATCGACGCGGGAGCGCTCGACCTCATCGACCACGCGTCGGGCCCCGTCGTGATCACGCCGCATGCGGGCGAGCTCGTCACCCTCCTCGGTGCGCGCGGCGTCGACGTGACACGCGCCCAGGTCACGGCCGAGCCGGCTGCCTGGGCGGAGCACGCGGCCCGGCTGCTCGGCTGCACCGTGTTGCTGAAGGGGCACGTCACGCACGTGGTCGGTGCGAGCCGCGACGGCGACGGGCAGATCTCGGTTGGCCGAGGCCTGCGCGTCACCGCCCCGACGACGGAGCTCGCGACGGCCGGTTCGGGCGACGTGCTCGCGGGCATCCTGGGCGCGCTGGTCGCGACGCGCCGGCAGGCTCTGGATGCCGAACCCACCCGCCTCGCCGACCTGGCCGCCGCGGCGGCGGTCATCCACGGGCTCGCGGGGGAGCGCGCTTCGGCGGGCGGGCCGATCGTGGCGCTCGACATCGCGGAGGCGGTTCCCGCCGTGATCGCGGCCCTCCGCGCCGGCTGAGGACCCGCAGCCGGCCGCCGGCTGACCACGCCGGTCGGTGCCGCCTGACCCGCGCCCGCCGGCCTCCGGCCCCGCGCCGCGCCAGTTGACCCCGCGCCGCGCCGGCTGGCCCCGCACCGCCGGTTCACCCCGCGCCGCGCCAGCTGGGGCCCCCGGTCCCGACCCGCGCCGGCTTTAGGCGTCCGCCGCCCTCGCCGGTGCGGCCCCGGCCGACGGCGCCCCGCGCACGCCCGGCGACCCGGCGGACGACTCCCCGTGCCGCGCTGGCTGACCCCGCGCCACGCCGGGTCTGGACGCCGGCCACCCTGTGCCGGGCCGGCCGCCCGGCCAACAGCGCCCCGCGCCGCGCCGCACGGGCGCTGGCGCATAAGATGGCGGGGTGCGTCGACTGGCCCTTCACCCCCTGCTGATCTGGAGCGTCTTCGCTGCCATCCACCTCTGGCTCGGCTACGTCGGGCTGACCGCCCCGACCCTGCCGTGGGGTGACGTCACGGCCGTCTACGACACGTGGGTGAACAACGGCTTCAAGGGGTACTGGGTCGGCATCGACGGCCCGTGGGTGTACCCGTTGCTGGCGCTGGTTCCGATGGTGGCTGCGATGGCGTTAGGGTCGGGCCTCTACGGAACCACCTGGCTGCTGCTGGTGACGCTCGCCAACGGGCTCGTGCTGGCGTTCATCCTGTACTCGCGTGCGACGACCGTCGCGCCCGACAGCGCACACGCGCCGAGCGTCGGTGCGGGTGCCGGTGCGCCCGGTGCGCCCCGTGCCATGTCAACCGTTGCCGCACCAGCCGCAGCCGCACCGCCGACTGCCGCACCGCCGGCAGCCACACCGCACGTAGTCGCACCGGCAGCTGTCGCCCCGGATGCCCGCCCGACCGGCTTCGCCCCGAACATCCGCTTCGTCGCCGCGTGGTGGTGGCTGCTGTTCCTGCTGCTGCTCGGACCCGTCGCCCTCGGCCGCATCGACACCTTCGAAGTGGCGCTCGTCATCGTCGGGCTTCTGCTGGCCATCCGTCGCCCCGCCGTTGCCGGCGTGCTGCTGGCGGCGGCCACCTGGGTGAAGGTGTGGCCGATCGCCATGGTCGTCGCCCTGATGATCGCGGTGAAGCGCCGGTGGACCCTGGCTATCGCCGCCGCAGCCACGGCCGCCGTGATCGCCGGCGTCGGTCTCGCTCTCGGGGCGGGCGCGAACCTCGTCAGCTTCGTCACGCAGCAGACCGGCCGCGGCCTGCAGATCGAGGCGCCCGTCAGCACGCCGTGGATGTGGCTCGCCTACCTGCGCCTGCCCGGGTCTGTCGTGTACTACGACCAGGACATTCTGACCTTCCAGGTGAAAGGCAACGGGGCGCCGATCGCCGACGTGCTCACCACGCCGCTGCTCGCGCTGGCCGTTCTCGCGGTGCTGCTGCTCGGCATCTGGGTGGTGCGCACCGGCGCCTCTGTGACGGCCGTGCTGCCGCCACTGGCCCTGGCGCTCGTCACCGCGCTGATCGTCTTCAACAAGGTCGGCTCGCCGCAGTTCATGCTCTGGCTCACAGCGCCGGTCATTCTGGGGCTCATCTGGCAGGGGCGGCGGTTCCGCCTCTTCGCGATCATCACCGCGGTGCTCGGAGCCCTCACGCAGATCATCTACCCCTATTACTACGACTGGTTGATCTCACTCGACACGTTCATGCTGCTGACGCTGACCGTACGCAACGTGCTCGTCTGTGTTCTCTTCGTGCTCGCCGTGCGGGCGCTCCTCCGGGCACGGGTGAGGGCAGCCACGCCCGTCGCTCCGCTCCAACAGAAGGTGGTCATCTGATGCTCGTTGCGTTCTCTGTCGCTCCCTCCGGTGGCGAGGCTCTGGATGCCTCGGTGCACGACGCCGTCGCCGCGGCCGTTCGCGTCGTGCGCGAGTCGGGCCTGCCGAACCACACCGACGCGATGTTCACGACGATCGAGGGGGAGTGGGACGAGGTGTTCGACGTCGTCAAGCGCGCGACGGAGGCCGTCGGCGCGTTCGGCTCCCGCGTCTCGCTGGTGCTGAAGGCCGACATCCGCCCCGGCTACACGGGCGAGCTCACCGCCAAGGTCGACCGCCTCGAGCGCGCCCTCGGCGAGTAGCCTCAGCCCGCCCGCCCGAAATCGAATCGATTCGATTTCGGGCGGGAACGGCCGTAGGCTGGAAGGGTGACCGCCACTTCTTCGGGGCCCGCGCAGCTGACGCCGGCCCGCATCCGTCTTGCGCTGCTCGCGCTCACCCTCGGCGGCTTCGGCATCGGCTGCACCGAGTTCGTGGCCATGGGCCTGCTGCCCGACCTCGCGCGCGACCTGCTCCCGGGGCTGTTCGCCCAGTCCGCCGAGCAGGCGAACGGCCAGGCCGGCCTCCTCATCACGGCGTACGCCGCCGGGGTCGTCGTCGGTGCTCCGACGATCGCCGCCGTCGCGGCACGCTGGCCGCGGAAGGTCGTGCTGATGGTGCTGCTCGGCACGATCATCCTCGGAACAGTCGCCTCCGCCCTGCTGCCCACGTTCGGCCTCGTGCTGCTGGCCCGCTTCGTCTCGGCCCTGCCGCACGGCGCCTACTTCGGCATCGCCTCGCTGGTGGCGGCGTCGCTTCTCGGCCCGAACAAGCGCGGCCAGGGCGTCGCCCTCGTGCTCGGCGGGCTCACCGTGGCGAACGTGGTCGGCGTGCCGTTCGTCACCTGGATCGGGCAGAACTCGAGCTGGCGCGTGTCGTACCTGGTCGTGGCGGCCATCTTCGTTCTGGCGCTGGTCGCGGTCACCCTCACGGTGCCGAACCAGCCGGGTGACCGCACCGCGACCATGCGCAACGAGCTGAGCGCGTTCGGTCGGCCGCAGGTGTGGTTCGCCATCGCGATCGGCGCCATCGGCTTCGGCGGGTTCTTCTGCGTCTACACGTACGTCTCGCCCATTCTGACCACAATCACGGGCCTGCCCGAGTCGGTGGTTCCGTGGGCGCTGGTGGTCGTCGGCATCGGGATGACCGTGGGCAACCTGCTCGGCGGCCGGGCGGCCGACCGCAACCTGAAGCGCTCCATGCTGCTCTGCTTCGGGCTGCTCCTGGTCACCCTGTTCGAGTTGCTGCTGTTCGTCTGGAGCCCCGTCGGCCTGTTCGTCGGCCTGTTCTTCGTGGGTGCCGCCGCGGCATCCATCTCCCCGATGATCCAGACGCGGCTGATGGATGTCGCGGGTAACAGCCAGTCGATCGCCGCTGCGCTGAACCACTCGGCGCTGAACTTCGGCAACGCGCTCGGCCCCATCGTCGGCGGCGTCGCCCTCTCGATCGGGCTCGGCTACGTGGCCCCGATCGGGGCCGGGATCGTCTTGACCGTGCTCGGCATCCTCATCGCCGCCACGTCGTTCACCGTCGAGCGCCTCAGCCGCCGGCGCCGGGCGGAGGCGGAGGCGGCTGCGGAGGAGGCGGCTCAGTCCCGGCGGCTCGCGTCGACGGTCGCCTCGGCCGGGTTCGTCAAATAGTCGTCCTGGATGAGCAGACCATCCTGGATGGCCCGCTTGCGGAGCGCGACCTTGGTTCCCACATCGATGCCCACCACGCGGTACTTCTCGCGGATGCGCTTGAGGTAGCTCTTGGCCGTCTCCTCCGAGATGCTGAGCTGCTCGGCGACCTGTTTCACCGGCTCGCCCCCGCCGTAGAGCGCCATGACGCGGCGCTCCTGCGCGCTGAGCTTGGGCGACCCGCCCTCCTCCTGTGAGCTGAGGGCGAGGTCGAGTTCGCTCGAGATGAAGGGTTCGCCCTTCGCCGCAGAGCGGATGGCCTCGACGATCATGTCGGCCTCCTCGCTCTTCACGAGGTAGCCGAGCGCGCCCGCGGCGAGGGCCTCGCGAACGACGACCGGCTCGGAGTAGGTGCTCATCAGCACGGTCTTGACGCCCGCAGACTTCAGCGCACGCAGTTTGACCGAGATCGGGAGGTTGTCTTTCAGGTCGAGGTCGAGCAGCACGACGTCGACGGGGAATTCGGGGCTCGTCAGCAGGTCGGGCCAGGTGGTCACCGCCGCGACCATCTGGATGTCGCTGGCCGCCCCCCTGATCCACTCCGTCAGGGCGCCGAGCAGCATGCGGTGGTCGTCGACTATGGCGAGTCGGATATTCTCATGCGTCGTCGGCATGTCAAGCCTCCCTGTTCTCGGCTGCCAGACCTCGTGCGCTTCGGGGGGTCTGCCCTCTTACGCTTCGGGGGTCTGCACCTCTGCAGTGATCCGGATCTCGATGGACCCGTGACGCCCACTCTCCGAGTGCTGCCCCACCTGATCCAACGCCCCCCAGATCGTGACATCGATACGCCGGCGTGGAATGCCTTGGATCGAAATCTCCATCGGAAACACCATCATATCCGTTCTACCCCCCTGATCGGGGTCAACCACGTCGCCGACCGTGATGGCGATCACCGGCTGCTGCCGCGACGCGGACGCAGCGATCAACCAGATCGCGGTGAGCAGCCCTTCGCGCTGCTCCGGCTCGAGGTAGCCCGCGAGCCCGGCCGGGTCGTCGAGCGTCACGGTCGGGCGCAGTACCTCGGAGTCGTCGATGGCGTGCTGCAGCCAGGTCTGGCGCCGCCCCGCGATCAGCCGGCGGCGCAGATCGCTCGCGAGGGCCGCTGCTGCGGCCGACTGCTCGGTGTCGAGGGGGAGCGGGATGCGGCCGGAGGCGACGTCGCTCAGCAGTTCTTCGGCCCGCCGGTCGAGCCGCGCCAGTTCGTCGGAACCGAGGATGCCGACGGCGAACCGCGGCGACGAGATGGTGCTCTCGACCAGCGTGCGGTCGAGCTCCCGGTCGATGAACCGGCTGAACGACTTGACGATCAGGATGGCGATGAGCGTCGGTGCCAGGGCGGCGACGATGACCTCGATCTGCGGCCTCGTCGCACCCGCGTCGGCGCTCGCTCCGACGATCGTGACCACGAACAGGAAGACCGTGAGAACGACCGTGGCCAGAATGAGCTGGTTGAGCGGCCGGAACGCGACCAGCGACAGCAGGGTGGCCCCCGCGCCGACGATCACCGTGACCTCGGGGTTCGGTGGCGTGAAGCCGTGCGACGACACCAGGTCGAGGATGACGGCCCCCGCGACCAGCACCAGCACCACCGAGTACACGGGCGTCGGCACGTGGCTGCCGCGACTGTTGCCCACGATGCAGGCACCCGCCATCGCCACGGCGATCATCAGCCAGGCGATGAGGGTCAGCCACGGGTTGACGTAGGCGTTCCAGTTGAGAACGAAGATCGCGATGCCGCGGATGCTCAGCAGAACGGCAGCGACGATGGCGCCGATTCCGAGGTAGCCGATGCCGATCCGCGAGTCCGACGCGACATCCTTGCGCAGCGACTCGAGCGCCTCCGGTCCGAGTGTGCGGGCGCGCACCAGCCGCGTGAGGAGGCCCGTGCCCTGTTCTTCGGCGTCTGTTCCGGGCCGGGTCGAAGCGGGGTGGGGGTAGGCGTCGACGTCGTCGGCGGCATCCCTCTCGCCCAGCCCGTCGATCGGCGCGCTCACCGCGGCACCTCGAGTACGACGGTGGTGCCGGCTCCCGGCGCCGAGAAGATGCGGGCGTTGCCGCCGACGTCGCGGATGCGGGCGACGACCGATTCGGCGATACCGAGCCGCCCGCTCTCGACGCCGTCGGTCTCGAAACCGACGCCCGAATCGGTGACCATCGCACGCACGCCTCCCGCATCCTGCGTGATCGTCACGTCGGCCTGGTCGACCTGGGCGTGCCGCCTGACGTTCTCGAGGCACTCGCCCAGCGAGAGGAGGAAGGCGCTCCGCACAGCAGGCGGCAGAATGATGTCGCCGCCGCTGCCGTGCCAGTGCACGTCGAGCCCCCGGCGCTTGAACCGCTGCTGCAGGGCCTTGATGCTCTGGGCGACGGGCGCCAGCTCGTCGGTGCGCAGGTTGTAGGTTCCGGATGACCGGGGCGTCGGTGTCTCGCCGAGCCGCAGTTGGCGCAGCAGCACGGCGTCGTCGCTCGCCTGCACGCGCAGCGCATCGGGATCGGCGCCCCTCCCGGAGTGCGCCAGCAGCGTCAGCGTGGCGAGCACCGTGTCGTGCAGCAGCCGGGCGCTCTGCCGCCGTTGCGCTTCGAGCTCGCTGGCCCGGCGTTCCGCCTGGTGTGCGGTGCCGAGGCGCGCGATGCGGCCGCGGGCCCGCCGCACGCTGTCGGTGATCCAGATGCCGACCATCACGTTCACCGACCAGCCCACGATGAAGATCGTCAGGGCCTGCACGGCCTCTTCGCTGGTCAGCGACGGCAACGCGGCGACCAGGTTCAGCAGAAAGGCGAGCGCGAGGTAGAACCGGCCGGGCAGAGAGCCCTGCAGCACGATCGCCAGCGCTCCGATGCCACCGCCCGAGAGCAGGAGCAGGGCGCTCAGCAGCGGGGGGTGCTCGGCGACGACACTGCCGAGCAGGTAGCTGAGCGAGAGCGCGGCGAACGTCGTGATGGCGACCCAGAGCATCCCGGGCAACCGCCCGATCATGAGGTACCCGCCGAGCACGATCGCGTAGAGCGGCAGGCCGATGGCGAGAACGTACCCCGGCGTGTCACCCGCGATGGCCAGGCAGACGAGCGACGAGAGGGTGAAGACCCACCCCTCGACCCAGGCTGCGGTGCGCAGCAAGGGTTCGAGTCGCCTGATCACAGTCGCAATGCTAGTGCCCAGCCCCCGAACGGGGGATCGCTCGTGACGCGGGGCGCCGACTCAGTAGGCGAAGAGTCGTCGCAGCTCGGCGCCGACCAGCTCGTCTTCGATCAGAAAGCCGTCGTGGCCGAACCGCGACGATATCACTGTCGCCTCGTCGCCGTCGATGTTGGCCGGGATGTGCCGGGCGATCACCTGCTGGTCTTCGACGGGAAAGAGACGGTCGCTGTCGATGCCGATGACGAGCGAGACGGCACTGACCTTTCGCAGGGCCTCGACCACGCCGCCGCGCCCACGGCCCACATCGTGCGAACTCATGGCCTCGACGAGCGTGATGTAGGAGTTCGCGTCGAAGCGCCGGGTGAACTTGTTGCCGTGGAAGTCGAGATACGACTCGACGGCGAAGCGCCCGCCGCGCCCGAGCGGGCTGATGCCGCTCTGCCAGCTGCGCTCGAACCGGTCGTTCAGCTCGGTGGGGCTGCGGTAGTTCAGCAGCGCCATGCGGCGGGCGAGCGCCAGGCCGGAGTGCGGACCCTCGCCGATCTTCGCGTTGTAGTACAGCCCATCGCGGAAGAGCGGGTCGGCCCTGATGGCCTCGACCTGCACGGAGTTCAGGGCGATCTGGTCGGCGCTCGAGATCGGTGGGGCGGCGATCATGGCGAGCTTCTCGGCCTTGTCGGGGAAGGTCGCGCCCCACTCCAGAACCTGCATGCCGCCCATCGAACCGCCGACGATGGCCGCCCAGCAACGGATGCCGAGCTGCTGCATCACGCGCTCCTGCGCCACGACCTGGTCCCGGATGCTCGTGTACGGGAAGCGCGCACCCCACTCTTCGCCGTCGGGCGCGATCGAAGCCGGGCCGGTCGACCCCTGGCAGCTGCCGAGCATGTTCGGCGCGACCACGAAGTACGTGTCGGTGTCGATGGCGAGGCCCGGGCCGACGATCCCGCCCCACCAGCCGGCGGTCTGGTGACCGGGCTCCGCCGCACCGGTGAGGTGGCTGTCGCCCGTGAGGGCGTGCGCGACGAGCACGGCGTTGTCGGCCGCGGGGTTCAGCGTGCCGAAGGTCTCGAAGGCGATCCGGGCATCCGGAACCGTTCCACCGCCCTCGAAGGCGAGGTCGCCGATGTGCGCGAACTGGCGGCGACCGACCGGATCGCCGTCGCGCCATGCACCCGTCGCCGGAGGCTTGCCGAGGATCGACCGGATCTGCGCATCGGTGATGAAGTCGCTCGGAACGGTGTCTTCGGGTATCTGCCAGTCCATTGTTCTTCCATTGTGACGAACGGAGAGGGCGGCCGCGCGAATGTTACGCGCGGCCGCCCCTCGATGCACTCAGAGCGCGTTGACGCGCGCCACCTCCCGTGCGGCGGCGAGGCCTGCGGCCAGGTCGGCCTTGATGTCGTCGATGTTCTCCAGGCCCACCGAGAGCCGCACGAGCCCGGGCGTGACGCCCGAGGTCAGCTGCTGCTCCGGCGTCAGCTGCGAGTGCGTCGTCGAGGCGGGGTGGATGACGAGCGAGCGCACGTCGCCGATGTTGGCGAGGTGCGAGAAGAGCGAGAGGGAGTTCACCAGCGCGCGGCCGGCATCCACCCCGCCCTTCAGCTCGAACGAGAGCACCGCCCCGACGCCCTTCGGGGCGTAGCGGTTCGCCGCCTCGTACCAGGGGCTCGACGGCAGCCCTGCGTAGTAGACCGTGGCGACGTCGTCGTGGTCGTCGAGCCACTCGGCGACCTCCTGGGCGTTCTGCACGTGGCGCTCGATGCGCAGCGACAGCGTCTCGATGCCCTGGATGAGCTGCCAGGCGCTCGCCGGGGCGATCGACGAGCCGAGGTCGCGCAGCAACTGCACGCGTGCCTTGATGATGTAGGCGATGCCGTCGCCGAGCGCCTCGGTGTAGGTGACACCGTGGTACGACTCGTCGGGGGTGGTGAGGCCCGGGAACTTCTCGGCATTCGCCGACCAGGCGAACTTTCCGCCGTCGACGATGACGCCGCCGATGACCGTGCCGTGGCCGCCGAGGAACTTCGTCGCCGAGTGCACGATGATGTCGGCGCCGTGCTCGAACGGGCGGATCAGGTAGGGCGTCGCGATCGTGTTGTCGACGATCAGCGGCACACCGTTGTCGTGCGCGACGTCGGCGACGAGACGGATGTCGAGGATGTTGATCTTCGGGTTGCCGATGGTCTCGGCGAAGAACAGCTTCGTGTTCGGGCGCACGGCGCGCTGCCACTCGTCGCTGTCGTCCTGGTTCTCGACGAAGGTCACGTCGATGCCGAGCTTCTTCAGCGTGTACTTGAAGAGGTTGTAGGTGCCGCCGTAGATCGAGGCGCTCGACACGATGTGGTCGCCGGCCTGCGCGATGTTCAGCACGGCGAAGGTCTCGGCGGCCTGGCCGGAGGAGACCAGCAGCGCCGCCGTTCCGCCTTCGAGGGCCGCGACGCGCTCCTCGACGACGTTCTGCGTCGGGTTCTGGATGCGCGTGTAGATGTTGCCGAACTCGGCGAGGGCGAACAGGTTCTTCGCATGGTCGGCGTCGTTGAAGACGTACGAGGTGGTCTGGTAGATGGGCGTGGCGCGGGCGTTGGTGACCGGGTCGGGAGCAGCGCCGGAGTGGATCTGCTTCGTCTCGAACTGCCAGTCGGCGTTGTCTGTCATGAGGGAATCCTTTGGTCGTTAGGGCAACCCTAGGCAGGCCCCCGGGGTGGGTCAACGAGGCCTGCAACACGCGGTAACGTGAAAGCCCACCCTCACGAAAGGCCTCGCATTGGGCATCCAGAACCGTCGTGCTGTCGTCACCGGAGCGAGTTCGGGAATCGGGGCGGCCACCGTGCGCCTGCTGCGCGCCCACGGCTGGGATGTGGTGGGGGTCGCCCGCCGGGAGGACCGCCTGCAGGCGCTCGCCGCCGAGACCGGCGCGACGTACTTCGTGGCCGACCTTCTGAAACAGGGCGATGTGGATGCCCTGGCCGACCATCTGCGGCAGACCGGCGGTGTGAGCACCCTCATCAACAATGCGGGCGGCGCGGCCGGCATGGACTCCGTCGAGGCGGGCTCCGTCGAGGACTGGCAGTGGATGCTCGAGGTGAACGTGATCGCCGTCAAACGTGTGGTCTCGGCCCTTCTGCCCCTGCTGCGGGAGTCGGTCGCGGGGGCGCCGACCGGAACGGCCGTCGCCGACATCCTCACCGTCTCCTCGACGGCCGGCCACTTCGCCTACGCGGGCGGCGGGGGATACAACGCGTCGAAGTTCGCCGTCACCTCGCTGTCGGAGGTGCTGCGGCTCGAACTGAGCGGTGAGCCGATCCGCGTGCTCGAGATCGCTCCCGGCATGGTCAAGACCGACGAGTTCTCGATCAACCGTTTCAAGGGCGATGCGGCCGCCGCAGAGGCCGTCTACGCGAACGTGCCCGACCCGCTGAGCGCCGACGATGTCGCCGCCACGATCGTGACGATGGTGGAGATGGCGCCGCACATCAGCCTCGACCTCGTGATCATCAAGCCGGTCGCGCAGTCGGCCGTCTACAAGGTGCACCGCGGCCCGCTCGAGGTGAAGCAGTAGCGGGCGTTTGCCGGTACCGTTGTCGAATGGCCGAGAGCGAACCCACAACCGAGACCGAGACCGTCGCACCCGAGGCGGAGGCGGCGCCCGAACGGGAGGTGCTCGGCTGGCTCGAATTCGGTGAGGCCTCCCGGGTTCTCGCGACGAGCGTTCTCGAGAGCGGCTTCGTTCCCGACTTCGTGATCGCCATCGCCCGGGGCGGCCTGCTGCCGGCCGGCGCGCTCGCCTACGCCACGGGCACGAAGAGCTGCGGCAGTCTGAACGTCGAGTTCTACACCGACATCGAGACCACCCTGCCCGAGCCGATCATCCTCCCGCCCATGATGGACAACACCGAGCTCATCGGCCGCAACATCCTGCTCGTCGACGACGTGGCCGACTCGGGGCGCACCCTGGCCCTCGTGGTCGGCCTGCTCGAACGCGTGGGCGTCATCGTGCGCACCGCGACCCTCTACGCGAAGCCGCGCTCGGTGATCGAACCCGACTTCTACTGGAAGAAGACCGACCGCTGGATCGTCTTCCCGTGGTCGGCGCACCCGCCCGTGACGGTCTGACGCCGGGGTTCTGACGCGATGAGCATCCATCTCGTGGGCGGCGGCTGGCCGATCGTCGACGACGGCGCCGTCTACCGCGCCTTTCTCTCCGAAGCGGCCGAACGCGCGCTGCAGTCCGGCCGGCTCGACGGCCCCCGCGTCGCCATCGTGATGGTGCGAGACGGTGACGGGCCCCAGAAGTACGCCGAACTGACAAGCGCTCTCGGCCAGATCACCGAGCTGCAGCCGGTGCCGATCCTGACGCTCGAAGGCGCGGCGATCGACGCGGCCGGGCTCGCCGAGGTCGACGGCATCCTCGTCTGGGGCGGCCTGACGCCGGCCTACCGCGACAGCATCGACCCGTCGTTCGGCGAGATCCGCCGCCAGGTCGCGGGAGGGGTGCCCTACCTCGGCTTCTCTGCGGGAGCCGCGATCGCCTCCGACAGTGCCCTGCTCGGCGGGTGGACGATCGGTGACGTGCCGGTCTGCCCGCAGGAGGCCTCCGAAGACCTCGACGAGGTGACCTTCGGCGCCGGCATCGGGCTGATCGACCTCGCCGTCGACGTGCACGCCGCCCAGTGGGGCACGCTCGCCCGGCTGATCGCCGCCACCGAGGCTGGCCTGACAGAGGGCGGCATCGCGATCGACGAGCACACCGCCCTCATCGTCGGCGACGGCCCCCTCGCGGTGGTCGGCCGCGGCAGCGTGTGGACGGTGACAGACGAAGACGGCAGCGTGCGCGTCGCGACGATGGGCGCGAGCTGAGCGACTTCTCGCTCGAGACGCTCGTCGCCTCGGGCCGCATGGATGCCGGCTGGGCCGAGGCCCTGCAGCCGGTCGACGGCACACTCCGCGACCTGTCGGCGTTCCTCGATGCCGAGGTGGCCGAGGGGCGCGGCTACCTGCCCGCGGGCGAGAACGTGCTGCGGGCCTTCGCCCGGCCGCTGGCCGACGTCAGGGTGCTCATTCTCGGACAGGACCCGTACCCCACCCCGGGGCATCCGATCGGCCTCTCCTTCGCGGTCGAGCGACACGTGCGGCCCCTGCCCCGGAGCCTGGCCAACATCTACCGCGAGCTGACCGACGATCTCGGGGTGCCCGCGCCCGAACACGGCGACCTGACCGGCTGGAGCCAGCACGGCGTCATGCTGCTGAACCGGGTGCTGACGGTACGGCCGGGCGAAGCGGGTTCGCATCGCGGCAGGGGCTGGGAGGCCGTCACCGAGCTCGCGATCCGCACACTGGTCGCCCGCGGCACGCCGCTGGTCGCCATTCTCTGGGGCAAGGATGCCGCCAGGCTCCGGCCGCTGCTGGCCGGCGCCACGGTGATCGAGAGCGCGCATCCCAGCCCCCTCTCTGCCCGTCGCGGCTTCTTCGGTTCGAAGCCCTTCAGCCGCGCCAACGCGGCGCTCGAACGCGCGGGCGTCACGCCGGTGGACTGGGCCCTCACCGGCGGCCGACCGAGCGTCTAGGCTTCTGAGCATGCTCGAAGAGGAATACCAGCCGCGGCGAAAGCTCCCTGCGAACCTCCGCCCGAAGGCGGCGCCCGAGCCGGTCTTCGAGTACACGATCCGCGACGCCGTGGCAGCCGACATGCCCTACGTGCGCGAGATCTACAACCACTATGTCGCCAACACCGTCGTGACGCTCGACGAAGACGCGATGACGCTGAAGGAGTGGAAGACGAAGTTCGCCTGGCTCACCAAGCTCGAGATGCCCTTCCTCGTGGCGGTCTCTGGCAGCAACCAGGTCATCGGGTTCGCCTACGTGTCGCCGTGGAAGCAGAAGGCCGGCTACCGGCGAACGGTCGAAGACAGCATCTACCTCGGCCCCGCTGCAACGGGCAAGGGGCTCGGTCGGGCCCTGCTCAAGGAGCTGCTGGCCCGTGCGAAGGCGGCGAAGATCCGTGAGGTGCTCGCGGTCATCGTCGACAAGGGGGCCGAGGGGTCGATCCGGTTGCACGAGAACGCCGGCTTCACCGAGGTCGGGCGGCTCGGCAAGGTCGGCTTCAAGTTCAACAGGTGGCTGGGAACCGTTCTGCTGCAGAAGCACCTCAAGTAGGTCGGCGTAGGCTCGGAGCATGGCTGAGCTGCACGACCTCGGCGCCCTCGAACAGTGGCGCCTCCTCCAACGGGGCGACGTGGGGGTGGTCGAACTCACCGAGCACTACCTGGCCCGCATCGAACGACTGAACCCGGTCGTCGGCGCGTTCCATGAGGTGACGGCCGAGAGAGCCAGGGAGCGGGCCCGCTTCGTCGAACAGCACGTTCCACGAACGACGACCCTCTGGGGCCTGCCCTACGGCGACAAAGACCTGGTCAGGCGCGCGGGCGTGAGAACCACGTTCGGCAGCCGCCTCTTCGCCGACTTCGTTCCCGAGGACTCAGACGGGCTCGCGAACGACCTCGACGCAGCAGGGGGAGTGAGCCTCGGCAAGACGGCGACCCCGGAGTTCGGGCTGCCGAGCTACACCGAGAACCTGGTCGCACCGCCCGCGCGGAACCCCTACGACCTCACCCTCGGGGCGGGCGGCTCGAGCGGAGGCGCGGCCGCGGCCGTGGCGTCGGGAATGCTGCCCTTCGCTCCCGGCTCCGACGGCGGCGGCTCGATCCGCATCCCCGCGGCTGCCACGGGGCTGGTCGGGCTGAAGCCGTCGCGCGGGCGGGTGCCGTCGGGCAGTGGCATCGGTGCGCTGGCCGGCCTGCCCGTGGCCGGTCCGCTGGCGCACTCGGTTCTGGATGCTGCACTGCTCTTCGACGGAATGATCAGCCCGAACGGCTCGCCTCCGCGCCAGCCGTTCGCGCTGCGCGCCCCCGAGAACACCGACGGCCCCTTCCTCGGAGCGGCCGTTCGCGGAGAGGGCCGCTTTCAGCTCGGCGTGCTGTTCGACTCGGTGTGGTCGTCGGTGCAGAACATCGTCGTCGATCCCGAGATCCGCGGGACCGTCGACCAGACGGTGGAACTGCTCGCGAATCTCGGTCACGGCATAGAGACGCTCGCCCTGGAACCGTCGCCGGAGTACCCGCCCGCGTTCCGCACGATCTGGCAGGCCGGAGCCGCGAACATCCCGGCCGACGACTCCACCGAGCATCTGCTCGAACCGCTCACCCGCTGGCTGATGCACAGGGGCCGCGCGATCGGTGCGGCGGAGCTCACCGCTGCTCTGGCCACGCTGTCGGCCTTCGAACGGTCGATCATCCGCCAGTTCTCGGCGTTCGACGCGATCGTGACGCCGACCCTCGCCCTGTCTTCCCGCCCTCTCGGCTGGTACGACGCCGTCGACGGTGAGCGCAACTTCGCGCAGCAGGTGGAGTACTCTCCGTTCACGTCGTTCGTGAACGTGAGCGGACTGCCCGCCATCACCCTCCCGGTGGGGGAGACGGCCTCGCACCAGCCGATCGGGGTACAGCTCATCGGCCGCCCGGGGGGCGAGGCGACGCTGCTCTCCCTGGGCCGGCAACTCGAGCGCCAGCTTCGCTGGGAGACGGTGCACCCACCCGTCTGGTCGCTTGTGGAGGAGGTTAGGTAAGCCTATGCTTAGAACAAATGAGTGTCGTGATGAACGGACCGGCCGCCCTCCAGGCGGCGGCAGCCCAGACCAGCAGACCGGTTCGATCGGTGCGCCCGGGTCGGGCCGCGAGCAGCGGTCGCATCCTCCTCGCCACCGATGAGTCGTCGCTCGACGCTCTGAAGCTGGCGCTGTCGACCCTCGGCGGCAACGCCCGGGGCCAGGTCTTCGTCGAGGTGGCGTCGACCGACGACATCGTCGCCATCGAGGCTCCCGAACTGGTCACCGTGACTTGGCTGGCCCGCGAGAACCGCAGCGGCAACCCGGGCACCTCCCGCCGGTGCGCGCACGGCCAGGCACTCGAACGTGCCGTGCTCGCCTGGGTGAGCGAGATGCACACCGGTGACAGCGAGCGCGACGGCGGCGACGTCACCGCGTGGGTCGAAGGAGCGGGCACCCGCATCTGGGAGCTGCGGCAGACGCTCATCGCGCGGCTCGGAGCGACGAGCGACGCTCGCTGACCCTGCCTGACGCTGACCATGACTGACGCTGATACTGCCTGACGCTCTCCTACTGCTCCGAACCGGTGATGCGTTCGGAGAGGCTCCAGAGCCGGGCGGCGAGGGTGGGGTCGCCCGCCTGCGGTGAGGTGCGCCCGTTCGGCGTGAAGCCGTCGAAATAGGTGCCGCTCGGGCTGCCGGTCGACTCCACGCTGGCGAGGTGCACGAGCGGCGCAGCGCCCACCTCGGGGCTCGCCCCCAGGTGCCCGTTGCCCGCGAGCGTCGCGACCCGCATGAGCCCGGTGTCGGCCGCGAACGAACTCGCCACGAAGCCGGGGTGAAAGGCGTAGGCCTCGATGCCGCTGCCCTCTGTGCGGGCCGCCAGCTCGCGCGTATTCACGATGTTCGCGAGCTTCGCGGTGCAGTAGGCGAGCCAGCCACCGAGCCAGGCGCTGTTGCGCCGGTCGAGATCGGCGAGCCGGATGCGCCCGAACCGATTGCCGGCAGAGGCCGTCGCGATGATGCGCACCGGCGACTCCTTCGCATTCTCCCGCAGCCGGGGGAGCAGCAGTGAGGTCAGCAGGAACGGTGAGAGATGGTTCGACTGGATGGTGCGTTCGTTGCCGTCTTCGGTCAGGGCGCGCTTCTTCACGAGACCGCCCGCGTTGTTCGCCAGCACGTCGATGCGTTCGTACCGGTTCAGTAGGGCATCCGCGAGCCTCCGCACGTCGGCGAAGCTGTCGAAGTCCGCGACGAACGCGGTCGCACCGATCCGCCGGGCGATGTCGGTGGTGCGCTGCTCGTTGCGGCCGACCACCGCCACCTCGGCACCCTGGGCGGCGAGGCTCGTCGCGGCGGAGCGGCCGATGCCCGAACTCGCGCCGGTGATGACGATGGTCTTTCCGGCCAGGTCGTGCGTCCCTGCGATATCACCGGGGGCTTCGCCCGCGCCCGCGCCTTCGACATCGACATCGCCCTCGCCCTCGCCCATCAGCGGTAGCCGCCCTTCTCGAGCCCGGCTTCGATCTCGAAGCGGTTCTTCAGCGGGTCGGAGCCCGCCAGAAAGTAGACGAGGGGAAAGGTCAGGCCGTACTTCTGCCACTGTTCGCGGTGCACGGCCTCGTGTTCGAGCACGGCCGGCCCGGCGTTCTGGTCGGTGAGGTAGACCCCGCCGATGCAGCTGCCACCCCGGGAGAAGGCCCACGTGGGCACACCCGTGAACACGAAGAGCCCGTCGACTCGGCGGATGCGGCCCGTGCTCAGCACGGCCCCCCACACGACGCCGACGAGCGTCGCGTACAGGTAGCCCGCCCGGGCCACCGGAGGCGCGAGAAACAGCGGCCGCAGAACGGCGGCAACGAGACGGAGAACCACCGCCGTCACCGGCTCGACGCGTCGCGGCCGTACGTCTCGAGCAGTCGTAGCCAGACCTCGCTGATCGTCGGGTACGACGGCACCGCGTGCCAGAGCCGGTTCAGTGGAACCTCGCCCACCACGGCGATCGTCGCCGAGTGCAGCAGCTCGCCGACATCCTGGCCGACGAACGTCGCACCCAGAACGACCTGGCGCTTCTGGTCGACCACCATGCGGGCCGTGCCCTCGTAGCCGTCGGCGGTCACGCTTGCGCCGGCCACCCAGCCGATGTTGTAGTCGACCGACTTCACGTCGAAGCCCGCCTTCTTGGCGGCTGCCTCTGTGAGGCCGACAGAGGCGACCTCGGGGTCGGTGAACGTCACCTGGGGCACGGCCTGGTGATCGGCTGTAGCGACGTGGGCGCCCCACGGGTCGATCGAGAGCGGCTCGCCCTTCGCCCGCGCGACGATCACGTCGCCGGCGGCCCGGGCCTGGTACTTGCCCTGGTGGGTGAGCAGCGCGCGGTGGTTGACGTCTCCGGCCGCGTAGAGCCACTCGCCCCCGAGGGCGTCGTTGCCGTCGGCCTTCACCAGCAGGGTGTCATCGACGTCGAGCCAGCTGTGCGCCTCGAGCCCGATGGTCTCGAGGCCGAGGTCGCCGGTGTTCGGCACCCGGCCGGTGGCGACGAGCAGTTCGTCGACGACCAGTTCGCTGCCGTCGTCGAGGGTGAGGCTCAGTTCGCCGCCGGCCCCGTTTCGCGTGACGTTCGTCGCCGAGACGCCGATCTTCACGTCGGCGCCGAGCTTCACCAGCGCGTCGCGCACGAGCTCGCCGGCGAACGGCTCCTGGTTGCTGAGCAGCCCGCTGCGGCTCAGCACGGTGACCTTCGACCCGAGCGAGGCGTAGGCGGTCGCCATCTCGGCACCCACGACGCCGCCTCCCATAATCGCGAGGCGGGCGGGGATCGTCTGGGCGGAGGTCGCCTCCCTGCTCGTCCACGGCGCAGAGTCCGCGAGCCCCGGGATGTCGGGCAGCAGCGCAGCGGAGCCGGTCGAGACCACGATGGCGTGGCGGGCGGTGAGCGACGAGACGGTGCCGTCGGCGGCGGTCACCGACAGCTCCTTCGGGCCGGTGAACCGGGCGTGGCCGCGTACCAGCGTGATGCCGGCGCCCTTCACCCACTCGACCTGGCTGTCGTCCCTGTACTCGCTGACCGTCTTGTTGCGGCGGTCGAGCACGGCCTGCACGTCGAGGTCGCCGGTGATGGCCTCGCGGGCGCCGCCGACCCGTTCTGCCGCACGCAGCACGGCGCCGCTCCGCAGCAGAGCCTTCGAGGGCATGCACGCCCAGTACGAGCACTCGCCGCCGACGAGCTCGGCCTCCACCAGCGCGGCGCTCAGGCCGCCCTGCACCACACGGTCTGCGGCGTTCTCGCCGATGGCTCCGGCGCCGATGACGATGACGTCGAAGGTGGTCTCGGCGGCGGCGGTTGTGTCGGTGTCGGTGTCGGCGGTGTCGGCGGTGTCGGTGGCGGCGGCGGAGCCTGCGGTCTCGGTGGGGGAGTCGGTGGGCGACATGGGTGGTCCTCTCAGCGTGCCGGCACGCCCGTCAGAGCGTGATACCGGTTCTTCGTTCAGACTAGCCGCGCCGATTGGTCAGCGGCCGATGAACACCGCGGGCTTGCGGGTGACGAACGCCTCCATGCCGATGCGCGAATCATCGCTGGCCGCCAGCCGCACCAGGGCGGGCTGCAGGGCCGCCTCCGCCGCCGCATCGCCGTCCCGCACCGCCGCGCGGGCGTTGGCGAGGGTCGCCTGCACGGCGAGCGGAGCCTGGGCCGCCACCCTCCCGGCGAGTTCGAGTGCTCGCTCGAACTGTTCGCCGTCGGGAACGACCTCCTGCACCAGCCCGATGCGGTGGGCCTCTGCGGCGTCGAACAGGTCGCCGGTGAGCATCCAGCGCATGGCGTCGCCCCAGCCGACGGCGCGCGGAAAGCGGATGGTGGCACCGCCGAAGGGCAGGATGCCGCGGCTCACCTCGAGCTGCCCGAAGCGGGTCGATGCGGCAGCGACGGCGATGTCGGAGGCGAGGATCAGCTCGATGCCGAGGGTGAGGCAGCTGCCCTGCACGGCGATGACGACCGGCTTCGACAGCTGCCGACCGTCGACCTGCCACGGGTTGATGCCGCCCTCGGGCACGAAGTCGAGGCCGCCCGCCGCGCTGTTGCTGCTGTCGCGGTCGCTGCCTGTGCTGTCGCTGCCTGTGCTGTCGCTGCCTGTGCTGTCGCTGCCGGTGCTGCCGGTGTCGCTGCTGTCGCTGCCGCCACCGATGCGCGGCCCGATGTCGGCCAGGTCGAGCCCGGCGGTGAAGTGCTCGCCGACCGCGTGCACGAGCCCCACGCGCAGCTCCGGGTCGCGTTCGAGCTCGCCGTACGCCGCCGCGAGCTCCTGCAGCATGGCGAAGTCGGCCGCGTTCCTCTTCTCGGGGCGGTTCAGCCCCATCAGCAGAATGTGTCCCCGGCGTTCGACGGTGATGCGCGTAGTCATGCTGCGATGCTAGCCGGGCTGCCCGGGGGTGCGGCTCAGAGCGAGCGGGTCAACGCCGAGATCACCCTCAGCACGGCCGACAGGTCGTCGGATGCCGCGTCGGGGCTCGACGGCGCGAACTGCGTGATTCCCGCCCCCGCGAGCGGAAAGCGTCGGCGCACCGCCTGGATCGCGCCGGCCAGCACTCCGACGCTCACCCCGAACGGCTCGGGAAAACTGATGGCCGCGATCTCCGCCGGGTCGAGCACATCGAGGTCGACGTGCACGTACACCTCCGTCGCCCCTGTCGCCTCGAGGGCCGCCACCAGCGCGCCCTGCTCGGCGAGAGCATCCACATCGACACGGGCGATGCCCGCCTCGGCGATGTAGGCCTCCTCGTCGTCGTCGACCGACCGTACTCCCGCCAGAACGACCTGCGAGGCGGGGAGTGGATGCTCGGGCACGAGCAACTCGGAGCCGTCGCCCAGCAGCGTGCGGAGCACCATGCCCGAGAACGAGCCGGGCACGCCCTCGCTCGGGCCGCCCAGGTCGGCGTGCGCGTCGAGCCACAGCACCGCGAGTGTGCCGCCGTGCTGGGCGGCTCGCTCGAGTGCGGCCGAGATGGGGGCGAGTTCGACACCGCAGTCGCCGCCGATCGTCACCACGATGGCCGGTTCGGCCGCGTCGTCGTCGGTCCGGGCATCCGGAGCCGTCATCGCCGCCACCGCGATCTCGACGGAATCGCGCACGCTGCGGAGCGCACTCAGCCGGGCGACCCCACTGCCGAGGCTCTCGCCGGCGCCGAGCGGCACCTCGACCCGCCGCGTCACCGCCGCAGGGAGATCGCCGGCGATAGCGTCGGCGCCATCGATGAGCTGCATGGCGCGGGAGGAGCCCGACCCCTGCCATTCGGGAACGATCAGAAAGGTTGCGGCCACGAATCCAGTGTGGCACGGCCGAACTGTTTCGTTCCGTTACGGCCCGGCTGTGCATCCGCGGCCCGGTGGTCTTGACTGAGGTCTGCACACCCGAGACGACGAGAGGCGAATGGATGACCGGCAGCGACCCGCACGGCGACACCCGCCCGTACGGCGACACCCGCCCGCACGGCGACACCCGCCCGCACCTGGCCGTCGTCGAGGTCACCCGTTTTCGGCCGCGCGACGCCGCGTACCACGCCTATGTCGACACCCTCAACGCGCGCACGGCGGCGGCGGGCGAGGCGCAGGGCTTCCGCGTCACACGCACCGGAGCGGCCGATGTCGGCACCGCCCAGTTGCTCTCGCTCACCGACTCGGCCGACGCCATCGTCATCATGGGCGGCGAGGACATCGCCCCCCGCTTCTACGGAGGCCCCTCGACCTACCCCGAACAGGGCCAGCACTTCGAGACCGCAGACGAAGGGCAGCTCGCCCTCGTGCGCCGGGCGTTCCGCCGCGGAACGCCGCTGCTCGGCATCTGCCGTGGCCACCAGATCATCAACGTCGCCTTCGGCGGCACCCTGCAGCAGGACATCGGCGACGACACGATCCACAAGAACCTCGGGGCGCCGGTTGCCCGCCTGATGGCGGCCCATCCGGTCGAGTTCGCCGGCGGCAGTGCCCTGGCAGAGGCGCTCGGCGCCCGCACGGTCGACGTGCAGAGCGCGCACCACCAGTCGATCGACAGGGTCGGCGAGGGTCTCGTCGTGGTCGGCATCGCACCCGACGGGTCGCCCGAAGCGGTCGAGCATCGCTCGGCGCCGATCACGGGCGTGCAGTTCCACCCGGAGGACCCGGGAGCGCCGGCCGGTCAACTCGCCGGCTTCGTCGCCGCCCTGGCCGCATCCGTTCGCCGGCGCACCGAGGCGCTGCGCCTCAGCGCCTGACCCCGCACGTCGCCTGCGCGGGCTGCCCGGGATGCCCGGCGGGCGGCGCTAGCGCGTGAGGCTGCCGACCACGCCGGTGGTCTGCAGCACGGGTGCGCCGAGGCGCGGGGCCGGCGCGGAGCGCGGCTCGGAGCCGACGTCGGCACGGTGCGAGATGCGCCCCACCAGAAGCCCCACCGGAAGGGCGAGCACGACCCAGCCGGCCAGTGCACTGACGATGATGAGTGGCGCCATGTCGTTCTCCCCGCTGGTCGGTCGTGTCGGATGGCCTCCGCGCGGGCAGTTCGGCCCGGCGCTGGGTCATGTGGTGCTGGCCTCACCCTAGGTCTCGCGCCCTGACGAACCGCGCGACACGCCGCGAAAGCCGGGCGTTGCAGTAGATTCGTGGCAGTCGCAGAGCTGTGCGACGACGGTTCGGGGGAACAGATGCATGCAGGCAGTACCAGGTCGCGGACGACTGCCGCCGCGGCCGCGCTCCTCACCCTGCTGGTGCTCCTCGCCGGGCTGCTGACCCCCTTCCAACCCGCCGCCCATGCGGCAGCCGCTGCACCGACTGCGGCCACCGCCACCGTGAGCGGCACCATCACGTCGACCCAGAACCCGGGCGTCGGGGCTCCAAACGTGCAGATCTCCCTGCGCGAGGCGGTCGACGGCGTCTTCACCCAGCTGACGAGAACGGATGCTGCGGGGCATTACACGCTGACATTCCAGGGCAGTGGAACCACTCAGCTCGCGATCGGCGCAGCCGAATCGGGTTCGCTTCCCAAAGGTCCCTACGAATTGCTTCTGGTGAGCGTCAGCTACACGGCGGGCGAGGCGACCACCGGCGTCGACTTCCTCGTGCGCTACATGCCCGCGCTACGGGTGGTCGCAACCTACGACGATGCCGCCCGAACGCCTGTCGACCGGGTGGCCCACATCACCGGGCAGCAGTCGTACCGCAGGGAATCCCGGAACACCGGCACCACGGGCGCGGTCTTCGTGAGCCTGCTCGAAGGAGTCTCGTACCGCCTTGAGGATCGAACGGGTGTCGGGGTCGGTTTCAAGGCACAGATCGTCACCATGGGCACCCAGGACATCACGGTCAGGGTGCTGCTCTCCGCGAGCGAGCGCGGCTCCGTCGTCTCCGTGACTGTCGGCACCGATGACGGCACCAGCCAGTCGGCCACCGTGACGCTGACCGGAGTCGGGCAGAGTACCCGCAGCTACACCGCCACCCCTGTCACCGGTTCGACCAGCGCCTACTCTTTTCCGAATGTCGTGCCCGGCACGTACCAGCTGAAGGCAGCCCCCACCGACACGACCTACCCGTCGGTCTGGTACGCCGACTCCTACACGGCGGCGGGCGCCACCACCGTCACCGTGGGCCCGGCGGGCTCGCCCCTCGATCTCGCGCTGACGATCCACAAGGCGCTCACGCTGACGCTGCCCGGCAGCCCCGTCATCACCGGCAGCGCCACCCTCGACGGAACGCTGACGGCCACGACCAGCGGCTGGGGCCCGGCGCCCGTCACGCTCAGCTACAGCTGGCTGCGGAACGGCCAGGCCATCGCCGGTGCAACGGCCGCCACCTACAGGGTCACCGGCGATGATCTCGGGGTACCGCTGTCGGTGGTCGTCACGGCTGCGAAGCCGGGCTATGCGTCTGCGTCGAAGACCTCGGCAGCGGTCACTCCGCCGCCCGGGTTCGTCACCGCGCCGACCCCGACCATTCCGCAGCCCGCGATCACCGGCACGGTTCTCACGGCGAAGGTCGGCACCTGGTCGCCGACCCCCACAGCATTCGTCTATACGTGGTACCGCGACGGAGTCGCCATCCCGGGCGCCACGACCGTGACGCACCGGCTCGTGACGGCGGATTCGGGATCGCGCATCACGCTCTCCGCCACGGCCTCGCGGGCGGGTTTCAGCTCGATCACCCGCACCTCCGCGCCCACCGAGGTCGTCGCGTACCGCTTCGCCTCCTCCGTACTGCCGAAGATCACCGGCCAGGCGGCGGTCGGCCGCACGCTCACGGCATCGACGGGAACCGTGACGCCGGCGCCCACCGCCTACAGCTACCAGTGGCTGCGGAACGGAGCAACGGTCTCGGGTGCGACGACGGCTTCGTACACCGTGCGGGCCATCGACGAGGGCGCGATCTTCAGCGTCACAGTGACAGCGACCCGTTCGGGCTACCAGAGCCTCGCCCAGACCTCGGCGGCGACCGCCGCTGTGCTGAAGGTTTCACCACCACCCCGACGCCCGCCATCATCGGAACGGCGAAGGTGGGTGTGACACTGGTCGCCTCCACCCCATCATGGCGGCCTCTGCCGGTGCAGCTGTCGTTCCGGTGGAGCGTCGGCGGCGTCGCCGTACCCGACACCGGCGGCACGATCTACAAGATCACGCCTGCAGACGTCGGCAAGACGATCACCCTGACCGTCACCGGCACAGCTGACGGGTACCTGACCGAATCCCGCACCTCGATCGCGACGCGCCCGGTCGTGGGTGTCTTCACCGCGGCACCGACCCCGACGGTCTCCGGCACGGCGAAGGTCGGCCAGACCCTGACGGCGGATGCGACGGGATGGACGCCCGAACACGTCTCGATCGCCTACCAGTGGCTGCGGAACGGCACACCGATCACGGGAGCGACCGCCAAGACCTACCGGCTCACGTCGGCCGACGCCGGTAAGCGCATCATCGTGCAGGTGACCGGCACCAAGACCGGCTACGCCACCCAGTCGAAGCAGTCGGCGTCGGTGGTCGTCGCCCCCTAGAGCGGGACGCAGACGCTCGTCGCCCCAAGTGCGAGAGGCAGATGCTGCCGCCCGCGAGCGCCATCAATCTCGTAGCCCAGCGGCCGAGACATAAGAACAGTGGCCCCACGCAGATTCGAACTGCGGCCCCTGCCTCCGGAGGGCAGTGCTCTATCCCCTGAGCTATGGGGCCAGGAGTGCGTTGTACAGACTACCACCGGCCGGGCGGCACCCCGTGCAGCGGGCCGCGCGCGACATGGCAGGATCGGAGCATGAAGCGAACGGTCAGCGCCCACATCGTCTGCGATCTCGACGCCCCCGCGAACCTCGTGTTCTCCATTGCTGCGGCCGCGGGCCTCAGCCTCGAATCGGAGCGGGTCGAGTACAGCTGGAACGGGCATCCGATCACCCCCGTGGACGTGCTCGACGTGCACGGAACCCGCCTGCACGAGTTCGACGCCGACGCCGGGCGCCTGACGCTCGACTACCGGGCCGTCGTCGACGGAGGCAGCGCCCAGGCGCCCGTCACGAAGAACGACCTGATCACGTACCTGCGCCCGAGCCGGTACTGCGAGTCCGATACGTTGCTGCCGACTGCGCGTTCCGAGTTCCAGGGGCTGTCGGGCCGCATGCTGCTCGACAGCGTGAGCTCGTGGGTGGGGGAGAAGCTGAACTACGTGCCGGGGTCGAGCCTGCCGACCGACGGCGCCATCCAGACGCTGCTGAGCCGCCGCGGGGTCTGCCGAGACTACGCGCACCTCGTGATCACCCTGCTGCGCGGGCTCGACATTCCGGCGCGCCTCGTCTCGGTCTACGCGCCCGGGCTCAGCCCGATGGACTTCCACGCGGTCGCCGAGGCCTACGTCGACGGTGAGTGGTTCGTCGTCGATGCGACGGCGCTCGCCCCGCGGCAGAGCCTGGTGCGCATCGCGACGGGGCGGGATGCCGCGGACACCGCCTTCCTCACCAACCACGGCGGCTGGCTGATGCTGCGCGAGCTCGAGGTGACGGCGACGGCGGATGCCCTGCCGATCGACGACACCCGCGAACTCGTGCAGCTGCACTGACCCCCGGAGGGCGGATGCCCCGGCACGGATAGACTTGTCACCCGTGACTCCCGAAGCCCTCTCCAGCGTTCTGTTCGACATCGTGACCGCCCGACTCGCCGAGCGCGGGTCAGACGTGACCATCACCGTCGGCGACGTGCTTCTGGAGCGCCCGCGCAACCGCGACCACGGCGACTGGACGTCGAATATCGCCATGAAGCTCGCCAAGCGCATCGGCTCGAACCCCCGCGCGTTCGCCGAGGAGCTCCGCGCGGGCATCGAGTCGGTCGAGGGCGTCGCCGGTGTCGACATCGCCGGCCCGGGCTTCATCAACATCACCCTCGACACCGCCGCAGCCGGCGAGGTCGCCCGCAGCATCCTGAACCAGGGCGACGCCTACGGCCGCACGACGGTGCTCGCCGGCCTGAGCGTCAACATGGAGTTCGTCTCGGCGAACCCCACGGGCCCGCTGCACATCGGGCACACGCGCTGGGCCGCTCTCGGCGACGCGATCGCCCGGGTGCTCCGCGCATCCGGTGCCGACGTGACAACCGAGTACTACATCAACGACGCCGGCAGCCAGATGGACAACTTCGGAGCCTCGATCCTGGCAGCAGCCAAGGGGGAGCCGACGCCCGAGAACGGCTACCCGGGCCCGTACATCCAGTCGCTCGCCGCGCACGTTCTCGAGAAGGCTCCGGATCTGGTCTCGCTGCCGAACGACGAGGCGATCGCGCTGGCGCGCGACCTCGGGTACCTGCAGCAGCTCGAGGAGATCAAGACCTCGCTGGAGAACTTCAACGTGCACTTCGACGTGTTCTTCTCGGAGCGCACCTTGCACGCGCTCGACCCTGCCACCGGCAAGAGCCTGATCGACGATGCGGCCGTGCGGCTCGCCGAACAGGGCCACGTGTACGAGAAGGATGACGCCGTCTGGGTTCGCACCACCGACTTCGGCGACGACAAAGACCGCGTCCTGACCCGTGGCAACGGCATCACCACCTACTTCGCGGCCGACGCGGCCTACTACCTGAACAAGAAGGATCGCGGGTTCACCGAGAAGATCTACCTGCTCGGGGCAGACCACCACGGCTACGTCGGTCGGCTGAAGGCGCTCGCGGCCGCTGCGGGCGACGACCCCCATGTGAACATCTCCATTCTGATCGGCCAGCTGGTGAACCTGAACGGGGCGAAGCTCTCCAAGCGCGCCGGCAACATCGTCGAGCTCGACGACCTGCTCAACTGGGTGGGGGCGGATGCCCTGCGGTACTCGCTCGCCCGATATCCGGCCGACTCACCGCTCTCCCTCGACGGTGAGAAGCTGAGGGAGCGTACGAACGACAACCCCGTCTTCTACGTGCAGTACGCGCACTCGCGCACCCGGTCGGTCGCGAAGAACGCCGCGGCGGCGGGCGTCGACCGCAGCGCCTTCGAGCCCGGGCTGCTGACCCACGAGACCGAGACCGAGCTGCTCGGCTCGCTGCAGGAGCTGCCGCGCATCGTCGCGCAGTCCGCCGAGCTGCGGGAGCCGCACCGCGTGGCGCGCTACCTCGAAGAGGTCGCCGGTCACTACCACCGCTGGTACGCGAGCTGCCGGGTGCTGCCGCTCGGCGACGAGCCGGTCACCGACCTGCACCGCACGCGGCTGTGGCTGAACGACGCGACGGGCCAGGTGATCCGCAACGGGCTGGGCCTGCTCGGCGTCTCCGCGCCCGATCGCATGTAGGGTCGCCGCATGACGCAACCGCCCCGCCCGCCCCGCCCGGCCCGACGGTTCTCGAGACGCTCGAAGGTCATCGCGATCGTCGCGGTGGTGGTGGTGCTGCTGGCCGTCGTCGTCGTGGTGCTCGACGTGGGGCTGCGCGCCTACGCCGAGGGGCAGGTCAGGCAGAAGATCGACGAGAGCCTGCCGGCGAACGTGGCCGGTGACGTCGCGGTGTCGATCGGTGGAGGGTCGTTCCTGCTGCAGTACGTGGCCGGGTCGTTCGACGAAGTCACGCTCACCTCCGACGATCTGAGCGTCGACGGTGTGCCGGTTGCGGCGACCGTGGTGGCGAACGGGGTGCCGACCGACTCGGCGAAGCCGGTCGCCCACGTCTCCGCCACGCTCGACCTGTCGCAGCAGGCGGTGAACTCGTTCGTCAGCATCCCCGGCTCGGACGAGGTCGTGCTCGGCGACGGCACCGTCGGTTATTCGGGTTCGTTCGACATCTTCGGGCTCAGGCTGGGCTACGACGTGACGGCATCGGCGGCTCCGAGCGGGCCGGATGTTCTGCTGACCCCGAGCGGCGCCAACCTGCGCGCGGGCTCCGCCAACGTCGACGTCAGCGGAGCGCTGAAGGCGGTCGTCGCGAAGCCCGTTCCGATCTGTGTGGCGAAGTACATCCCGCAGGGCGTGCAGCTCACCGCCATCACGCCGACCGCCGGCCACGTGCAGGTCACCGCCGAGGCCGCGAACCTCCTCCTCACCCCCGACGCCCTCCGCACCCCCGGCGCCTGCAACTGACCTCCGGCGACCGACCTCGGCGACCGATCCCGCCAACTGACCCCGCCAACTGACCCGGCCAACCGTCCCCGCCAACCGACCTGGCCAACCGACCCCGCACCTGCTCAGCGGCGTTTCTTCGGCACGGCGTCGACGTACACCCCCATGCTGATGTTCGTCGACCCGTCGGGTGCACCGAGAATCGCCTCCGCGTCGTAGACGGTCTGCGGATCTGCGACGTCCCAGACGTCGCAGTGGACGACCCGGCCCGCGAAGACGTCGAGGTCCTTCTCGCCGCAGTCGACGACCGGCGTCCACGACATGCCCGACTTGGCCATCGCCACGACCCGCACCCGCTCGGCCAGCTGGGCGGCGGAGATGCGGGGCGCGGGAGGCTGAGAGGCGAAGAGCCCGGTGAGGCATCCCAGCGAGAGGAGGGACAGGGCGACCCACCCGACCGTTCTGCGGGCGCTCGGGCGAGCCTTCAGGGCGACGGGCGGGTGGAGGTCGAGCATGCGCGGGTCACTCGGCGGGCTGGGGCTCGGCGTCGACCTTCGTGACGATGTGGAAGTCGGCGCCCTTCACGTTGCTGATGGTGGTCACCGAGTCGTAGAGCACCGTCGGCGTCTCGGTGGCGCTGAAGAAGCAGTGCACCGTTGCGTTCTCGACGATCGCGATCGGCTTGTCGCCGCAGGTGACGATGGGCCGCGGAATCTTCTCCTGGTCGACCATCACGTCGGCGACGTGCCCGGCGAACTCCTCGGCGGGCATCATCAGGGTGCCGCTGCCGCTGCACCCCGCCAGCGCGAACGGCAGCACGAACGCAGCGAACAGGAGGGCCGTCAACGGCCGCACAACACGTGATCTCGACATAAGCTCAGTATAGAGGAATGCTCAGCCTCTGTCGACGCTCGGGCCGCCATCCCATCCGGGCTTCCGATAGGGTTTTGATACCCCCGACGCGCTTGCCCGCTCCTTTCGAAAGACTCCCGATGACTGCCAATCCGCTCGCGCCCGAGTGGCTGAGCCGGCCCGATGACGCCAACGACCTGCCGCGTGCGGTCTGGCCGACCAACTCCGCCCGCTCCGGTACCGGCGAACTCGAACTCGCCGGGGTGCCCGCCTCCGGTCTCGTACGCTCCTTCGGCACCCCGCTCTACGTCGTCGACGAGCGGGATGCCCGGGGCCGGGCCCGCGCGTTCCGCGAGGCGTTCGAGCGCGAGACCGCCCGCATCGGCTCGGGTGTGACCGTCTATTACGCCGCCAAAGCGTTCCTCAGCGCCGCCGTCGCCGAGTGGATGGCCGCAGAGGGCCTCAGCCTCGACGTCTGCAGCGCGGGGGAGTTCGCCGTCGCCCGCGCCGCAGGCGTGGCCCCCGCCCGCATGGGCTACCACGGCAACAACAAGTCGGTCGCCGAGATCGACGAGGCCGTCGAGGCGGGCGTCGGCGCGATCGTGGTCGACAGCCCCATCGAGGTCGAGCGCATCGCGGCGGCGGCGGAGCGCCACGGCCGCGTGCAGGCCGTGCGGCTCCGGGTGAACAGCGGCGTTCACGCGCACACCCACGACTTTCTCGCCACCGCCCACGAAGACCAGAAGTTCGGCATCGGGCTGTCGGAGGCGCCCGGCGTGGTCGCGAGCATCCGCAGCCACCCGTCGCTCCGCTTTCTCGGCCTGCACTGCCACATCGGGTCGCAGATCTTCGGCTCAGACGGGTTCTCTGAGTCCGCCGCCCGCCTGCTGGCCCTCCACGCCGACCTCCTTGCCGGTGGCGACATCCCCGAGCTGAACCTCGGCGGCGGCTTCGGAATCGCCTACACGACGGCCGACGACCCCACCCCGGTCGACGAGCTGGCCCGCCGCATCGCCGACATCGTGTCGAGTGAGTGCGAGCGGCTCGGCATCCCGGTTCCGCGCCTGGCCTTCGAGCCGGGCCGCGTCATCATCGGCCCTTCGGCGGTGACGCTCTACACGGTCGGCACGATCAAGCCCGTGACGGTGAGCATCGCCGAGGCGGTTGTCGATGCGCGCACACCGGATGAGCAGCCGGCGCCGAACGAGCGACCTGCCCCCGGGCATCCGGAGCCCGCGACCGCCGTGCGAACCTACGTCAGCGTCGACGGCGGCATGAGCGACAACGCCCGGCCGGCCCTCTACGGAGCCGACTACACCGTTCGCCTGGCGAACCGCGTGTCGGCTGCCGAGCCGGCCCTGGTGCGCGTCGCGGGCAAGCACTGCGAGAGCGGCGACATCGTCGTCTACGCCGACTATCTGCCGGGCGATGTGCAGCCGGGCGACACCCTCGCGGTCGCCGCGACCGGTGCCTACTGCTGGTCGCTGTCGAGCAACTACAACTACCTGGGCCGCCCGGCCGTCGTCGCCGTGTCGAACGGCGAGGCCCGGCTGATCATGCGCGGCGAGAGCATCGACGACCTGCTCGCGCGCGACCCGGGCATCGCCTCGGCGACCCGCAGGGCCACGACCGCAGAGCCCACCGTGGCAGCGCCCACTCCAGCACCAGCAGCACAGAGAGCCTCATGATCGAATACCGCAACCTCAAGATCGCCCTCCTCGGCGCCGGCAGCGTCGGTTCCCGGGTCGCCGAACTGCTGCTGGAGCACGGCGACGAACTCGCCTCCCGCGTGGGAGCCGGCCTCGAGCTGGTCGGCATCGCGGTTCGCGACGTCGACGCCGAGCGTGCCGTGAACCTTCCGCGCGACCTGTTCACCACCGACGCCGAGTCGCTCATCCTCTCCGCCGACATCGTGATCGAGCTGATGGGCGGCATCGAGCCGGCCCGCAGCTACATCCTGAAGTCGCTGAACTCCGGCGCCGACGTGGTCACCGGCAACAAGGCGCTGCTGGCCCTGCACGGCACCGAGCTGTTCGAGGCCGCCGAGCAGGTCGGCGCCCAGCTGTTCTACGAGGCGGCGGCGGGCGGCGCCATCCCGATCATCCGGCCTCTCCGCGACAGCCTCGCCGGCGACCGGGTCAAGCGCATCCTCGGCATCGTCAACGGAACGACCAACTTCATCCTCGACCGGATGGATGTCGACGGCGACACCCTCGAAGGCGCCCTCGCGACCGCGACAGCGCTGGGCTACGCCGAGGCCGACCCGACGGCGGACATCGAGGGCTACGACGCCGCGCAGAAGGCAGCCATCCTCGCCCGCCTCGCGTTCCACTCGGCCGTTCCCGTCGAGGCCGTGTACCGGGAGGGCATCACCGGCGTCACCGCCGAGCAGGTCGAGCGCGCCCGCCGGGCCGGTTACGTCGTGAAACTGCTCGCCATCTGCGAACGCGTGGTCGACCCGGTCACCGGCAGCGAGGGCATCGCGGCCCGCGTGCATCCCGCGCTGGTGTCGAGGCTGCACCCGCTCGCCGCCGTGCACGGCGCCAAGAACGCGGTCTTCGTCGAAGCGGAGGCCGCCGGCGACCTGATGTTCTACGGCGCCGGTGCCGGCGGGCTCGAAACCGCCTCGGCTGTGCTCGGCGACCTGGTCTCTGCGGCCCGTCGCCACGTCGCCGGCGGCCCGGGTGTCGCCGAATCGCTCACCGCCTCCCTGCCCGTCGTCGAGATCGGCAAGGTGCAGACGCGCTACCAGATCACGATCGAGGTGGTGGATGCCACGGGTGTGCTCGCGAAGATCGCCGGCGTCTTCAGCGACCACGATGTGTCGGTCGAGACGCTCGAACAGTCACCCGCCGCCGCGGCGGCACCGGGTGCGGAACACATCACCGCTACCCTAGTGATTGTCACGCACAGGGCGAGCGAGGAGGCCCTTGCGGCCACCGTGGCCTCCCTTGCCGGGAATGCCGCCGTTGCCACCGTGACATCCGTCATGAGAGTTGAAGGAGCCTAGTGTCCCCGAACAGTCCCCGCATCCCGTCCCGGCAGTGGAGAGGCGTGCTGCACGAGTACGCAGACCGCCTGAACATCACCGAGGCGACGCCGGTCATCACGCTCGGTGAGGGTGGCACTCCGCTCATTCCCGCGCCCGCGCTCTCCGCGCGCACCGGCGCGAAGGTCTGGGTCAAGTTCGAGGGCATGAACCCGACGGGCTCGTTCAAAGACCGCGGCATGACGATGGCGATCTCGAAGGCCGTCGAGCACGGCGCGAAGGCCGTCATCTGCGCCTCCACCGGCAACACCTCGGCCTCGGCCGCCGCGTACGCGACGCACGCCGGCATCACCGCCGCCGTGCTGGTGCCCGAGGGCAAGATCGCGATGGGCAAGCTCAGCCAGGCCATCGCCCACGACGCCGAGCTTCTGCAGGTGCAGGGCAACTTCGACGACTGCCTCGACATCGCGCGCGAGCTCGCCGAGAACTACCCCGTGCACCTCGTGAACTCAGTGAACCCCGACCGCATCGAGGGCCAGAAGACGGCCGCGTTCGAGGTCGTCGAGGTGCTGCAGGATGCGCCCGACTTCCACATCGTGCCGGTCGGCAATGCGGGCAACTACACCGCCTACTTCCGCGGCTACCGCGAAGAGCTCGAGCGCGGCGCCACCACGAAACTGCCCCGCATGTTCGGCTTCCAGGCCGCGGGTTCTGCCCCCATCGTGCTCGGCCACGTCGTGAAGCAGCCCGAGACCATCGCCAGCGCCATCCGCATCGGCAACCCTGCGTCGTGGGCGCTGGCCACCGAGGCCCGCGAGACGAGCGACGGCTACTTCGGTGCCATCTCCGACGCGCACATCCTCGAGGCGCACCGCATCCTCTCGGCCGAGGTCGGCATCTTCGTCGAACCGGCCTCCGCGATCAGCGTCGCAGGCCTCCTCGAGCGTGCAGAGGCGGGAGCCATCCCGGCCGGCGCGACCGTCGTTCTCACCGTCACCGGCCACGGCCTGAAAGACCCGCAGTGGGCCCTTCGTGCGGCCGACGGCAGCGACATCACACCGACGATCGTTCCGGTCGACGTTCCCGAGATCGCCGGAGTGCTCGGCCTCAGCAAGGCGACCGCATGAGCCGTGGGTTGCCCGTCGGCACGAGCGTCTCCGTGCGCGTGCCGGCGACGTCGGCGAACCTCGGCCCGGGCTTCGACACGCTGGGCCTCTCCCTCTCGCTCTACGACGAGCTGACCGTCACCGTGCGTGACGAGCCCCGTGCGTCGGTGGATGTTCGTGGTGTCGGTGCCGGCGAGGTGCCGACCGACGACTCCAATCTGGTCGTGCGCTCCATCGCACACACGTTCGCGGCCTACGACCAGCCGCTGCCCGGCCTCGACCTCATCGCGCGCAACTCGATTCCGCACGGGCGGGGGCTCGGATCATCCGGCGCCGCCATCGTGAGCGGCATCATGGCGGCGAAGGGGCTGCTGGAGGGCATCGTCGAGATCGACGCGCTCGGCCTGCTCGCCCGCGCGACAGAGCTCGAAGGGCATCCCGACAATGTCGCCCCGGCCCTCTTCGGCGGTCTCACCATCGCCTGGGTCACCCCCGAGGGGCCACAGTTCAAGAAGCTGATCGTGCACCGCGGGGTGTCGCCGCTCGTGCTCGTGCCGCAGGCGACCATGTCGACCGCTCTCGCCCGCAGCCTGCAGCCGGCGACGGTTCCGCACGAAGACGCGATCTTCAACGTGTCGCGCTCGACCCTGCTGATCGCCGCGCTCATCCAGAGCCCCGAGCTGCTGTTCGCCGCCACGGAAGACAAGCTCCACCAGAGCTACCGCGCGGCCGCGATGCCCGAGACGGACCGGCTGATCCGTCTGCTCCGCGCCGAGGGGTTCCCGGCCGTCGTGTCGGGTGCCGGGCCGAGCATCCTGGTGCTCTGCAGCGACCCGGGCCAGCGCCTCGAAGCGGTCGACCTGGTGGCGAAGGCGTCGACGACACCCTGGGATTCACGGGTACTGGCCGTGGACTTCAAAGGTGCTACAGTGATAGCGCACCCGGTCGAAGTCGCCTAGCTTTCCGCTCGTCGTCGACGAGAAGCTCCGTACCCGGTCGCACATCCTCCACATTACCGCTGGCACTTGTAGAGCCGTCTGTTTCACGGCATCCAAGTGCTTTCAGCTCTTCTGCCACCGTTCTGAGTGGGCAGAGGAAGGAAATCACCTCAGTGACTGACACCAACCTCCAGGTCCCCGGCGCGGAATCCCGCTCAGACCTGGCCTCACTCCGCGTCTCCGAACTGCAGACGCTGGCCGTCGCGCTCGGCATCCCCGGCGCCTCGAAGCTCCGCAAGGGCGACCTCGTCGAGGCGATCGCGAAGGCGCAGCCGCTCGCCGGCGACGCCGCCGCCGCCGCTCCGGCCACGTCGGTCCCCGCGTCGGCGGCGGAGACGCTCCCGACGCTCGGCAAGGCCGAGACGGCAGACGCCGCCGGCGCTGCCGACGCCGCGCCCGCTGCTGCCAGTGCGCCTGCTACTGACGCCGCGCCTGCTGTTGCCGCCGCTTCGGATGCTGCCGCCCCCGTCGCAGCCGCTGCTCCCGACGCAACCGCCGCTGCGCCCGCAGCAGCAGCCGCGCCCGTCGACGGCCCGCAGACGAGCCCGCGCCGCCGCGCCTCGCGCCGTGTCACCTCCGCAGACCCCACCTCGGCTCCCGCTGTCGTCACCCCGCCGGCTTCCGCCGCCCCGGCTGCCATCGGCAGCGCCGACAGTGTCGCGGCCGACGCGCCCGCCGCCGACACCCGGCCCGACGTGCCCCAGACCGCGCCCGGCCGTCGCCCCGCGGCCCAGCACGTGAACGCCGGTGCAGACGAGCACGCTCCGCTCGTCCCGTCCGAGAGCGGCGACACCGCCGAGGCCTCCGCCCCGCGCGGCCGCGGCAACCGCCGCAGCTCCGGCGGTCGTGCATCCTCCCAGCCCGAGGCCGTCGTCGAGAGCGGCTCCGCCGTCGACGCGTCGCCTGACGCCGCAGCCATCGATACCGCAGCCATCGATCCGGCTGCCATCATCGACACGGCCATCGACAACTTCGTCGCCGAGAACGGCGTGGGTGGGCAGAACGCCGAGGGCTCCCGCTCCGAGCGCCAGGTTCGCACCCCCCGTCTCACCCGCGCCCAGCGCGCCGCACAGGCCGCGCGCGACGCGGCCGCGAACGGTGGAGAGGCTCCGGCCGTCGACCGCTCGCGCACCGACTCGATCCTGCCGAACCTCCCCATCGTCGGCGGTTCAGACGATGCCGGCCAGGGCGAGAACGACCGTGACCAGGGCAGCCGTGACCAGAACGACCGCGACCAGGACGACCGTGACCAGAACGGTCGCGACCAGAACGAGCCCCGGCAGGGCCGCGGCCGTAACCGCCGTGACCGCAACCGCGACAGCCAGCGTGACGGCGGCCAACGTGACGGTGCCCAGCGCGACGGCCAGAATGGCGACGCCGGTGCCGGCCAGAACGGCGCCAACGGCGCAGGCCAGAACGGTGGCTCGCAGAACGAGCGGAGCAACGCCGACCGCACCAACAGCGACCGCCTGAACAACCAGCGGAACGCGAACGGCCCGCAGCGGAGCCCCCGGAGCGAGCGCGGCAACGACAACCGTTCCGAGCGCACCGACCAGGACACCTACGACGAGCAGCAGCTCGACGAGTTGAACGGCAACGTCGGCGGCGACCGCCAGAACCCGAACGACCGCAATGACCGCAGCGCCCGCAACCGCTACCGCGACCGCAAGCGTCGTGGGCAGAACGGCGGCGACGACCTTGAGCCCGAGATCAGCGAAGACGACGTGCTCATCCCCGTCGCCGGCATCCTCGACATCCTCGACAACTACGCCTTTGTGCGCACGAGCGGCTACCTGCCCGGCAACAGCGACGTCTACGTCTCTCTCGGCCAGGTCAAAAAGTACAACCTGCGAAAGGGTGACGCCGTCGTCGGCAGCATCCGCCAGCCGCGGGAGGGCGACAACAACGGTCGCCAGAAGTACAACGCCATCGTCAAGGTCGAGTCGATCAACGGCCTGCCCGTCGACGAGGCCGCGAACCGCGTCGAGTTCTCGAAGCTGACCCCGCTCTACCCGCAGGAGCGCCTGCGCCTCGAGACCGAGCCCGGCAAGCTGACCCAGCGCATCATCGACCTGGTCGCGCCGATCGGCAAGGGCCAGCGCGGCCTGATCGTGGCGCCGCCGAAGGCCGGCAAGACGATCGTCATGCAGCAGATCGCGAACGCCATCTCGACCAACAACCCCGAGGTGCACCTCATGGTCGTGCTGGTCGACGAGCGGCCCGAAGAGGTCACCGACATGCAGCGCACCGTCAAGGGTGAGGTCATCGCCTCCACCTTCGACCGTCCCGCCGAAGACCACACGACGGTGGCCGAACTGGCCATCGAGCGCGCCAAGCGCCTCGTCGAGCTGGGCCACGACGTGGTGGTGCTGCTCGACTCCATCACCCGCCTCGGCCGCGCGTACAACCTGGCCGCGCCGCCGAGCGGGCGCATCCTCTCCGGCGGCGTGGATGCTGCGGCACTGTACCCGCCGAAGCGTTTCTTCGGAGCCGCGCGCAACATCGAGAACGGCGGATCCCTAACGATCCTGGCCAGCGCCCTCGTCGAGACCGGTTCGAAGATGGACGAGGTGATCTTCGAGGAGTTCAAGGGCACGGGCAACATGGAGCTGCGCCTGTCGCGCCAGCTGGCAGACAAGCGCATCTTCCCCGCGGTCGATGTGAACGCATCCGGAACCCGTCGCGAAGAACTGCTGATGGGCGTCGACGAGACGAAGATCACCTGGAAGCTGCGTCGTGCCCTCGCCGGCCTCGACCAGCAGCAGGCCCTCGAGATCGTGCTGGGCCGGCTGAAGGACACGACGTCGAACGTCGAGTTCCTGATGCAGGTGCAGAAGTCGATGCCCGCCACGTCGCCCGCCAACGGACACACCGGCAGCCACACCGGCTCGCACGGGGAGTAGGCGCTCATGTTCGAATCGGTGGAGACCCTGCTGATCGAGCATGACGAGTTGCAGGAACAGCTCGCTGATCCGGCACTTCACTCGGATCCTGCTCGATCCAAGAAGGTCAATCGGCGCTACGCCGAACTCAGCCGCATCATCGCCGCCTGGCGCGAGTGGCAGCAGTTGACCGACGACGTCGCGGCCGCGACCGAGATGGCGGCCGAAGACGAGTCGTTCGCTGCGGAGCTTCCCGGCATGACCGAGGAGCTCGAAGCGGCGACCGAGAAGCTCCGCCGCCTGCTCATCCCGCGTGACCCCAACGATGGCCGTGACGTCATCATGGAGATCAAGATGGGCGAGGGCGGTGCGGAGAGCGCGCTGTTCGCCGCCGATCTGCTGCGCATGTACCTGCACTACGCAGAGAGCAAGAAGTGGAAGACCGAGATCATCGAGCAGACCTCGAGTGACCTCGGCGGCATCAAAGACGTACAGCTCGGTATCAAGGGCAGCTCGACCGACCCTGCTCAGGGCGTTTGGGCGCACCTGAAGTACGAGGGCGGGGTCCACCGCGTGCAGCGGGTTCCGGCTACGGAGTCGCAGGGGCGCATCCACACATCGGCCGCCGGCGTGCTCGTCTACCCCGAGGTCGACGAGCCCGAAGAGGTCGAGATCAGCCCGAACGACCTGAAGATCGACGTCTACCGTTCGAGCGGGCCCGGCGGCCAGTCCGTCAACACGACCGACTCCGCCGTGCGCATCACCCACCTCCCGACCGGGATCGTCGTCGCGATGCAGAACGAGAAGAGCCAGCTGCAGAACCGCGAGGCCGGTATGCGGGTTCTACGTGCTCGCGTTCTCGCGAAGCAGCAGGAGGAGATCGACGAAGCGGCCAGCGCCGTGCGCAAGAGCCAGATCCGTACGATGGACCGCTCGGAGCGCATCCGCACGTACAACTTTCCCGAGAACCGCATCGCCGACCACCGCACCGGGTACAAGGCCTACAACCTCGACGCCGTGATGAACGGTGCGCTCGAGCCGGTCGTCGAGTCGTGCATCACGGCCGACGAAGAGGCTCGCCTCGCCGAGTTGGGCACCTCGGCCGACTGATCGGCCCGCCCATGAGTGTGATCCAGATCGACAGGCCCATCACGGTGCGCGTGCTCTTCGAGCATGCCGTCGAAGTGCTGTCGCGGGCGGGTGTTCCCGACCCCGAGGTGGATGCCCAGCTGCTGCTCGGGCATGTTCTCGGCGCCTCGCGGGGCCAGGTGCAGGCCCGCACCCTCACAGATTCGCCGGTCAGCGTCGACGATGCCGTCGCGATCTCGGAGGTCGTCGAGCGCCGTGCGACCCGGGAACCGCTGCAGCACATCACCGGCAGCACCGGTTTCAGACTGCTCGAGCTGGCCGTCGGCCCAGGGGTCTTCGTGCCCCGCCCCGAGACCGAGTTCGTGGCCGGCCTCGGCATCGACAGCCTCCGTGCGGTCGCCGACGAGTCGCCGATCGGTGTCGATCTCGGCACCGGCAGCGGCGCCATCGCGCTCTCGCTCGCCACCGAGGTGCCGCACAGCCGCGTCTGGGCGGTCGAGAACTCCACGGCGGCCTTCATCTGGGCGAAGCAGAACTTCCGCTCGGTGGGCGCTCCGAACGCCACGCTCGTGTTCATCGACCTCGCGGATGCCCTGCCCGAACTCGACGGCCTCGTCTCTGTCGTCGTGTCGAACCCGCCCTACATTCCCGCGGATGCGATCCCTCGCGACCCCGAGGTTCGGCTGTTCGATCCGGAGCACGCCCTCTACGGGGGAGCGGACGGGCTCGACGTGGTGCGGAGCGTGTCGCAGACCGCCCTCCGCCTGCTGCGACCGGGCGGCACGCTCGTCATCGAGCACGGCGAGCTGCAGGGGCTGAGCATCCGGAGCCTGCTACAGGCCGACGGCTGGAACGCCACTTCGACGCACCGCGACCTCACCGGGCGCGACCGGGCGACGACCGCCGTTCGCTGACCGCCGCGCGCTGGCCTGCCTTTCGCAGGCCGGGCAGCGCGCTGGCCGCCCCGGCTCAGCGCGCCGCGAACGCGTCGATCGCGCGGCGCATCGCCACTCCGTCGGGCACGCCGTCGACCGACGGCACGAGGAACGCCGAGAGCCCGAGCCGCCGCGCTCCGGCCACGTTCGCCGCATTGTCGTCGAGGAACAGGGCGTCTGAGGGCTTCGCTCCGAAACGATCGAGCGCCTGCTCGAAGATGGCCGCGGCAGGCTTCATCACCCCGAGCTCGCCCGAGACGAGCAGCCGGTGCTCGCCCAGAACCTCCACGACATCCGGCGCCAGCACCGGCAGCGAGGTGCGGAACAGGATGTTGTTGTTCGACAGCAGCGCTGCGGTGCCGATCTCGTCGGCGTGCCGCAGGGCATCCATCGCCGACTCACTGCGCGTGATCGACGCCGCTCGAGAACGCTGATAGGCCTCGACCGTCAACTCGACGCCGACCGCCTCGCGCCACGCCGACAGGTAGGCCTCGACGGTGGCATAGCCGCCGGCGTCGGCTCGCTTCTCATGCCCCGCAGCCCACCACCGGCTGGCGATCGTGTACTGGGTGGAACCGGTGAGCTCGGCCAGTGCGGGGAGGCGTCTGCGAAAGTCGTAGGCGTAGAGCGTCTGGTCGAAATCGAAGAGGTAAAGATCCACACCCCATCCTCGCAGCCGGTTCTCCCGGGCGCCGCCCGGTAACATGGACCGCGTTATGGCAACCATCTACGACTGCACGGTTCCGGGCGAACTCCTCGCCGGTACGCGCCTCGCGCGGGCGGCGATCTCCCGCGGCGAACTGGTGGTCATCCCCACCGACACCGTCTACGGTCTCGCCGCCGACGCCTTCAATCCGCAGGCCGTGCAGCGCCTGCTCGATGCCAAGGGGCGCACCCGCCAGTCGCCTCCGCCCGTTCTGATCGGCGACGTGCGCACGCTCGACGCGCTGGCCGCCTCGCTCAGCCCCGCCGCCCGCCAGCTGACCGCGGAGTTCTGGCCCGGCGGCCTGACCATCGTGGTCGATGCCCGGCCCTCCCTGATGTGGGACCTGGGGGAGACGCGCGGCACGGTCGCGCTCCGCCAGCCGAGCGACCCGCTGGCCCTCGAACTGCTCGCCGAGACCGGGCCGCTGGCCGTCTCGTCTGCCAACCTCACGGGCCAGCCGGCCGCCACCAGTGCGGCGGGTGCCGAAGGGATGCTCGGCGACAGCGTCTCGGTGTACCTCGACTCCGGGCATCCGCTCGCCGCCGACGCCCTGCCCTCGACGATCGTCGACGCGACCGACCCCGAGCAGGTGCGCATCATCCGCGTGGGGGCGATCCCGGTCTCGGAGATCAGGCGTGTCGTCGGCGACGCGCTGATCGAGTCGGCCGACTGAGCCCGTGCGTTTCTACCTCCTCATCGGCGTCATCTCGGCGGTCATCACCTTCGCTCTGGCGATCCTCGTCTACAAGCTGAGCACGAAGTACCGGCTGTACCCGAAGATCCGTGAACGGGATGTGCACACCCGGCCGACGCCGCGCCTGGGCGGAGTCGCGATGTTCTGCGGCGTGCTCATCGCGGTGGGCATCGCATCGCAGGTCAGCTGGTTCCGGCTGGTCTTCATGAATCCCGGCCCGATCCTCGCCATTCTCGGGGCGGCACTCATCGTCGTGCTGATCGGCGTCGCCGACGACATCTGGGACCTCGACTGGGTGGTCAAGCTGGCCGGGCAGATCATCGCCGCCCTGCTGCTGGCCTGGCAGGGTGTGCAGATCGTGTCGCTGCCCATCGGGGGGCTCACGATCGGCTCGAGCGGGGCATCCCTGTTCATCACCGTGCTCGCCATCGTGCTCGTGATGAACGCGATCAACTTCATCGACGGTCTCGACGGGCTCGTCGCCGGGGTCGCCATCATCGCCAACGGCACGTTCTTTCTCTACAGCTACCTGCTCACGAAGTTCACGTCGCCGACCGACTACTTCAACATGGCGTCGCTGATCACCGCCGTGCTGATCGGGGCCTGCGTGGGGTTCCTGCCGCTGAACTGGCACCCGGCGAAACTGTTCATGGGCGACGCGGGCTCGATGCTCGTCGGGCTGCTGATGGCCACCAGCGCGATCGCGGTCACGGGCCAGATCGACCCGGGCACGCTGGGTCGGTCGCAGCTGCTGCCCGCGTTCATGCCCATCCTGCTGCCCTTCGCGATTCTGATCCTGCCCCTTCTCGACTTCGGGCTGGCCATCATCCGGCGGCTGCGCGCAGGCAAGAGTCCCTTCAGCGCAGACCGCAAGCACCTGCACCACCGCCTCCTCGACATGGGGCACTCCCAGCTGCACGCCGTGTTCATCTTCTACGGCTGGACGGCGGTCGCATCCGTCGGCTGCCTGCTGTTCTTCGTACTGCAGCCGTACTGGCTGGCCTTCCTCTTCCTGGGGGTGGGGATGCTGGTCTGCACCGTGCTCACCCTGGCCCCGCTGACGCGGCGCAAGGCTCTCGAGGCGACCGTGCAGCTCGCGCCCGCCGCAAGCCTCATCTCCACCGAAGGAGCCGTGCTCGATCCTCTCGATCAGGCCGGCGACCAAAAGAAAGTCTGACACTGTGTCCTCTCCCACGCCGACTCTCAGTTCGACGCCCATCCTCCGCCGCGCCCTCGTGGTCGGCGCCGTCTTCACGGTCGCCCTGATCGTGGTCGGGGGAGTGGTGGGGTACTTCGTCGACTCCTGGACGGGTGTCACGAGCGCGGTCATCGGCGCGGCGATGGCGTTCGTCTTCCTCGCGATCACCGCAGCGAGCATCCTGATCGCCAACCGGTACTACGCCTCGCCCCTGTTCACCGCGCTCTTCTTCGCGATCGTGCTCGGTGCCTGGCTGCTGAAGTTCGTCATCTTCCTCGTGGTGGCTCTGCTCCTGCGCGGGCAGGAGTGGGTGAACACCCCGGTTCTGTTCCTGTGCCTCATCATCGGGGTGATCGGTACCCTCATCGTCGACATGGTGGTCGTCGTACGCAGCCGCATGCCGTACGCCAGCGACGTGTCGCTGCCCGGCTCAGCGGGAGTTCTACCGAATGTCGAAAAGAATGGCCGAAACGGCGAAAATAAGCTCAATTCACCGCCTGACGATTCGTCTCCCACCCCCAAAGCTTGATAGAGTGATGTCTGTTCGAACCGCTACCGGGCGCAGTATTCCATGGCCCGATCTGTAGCAACACCCCCCATTCGTCGACGCGAGAGCTGAGCTCCACGCCCCGATACAGGAGAAAGCGCTGCTATCTAACGCTGTAAACCTGCTAGTCCCGACAGCAACCGATGAAGGTGGCTTTACGGGTCCCTCCATCAATGAGTTTTTTCCTGATGTTCTGTTCTTCGCCGGTACGCCGTTCGAACTGAACCGCATCATGATCATCCGGTTCATCGCGGTACTGGCCATCATCATCGTCTTCTGGCTCGGCACGCGAAAGATGAAGATCGTTCCCGGCCGTTTCCAGAGCCTCGTCGAGATGGGCCTCGACCTCGTTCGAGTGAACATCGCCGAAGACCTGCTCGGCAAGAAAGACGGTCGCCGGTTCCTGCCGATCCTGACCACCATGTTCTTCATGGTGCTGTTCATGAACCTGACCGGCATCATCCCGTTCCTGAACATTGCCGGCACCTCGGTGATCGGTGTGCCGCTCGTTCTGGCGATCGTCTCGTACGTGACCTTCATCTATGCGGGCGTGCGCAAACACCCGGCCGCGTTCTTCAAGAACTCGCTGTTCCCGCCCGGAGTGCCGCCGGTGCTGTACATCATCGTGGCCCCGATCGAGCTGGTCTCGACGTTCATCCTCCGGCCGATCACGCTGACGCTCCGACTCCTGATGAACATGATCGTCGGCCACCTGCTGCTGGTGCTGTTCTTCACGGCGACCTCGTTCTTCCTGCTGCTCGGCAACGGCTTCTCGCTGTTCAGCATCGGAACACTGGCCTTCGGCTTCGCCTTCACCCTCTTCGAAATCCTGGTCGCAGTACTGCAGGCGTACGTCTTCACACTGCTCACGACCGTCTACATCCAGCTCGCACTCGCAGACGAGCACTAGCACCCGCTGGAGCTCTCCCGGCAGAAGTGCCGGGGCTGTGAGAAGAACTACCGGGATCGGCATCCGCCGGTTCCACCACTACGGAAGGAAATCAACGTGGCAGACATCTCAGTACTCGCTGAGCTTCACGGCAACATCGCGACGGTCGGTTACGGCCTCGCGGCAATCGGCCCGGCCATCGGCGTGGGTATCGTCGTCGGCAAGACCATCGAGGGTGTGGCTCGCCAGCCCGAGCTCGCCGGTCGTCTCCAGGTGCTCATGTACATCGGTATCGCCTTCACCGAGGCGCTCGCGTTCATCGGTATCGCGACGTACTTCATCTTCACCTCCACCACCTAAGCCGTCTTTCTCGTTCTACATCTAGAAAGGAGAGAGCATGTCTTTTTCACTTGCAACGACAGCCATCAGCGCTGTCGTGCGTGCGGCTGAAGAGGGTGGCGAGGCCCACAACCCGGTGCTTCCCGAGACTCCAGACATCATCTGGAGCGCCGTCTGTTTCGTCGTGCTGTTCATCTTCTTCTGGCGTGCGGTTCTCCCGCGCATCAAGAAGCTGCTCGATGAGCGCGGCGAAGCGATCGAGGGCAACATCGAGAAGGCCGACGTCGCCCAGCGCGAAGCAGAGGCCGTTCTCGAGCAGTACACGGCCCAGCTAGCCGACGCTCGTGTCGAGGCCGGCACGATCCGTGAGCAGGCCCGTCACGACGGCCAGCGCATCCTCGCCGAGCTCAAGGAGCAGGCCAACTCCGAGGCTGCGCGCATCGCCGCGAACGCCCAGGCACAGATCGAGGCAGAACGCCAGGCAGCTGTCGTCTCGCTTCGTTCAGAGGTCGGCACGCTGGCCATCGACCTGGCATCCGGAGTCATCGGTGAGAGCCTGACCGACGACCGTCGTTCCGCGGCGATCGTCGACCGCTTCCTCGCCGACCTCGAGGCCAGCGAGACCCGCGCCGGCGGTTCGAGCAGCACCAGCAGCACCGGGGCGGTGTCTTCGTAGGCATGGGCAGCGCAACCAGAGAAGCCCTGGCTTCGTCGAAGAAAGCACTTGCAGCACTCCCCGTGGGTGCGTTGACGCTGTCGACCGGTGAAGACCTCTTCGCCGCCGGTCGAATCATCGGGGAGTCGGCACAGTTCCGTGGCCTCCTCGGTGACCCGTCAACCGAGCCGGCCGAGAAGAAGGCTCTCGTCGACGCTGTCTTCTCGAACCGGTTGGGTGCAGAGGCGTTGTCACTGCTGACCTCGATCACGACCGCCCACTGGTCGACTCCGGATGAACTGCTGGCCGGCATCGAAGAGATCGCGCTGCGCGTGGTCGCGTCGACCGCCCCGGCGGGCACCTCGATCGAGAGCGAACTGTTCTCGTTCGGCGAGGCCGTCGGCAGCGATGCGGGCCTCGAGCTCGCCATCGGTTCGACCCTCGGGTCGCCGTCGGCGAAGGTCTCGCTGGTCAACGCCCTCCTGGAGGGCAAGGCGAGCGAGCAGACCATCGTGATCGTGCGGCACCTGGTGCAGCAGCCGCGTGGTCGTCGCATCGCCGAACTCCTCAGCAATGCCGCGAACATCGTGGCCGATGCCTCGAACCAGTCGATCGCAACGGTCACGAGTGCTGCTCCGATAGCACCCGAACAGCTCGACCGCCTCACTGCAGCCCTCGGCCGCGCCTATGGGCGCGAACTGAAGATCAACCAGATCGTCGATCCGTCGGTGCTCGGCGGTCTTCGGGTCGTCATCGGCGACGATGTGATCGACGGCAGCATCGAGGCCCGGCTGAACGACCTGCGACAGAAACTCGCGGGCTGACGACTTTCCCGGGAGTCGGGTGCGCACGTTCGCCGAAAAGGCGAGCATCCACACTCCCGAGTATTACGCTTCACCTAAACAATAAGGATTGGCAATGGCAGAACTAACGATCAGCCCGGACGAGATCCGTAACGCTCTTCAGGATTTCGTCAAGTCCTACGAGCCCACCGCAGCCAGCGCTGTCGAGGTCGGTTACGTCATCGACGCTGCCGACGGCATCGCCCACGTCCAGGGGCTTCCGGGCGTCATGGCGAACGAGCTCATCCGCTTCGCCGACGGTACCCTCGGCCTCGCGCAGAACCTCGAGCAGGATGAGATCGGTGTCATCGTTCTCGGTGAGTTCAGCGGCATCGTCGAGGGCATGCAGGTCGAGCGCACGGGCGAGGTTCTCTCCGTTCCCGTCGGAGACGGTTACCTCGGTCGCGTCGTCGACCCTCTCGGCAACCCGATCGACGGTCTCGGTGAGATCGCGAGCGAGGGCCGTCGCGCCCTCGAGCTCCAGGCTCCCGGCGTGATGAGCCGCAAGAGTGTGCACGAGCCCATGCAGACCGGCATCAAGGCGATCGACGCCATGATCCCGATCGGCCGCGGCCAGCGCCAGCTCATCATCGGTGACCGCCAGACCGGCAAGACCGCCATTGCGATCGACACCATCATCAACCAGAAGGCGAACTGGGAGTCGGGCGACACCAACAAGCAGGTGCGCTGCATCTACGTCGCCATCGGCCAGAAGGGCTCCACCATCGCTTCGGTGAAGGGTGCCCTCGAAGACGCCGGAGCGATGGAGTACACCACCATCGTGGCGTCTCCCGCGTCAGACCCCGCCGGCTTCAAGTACCTCGCCCCCTACACCGGTTCGGCCATCGGCCAGCACTGGATGTACGACAGCAAGCACGTTCTGATCATCTTCGACGACCTGTCGAAGCAGGCCGAGGCCTACCGCGCCGTGTCGCTGCTGCTTCGCCGCCCGCCGGGACGTGAGGCATACCCCGGTGACGTGTTCTACCTGCACTCCCGTCTGCTCGAGCGTTGTGCCAAGCTCTCCGACGAGCTCGGTGCGGGCTCGATGACCGGCCTGCCGATCATCGAGACCAAGGCCAACGACGTGTCGGCATACATCCCGACCAACGTGATCTCGATCACCGACGGCCAGATCTTCCTGCAGTCCGACCTGTTCAACGCCAACCAGCGCCCCGCCGTCGACGTCGGCATCTCGGTGTCGCGGGTCGGTGGCGACGCGCAGGTGAAGAGCATCAAGAAGGTCTCCGGAACGCTGAAGCTCGAACTGGCCCAGTACCGCTCGCTCGAGGCGTTCGCGATGTTCGCATCCGACCTCGACGCTGCGTCACGACGCCAGCTGGCCCGTGGTGCCCGCCTGACCGAGCTGCTGAAGCAGCCGCAGTACTCGCCGTACCCCGTCGAGGAGCAGGTCGTCTCGATCTGGGCCGGAACGAACGGCAAGCTCGACGAGGTTCCCGTCGAAGACATCCTGCGCTTCGAGCGCGAGATGCTCGACTACTTCGGTCGCAACACCGAGGTGCTCACGAAGCTGCGCGAGACGAACGTGCTCTCCGACGACCTGGTCTCGGCTCTCGAGTCGGGTGTCGACTCCTTCAAGAAGGAGTTCCAGACCGGCGAGGGCAAGCCGCTTGCCTCCGTCGGGTCGGAGAAGTTCGATGCCTCCGAGAAGGAAGACGTCAACCAGGCTCAGATCGTGAAGGGCCGCCGGTAGATGGCAGCCCAGCTCCGGGTCTATCGGCAGAAGATCAAGTCTGCCCAGACGACCAAGAAGATCACCCGCGCGATGGAGCTCATCTCCGCTTCGCGGATCCAGAAGGCGCAGGCCCGGGTCGCAGCATCCGGTCCCTACGCCCGGGCGGTGACGAACGCGGTGTCGGCTGTGGCGACGTACTCCAACGTCGACCACATCCTGACCACCGAGCCTGAGAAGGTCGAACGCGCGCTCATCGTGATCTTCACGTCAGATCGCGGTCTGGCCGGAGCGTTCTCGTCGAACGTGCTGAAGGAGTCGGAGCAGCTCGCGACCCTTCTGCGGAGCGAGGGCAAGGAGGTCGCGTACTTCCTCATCGGTCGGAAGGCCGCCGCCTACTTCTCGTTCCGCAAGCGCCCGGCCGAGAAGACCTGGACCGGTGGAACCGACCAGCCCACGTTCGAGGTCGCCAAGGAGATCGGCGACGCGCTCGTCGACATCTTCGTGCGCGATGCATCCGACGGTGGCGTCGACGAGATCCATGTCGTCTACAACCGCTTCGTGAGCATGGTGACGCAGCTTCCCGAGATCGTTCGCCTGCTTCCCCTCGAGGTCGTCGAAGGTGACGAGGCGCCCGCGGGCACCGACGTTCTGCCGCTCTACGAGTTCGAGCCCGAGGTCGGCGATGTTCTGGATGCCCTGCTTCCGGTGTACATCGAGAGCCGCATCTTCAACTCGATGCTGCAGAGCGCCGCGTCTGAGCACGCCGCCCGCCAGCGGGCCATGAAGTCTGCGAGCGACAACGCCGACAAGCTCATCCGTGACTACACCCGCCTGGCCAACAACGCGCGCCAGTCGGAGATCACGCAGCAGATCTCGGAGATCGTGGGCGGCGCAGACGCGCTGACCCCCGCCCGCTGAGTTCGGCCCCCACTTTTACAGCAGATCCTTAGAAAAGAGAGAAGCAATGACACCGACAGCAACAGCCACTGAGCCAGCTGCCGCCGAGGCGAAGGCAGCCGGCATCGGCCGCATCGCCCGGGTCACCGGCCCCGTCGTTGACATCGAGTTTCCGCACGACGCGATTCCCGGTATCTACAACGCCCTGAAGTCGACGGTCTCGATCGAGGGCGTCGAGACGTCGATCACGTTCGAGGTCGCCCAGCACCTCGGCGACGACCTCGTTCGCGCGATCGCCCTGAACCCGACCGACGGTCTCGTTCGCGGCCAGGAGGTCACCGACACGGGCGCACCGATCTCGGTGCCCGTCGGCGACGTCACCAAGGGCAAGGTCTTCAACGTCATCGGCGAGGTTCTGAACGCCGACGACGACGGCACGATCAACGGCCAGAAGATCGAGATCACCGAGCGTTGGCCCATTCACCGCAAGCCCCCGGCATTCGACCAGCTCGAGTCGAAGACGACTCTGTTCGAGACCGGCATCAAGGTCATCGACCTGCTGACCCCCTACGTGCAGGGTGGCAAGATCGGTCTGTTCGGTGGTGCCGGTGTCGGCAAGACCGTTCTGATCCAGGAGATGATTCAGCGTGTCGCGCAGGACCACGGTGGTGTGTCGGTGTTCGCCGGTGTCGGTGAGCGCACCCGTGAGGGCAACGACCTCATCATGGAGATGGAAGAGGCTGGTGTCTTCGACAAGACCGCCCTGGTGTTCGGCCAGATGGACGAGCCGCCGGGAACGCGTCTTCGCGTCGCCCTGTCGGCCCTGACGATGGCGGAGTACTTCCGCGACGTGCAGAAGCAGGACGTTCTGTTGTTCATCGACAACATCTTCCGCTTCACGCAGGCCGGTTCCGAGGTGTCGACCCTGCTGGGCCGCATGCCTTCCGCCGTGGGCTACCAGCCGAACCTCGCCGATGAGATGGGCGTTCTGCAGGAGCGCATCACCTCGACGCGTGGCCACTCGATCACGTCGCTGCAGGCCATCTACGTGCCCGCTGACGACTACACCGACCCGGCCCCCGCGACGACCTTCGCGCACCTCGACGCCACGACCGAGCTCTCCCGCGAGATCGCGTCGCGCGGCCTCTACCCGGCCGTCGACCCGCTCACCTCGACCAGCCGCATCCTCGATCCCCGCTACCTGGGTGAGGACCACTACAACACGGCTGTTCGCGTGAAGGCGATTCTGCAGAAGAACAAAGAGCTCCAGGAGATCATCGCGATCCTCGGTGTCGACGAGCTGTCCGAAGAAGACAAGATCACCGTCTCCCGGGCTCGCCGCATCCAGCAGTTCCTCTCGCAGAACACCTACATGGCGAAGAAGTTCACGGGCGTCGAGGGATCGACTGTTCCGCTGAAGGACACCATCGAGTCCTTCACGGCCATCGCCAATGGCGAGTTCGACCACGTGGCCGAGCAGGCCTTCTTCAACGTCGGCAGCATCTCCGACGTCGAAGAAAAGTGGGCTCAGATCCAGAAGGAAGACAACTAACCGTGGCTGATGTCTCCGGCGCTGCCGCGACGCTGCAGGTCAGTGTCGTGTCGGCCGACCACGAAGTGTGGTCGGGCGATGCGACGCAGGTCATCGCGAAGACGACCGAGGGCGAGATCGGTATCCTCCGGGGTCACGAGCCTCTGCTGGCGATCCTGTCGGAGGGCGAGGTTCGCGTGACGCTGTCTGACGGCAAGCGCATCGTCGCCCGCGCCGACCAGGGCTTCCTGTCGGTCGAGAACGACCGCGTCACGATCGTGGCGCGCGCCGCAGAACTGGTCTCGTAGCGTTTGTCGGTACTGCACCGTTGTTGATATTGCTTCCGCCCTCTGAGACCAAGAGGGACGGCGGCACGGATGATCGGCTCGACCTGTCTTCGCTCAGCTTTCCGAAGCTGAAGACGCGTCGGGCCGATCTCGTTCGTGCCGTGCGTGCGATGTCGCGGGACCCTCTCGCCGCGGCTTCGGCTCTCAAGGTATCGCCCGCGCTGGCTGCCGTCGAGGTGGCTCGGAACCGTCGGCTGACGCTCTCGCCGACCATGGCGGTGCTCGACCGGTACACGGGTGTCGTCTTCGATGGGCTGGATGCGCCCTCGCTGCCTCCGGCGGCGCGGGCGTTCGCGTTCGAGCACGTCGGCGTGCATTCGGCGCTCTTCGGGCCGGTGCTGGCGGGGGACCGCATCCCCGCGTACCGGCTGTCGCACGACTCGCGCGTACCTGCGGCTGCGGCTTCGCCCGCCGGGGCTGCGGCTTCCACGGGCGCCGCGCCGCCCGCCGGGGCCACTCCGCTCACCGTCCCTGCGCCGCCCGCCGGTACCGCGCCTTCCGCGGGCGCCGCGCCTTCCGCGGGCGCCGCGCCTTCCGCGGGTTCAGGACCTTCCTTGCATGCCGCGCCTTCCGCGGGCGCCGCCCCGCGCATCGCGCCCCCACTGTCGCTGAAGAAGCACTGGGCCGCGCCCGTCTCGGCGGCCCTCCGCTCTCACCCGGGCCTGCTTCTCGACTTCCGCTCCGAGGGGTACGTCGCCCTCGGCCCGGTCGACGGTCGGCCGAACTCCTACTTCCTCCGCGTCTTCACCGTCGGCCCGGGTGGGGAACGTCGCGCCCTCAACCACTTCAACAAGAAGGCCAAGGGCGAGCTCACCCGCGCCCTTGTGCTCGCAGGAATCGACTTTGCGTCGGTCGACGACCTTCTCGCCTGGGCCTCCTCCGCCGGCTTCGACCTCCGCCTCTCGGCTCCCAGCGAGCTCACGCTCACCGTCTGACCCTCCTAACGGTCTCACCGTTCAGGTGCGGGCGACAACGCAGACCACACATCGATGCTCCGGTTCGCTCGACTGCGTGCTCACGCAGCCCGGAAGCACCCCTCGACGTGGTCGTCGACGACCCCCGCCGACTGCATCAGGGCGTACATGGTGGTTGGGCCGACGAAGCGGAACCCGAGAGTTCGGAGGGCCTTACTCAGGGCGACCGACTCCGGCGTCGTCGCCACGAAGTCGGCGACGCTGCGCGGCCTCGGCGGTGCGAGTGCGGGCCTGAAGCTCCAGAGCAGCCGGTCGAGCGCACCCTCGCCGCGGTCTTGTAACAGCTTCTGCGTGATGCGGGCGTTGCCGATGACGGCGGTGATCTTGCCGCGGTGGCGGATGATCGCGGCATCGTGAACGAGACGCTCGACGTCGTCGTCGCCGAAGGCCGCGACCGCATCGATATCGAAGTTCTGGAACGCGGCGCGGAACGCCGGGCGCCGTCGCAGAATCGTGATCCACGACAGCCCGGCCTGAAAACCCTCGAGGCTGATCTTCTCGAACACCTTCCGGTCGGTGTGCAGCGGCGTTCCCCACTCCTCATCGTGGTAGCGCAGGTACTCCGGATCGGAGCCGGCCCACGCGCACCGCGCCACCCCGTCATCACCCACCAGCAGCTCGGAGTCGCTCATACGTGGTGCTCGATGCGTTCGTGCCCGAGCAACCAGATCTTCGTGGGCAGCCCGTTACCCGCGCTGTAGCCGGTGAGGCGGCGGTTCGAAGCGAGCACACGGTGGCACCCAACGAGGATGGGTACGGGGTTGGCGCCGACGGCTCCGCCCACGGCACGGCCCGATCCCGGTCGCCCCGCTGCGACGCCGAGCTCGCCGTACGAGAGCGCCTCGCCCCACGGTACGAGAGACAGCTGGTGCCAGATGTCGCGTTGGAACGGCGTGCCGGTCACGTCGAGTGGCACGGTGAATTCCGTGCGGTGGCCGGCGAAGTATTCGGCCAGTTGCACGACGGCATCGTCGAGGAGGGCGTTCGGTCGCTCGCTGTCGGAGTCGTGGGGGAGAGCGCCGGCGCACTCGATGGAGAGCGAGGTGACGCCCGTCTCGGAGGCCGTCAGTTCGAGCCGCCCGATCGGGCTGGTGGTGCGGATGAGGAATGGTGTTGCTGTCATGGCTCGACTGTAGCGCTGGGTCACGACGCCAAGACGGAGTCATCCCAACTGTGGATAAGTTCGATCGATTCGGGCAGCTGTGGAGGAGAATCCGGGAGGTAGCGTGGGTGAGGACATGGACTCCCTCACAGCACACAACGACTACGGCGACCTGCCGCTCGACGAGAGCGCGCTCGACCCCGATCCGCTCCGGCAGTTCGCCACCTGGCTCAGCGAGGCCGAGGCGGCCGGGGTCGACGAGCCGAACGCCATGGTCGTCGGCACGGTCGACCCCGACGGTGCGCCGAACAGCCGCACGGTGCTGCTTCGGGGGGTGGATGCCCGGGGGTTCGCCTTCTACTCGAACTACGACTCGCAGAAGGGGCGAGGGCTCGCGTCGACTCCCGCCGCATCACTGCTGTTCCCGTGGTACCTGTTGCACCGGCAGGTCATCGTGCAGGGCCGGGTGTCGCGGTTGGGCGCGGCCGAGAGCGACGCCTACTTCGCCAGCCGCCCCCGCGGATCGCAGCTGGCGGCGATCGTCAGCCAGCAGTCCCAGCCGATCGCATCCCGCGCCGAGCTCGAGCAGAGGGTCGCCGACCTGTCGCGGCTGCTGAGCGGCCCCGACGGCGAGGAGCTGCCCGCCGAGCGCCCGGCGAACTGGGGCGGCTACGTCGTCTCACCCCGCCGCATAGAGTTCTGGAAGGGCCGCACCTCCCGTCTGCACGACCGCCTCGTCTACACCCGCGACTCGCCCGACACCCCCTGGGAGGTCACGCGCCTGCAGCCGTAGGCCGCCTGCCGGCTCGCTGCCGGTGCCCATGCTCCGCAGCCGGCCGGGCTCGCGGTTCACGAGCGTGAGGCGCTGGCCTGAGCGGCACGGCCTCGGTTCGTGACGACGAGCCAGCCGCGGGTCGGTGCCGGTCAGTGGCCGGTGAGGGGGCCGAGGAGGCGGGCCACGCGGGAGGGGCGGCCGGTCAGGCGCTCCTCGGTGTCGGCGAGGTCGGCCGAGAGCAGGCCGAGGTTCGAGCCGGCGAAGCGGAGGGGCTCGGGCTCCCAGCGCGGCGAGAGGTGGTTGACCCAGGGCAGGCGGGTCAGGTCTGCGCCGGGGGAGACGAGGCTCGGGTCGGTGCCGGTCAGGAGCGCGGTGAGGGTGCGGCCGGCGAGGTTGGTGGTGCTGAGGCCGTCGCCGACGTAGCCGCCGGCGTACGCGATTCCGGTGCGGGGGTTGAACGAGGCGGAAGCGTGCCAGTCCCGCGGAACACCGATCGGCCCGCCCCAGCGGTGCGTCACAGCCGCGTCGAACGCATCGGGGAAGAGGTCGACCAGGGTTGCGGCGAGGTGGTCGAAGACCCGGCCGACGCTGTCGAACGACGGCCGGATGCTCGAACCCCAGTGGTAACGGGCGCCGCGTCCGCCGAACGCGAAGCGGTTGTCCGCGGTGCGCTGCCCGTAGATGAGCAGGTGCCGGTAGTCGCTGAAGGTGTTGCCGTGGGCGATTCCGGTGGTCTGCCAGAACTCGTCGGGCAGGGGCTCCGTCGCGATCATCAGCGAGTACAGCGGCAGGATGCGGCGGCCGACACCCGCGAGCTGCGACCCGTAGGCCTCGGTGGCGATGACGATGCGCTCGGCAGTGACGGTGCCGGTGCCGGTGCCGCCAGCGCCGCCGACGCGAGGTGTGTCAGCGAACCGGGTGGCGGTGCGGGATGCCTCGGCAGGCGCCCCGGGCGTGGGGCGGAACGTCACCCGGCCGGGCGTGAAGACGGTGACCTCAGTGTGCTCGTGGATGCGCACGCCGAGCCCCTCGACGACAGCGGCCAACCCACGGACGAGCTTGCCCGGGTGCAGCCGGGCGCAGGCGGGATCGTGGGTCACCCCGAGCGCACCGGCGGGTCGGCCGGCGGTGAGCGACGGCGGAGCAGAGGCCGCGGCCGACGCCGACGCCGAGTCGCCAGCGCATGTGAAGGGCGTGTACGTGAGGCGGTCGACGCCGAAGTGCTCGGCCTCCTCGACTTCGGCGCGGGCGGCGGCCACCTGCACGGGGCTCATCGCGTAGGTGAGGGTGCCGCCCTGCGCGAAGTCGCAGTCGATCCCCTCCAGCTCGGTGGCGCGGCCGACCTCCGCGACGGTGGCCACCATCGCGCGGCGCATGGCGACGGCGGCGTCGAATCCGTGGCTGCGGGCGAGGGATGCCGCCGAGCGCGGGAAGAGCGCCGAGCACCAGCCGCCGTTCCGCCCCGACGCGCCGAACCCGACCGTCTCCTTCTCGAGGATGACGATGCCGAGCGATGGATCCGTTCGCGCCAGGTAGTAGGCGGTCCACAGGCCGGTGAGGCCGCCGCCGATGATGCAGACGTCGGCGGCAAGATCGGATGCCGGCGCCGAACGGTCGCTCGCGGCATCCGGAGCCGTGCCCGCTGACCCCATGGGCGCCGGCTCGTCCCAGAAGTTGTTCACAGTGACTCCGTTCGGCCGGCGAGACCGTCAGTTGCGGGCGAGACGGTCAGCTCTACGTGACCGTTTCGGCCGCAGCTGACCATCTCGCAGAGGCGAGGGATGAGGGGGGAGGGGAGGGGGC
>NZ_PSTT01000055.1 GCF_002931235.1 Subtercola sp. Z020 | reverse complement strand
GGGCGCGGCGCCGCCCCCGCCGCCGCGCCCGCGGCATCCGCGCCGCCCGCACCCGCGAGATCGACACCTCCGGGCGAGGCGGACACGTCTGCCGGTCCGTCTCGCCCGCAGGTGTCCGCCTCGCGTCCCGCCGCCGCCCCGTCGGCTGCAGGTGTACGGCGGCCGCCGTTCATCCGCCTCGACCACGTGTCGGCCCGCTGGCCGCAGTTCGACACGCCCACCCCGACCACGATTGCCGTCGAGAAGACGCGAATCGTGGCTCCGGTCTCGTCGATGCAACGATCTGCGTCCCCTCACGTCGAAAGTGGGGGCACGGGTGGGGGCGCCGCCCTCCGCAACGTGAGCGTCGGCATCCCGCCCGGCGCCCGGCTGCTCGTGACCGGGCCGAGCGGGAGCGGCAAGACGACGCTCGCGGCCGTGCTCGTGCGCTTCCTCGAGCACACCGGCAGCTTCACCATCGACGGGGTCGACGTGCGCACCCTCGCCCCCGAAGACGTGCGCCGAACGGTAGGACTCTGCGAGCAGTCCCCATACATCTTCGATGCAAGCCTGCGGCAGAACCTGCTGTTTGCGCGCGAGACGGCGTCCGATGACGACCTGCTTGCCGTGCTCGCGCGCGTCGGGCTCGGCGGCTGGGCGCGCGCCCGCGGCGGGCTGGACGCGCGCCTCGGGCAGCACGGCGCCCGCGTCTCGGGCGGCGAGGCGCAGCGCATCGCCCTGGCGCGGGTGCTGCTCGCGGACTTCCCGGTCGTCGTGCTCGACGAGCCCACCGCGAACGTCGACCCCACCCGCGCAGACGCGCTGCTGGCCGACCTGCTCGCCGCGGCCGGCCCCGAGCGTTCGGTGGTGCTCATCTCGCACACCGATGTGCCGCCCGCCCTCGTGACGCAGCACCTGCGGCTCGCCTCCTCCGCCCCCGGCCGCGCCTGACCCGCACGCCTGGCCTCGGCCGTGACTGACCCGCGGCCTCGGCTGGGGCCGTGGGGCGGCCGTCCGCCGCCGATCCGCAGCCCGTCCTCGCTCGTCGGCCGTCCGCCGCCGGCCGTCTGCGGTCGCGCACGCCCGGGCACCGCTCAGCCAATCCGCCCCGCCATACGCGTCGGTTCCGCCCAGAGGTGTCCCGGCGTCCACCGCGCCTCGAGACGATATCGTCGGCGAACCGGCGAACCGGCGAACAGAGGGCTTGGCGGCCCGGTTGTCCATTGGCCGCGACCCCACCGCGATCACCCCGGCGGCGACGGCCCCGTCCGGACGGAGCTCAGCCCATCCGACTCCGTATACGCCGCGCTTTCGCTCAGCTCCGCCCGGGTGGGAGGGCCGCGCCCGGCAGCGGACGCGCCAGCGCCCCGAGCCGCCGCTGCCACAGCGCCGCCCGCCCGGGCTCCGCCACGACCGCCACCGCGCCGTCGGCCCCTCCGCCGCGGACATCCCCGGTGCGCGGGTCGCGGTCGCCGCCCGCGCTGGCAGCCGTGCCACCACCGCCGCCATCCCCCACCCACGCACTCACCACGCGGATCCCGTGCAGCGCGTTCACCGCCCACACCTCCGTGCCGACCAGCTCCGCGGGCGTCGCACGCTCCTCGCGCACCGGCACCCCCACCGCCGCCGCGACCGCCGCCACAGACCGCGCCGTCACACTGTCGACCCGCTCGAACTCCCGTGGCGGCATCCGCAGCTCGTCGCCCCGCCACCACAGCAGCGCGCTCGCCGTGCCCTCGACCACCTCGCCGCCCGTCGTCAGCAGCACCAGATCGTCGACGCCGTCTGCGCGCGCCGCGCTCCGCAGGCTCGCGAGCGTATCGAGGTCAGGACCTTTCCAGGCCGGGATGCCGCGGGGGTCCGCCCCCCGGTGCGTGCGCAGCACGACGGAGCCCGAGAGCGGCGGAGCGATGCGCATCGTCAACGCCAGCTCCCACTGCTCGCCGCCCCGCGCGGCTGCTCTGTCGCTCCCCGGATCCCGCCGTTGCACCGGTGGTTCCCGCGGGTGGAGCTGGCGCGGGAACCACCGGTGCAACGGCGGGATGGCCCCGAGCGCGGCCTCCCAGAACATCCCGAGCAGCGTCTCGTCGTCGAATCCGGCTGCCGCTGCAGCCCCGAAGAACCGCTCGCGGTGCAGGTCGATGGCGCGCACCCGCCCGGCGTCGACCAGCCACGAGTCGGCCGCCGCGAGCGGCCCCCGCCGCACATCCGGAGCCGAACCCTCGCCGACCAGCGCCCCCTCGCGAAAGACGAAGCGACGCGAATCGGGGGCGGCGGACGGCGGGAGCTCAGAAGTCATGACCAGTTCACGCTAGCAACAGCACGCCGCGAGCAAGGTTCAGTACAATTGGATGCTGGTGAGATCGATACCCGAGTCGCCTCCCGTCGGCCGCCTGCTGCGGTCGTCCCCTCGACGATTGAGACCCACGTGACTATCGAACGCGATTCCGCCATGCGCGGCGCCGAAGACGACGCAAGCAACGGCGCGACCAACGTCGCGAACGCCGCGACCGGCGGCGCGACCGACGCCGCGACCACCGCGACCGGCGCAGGCGCCGACACCGCACCCGACCCCACCCGCTACAGCTTCGAGGCCCTGCAGAACAAGTGGCTGCCCGTGTGGGACGAGATGGAGCCCTTCCGCACCGACCTCGAGAACGACAAGCGGCCGCGCAAGTACATCCTCGACATGTTCCCCTACCCCTCGGGCGACCTGCACATGGGCCACGCCGAGGCGTACGCGCTCGGCGACGTGATCTCGCGCTACTGGCGCCACCAGGGCTTCAACGTGCTGCACCCCATCGGCTGGGACTCGTTCGGCCTGCCCGCCGAGAATGCCGCGATCAAGCGCCAGATCGACCCCCGCGAGTGGACCTACGCGAACATCGACCAGCAGAAGGCGAGCTTCCGCCGGTACGCCGGCTCGTTCGACTGGAGCCGGGAGCTGCACACCAGCGACCCCGAGTACTACAAGTGGAACCAGTGGCTGTTCCTGAAGCTGTACGAGAAGGGCCTCGCCTACCGCAAGTCGAGCTGGGTCAACTGGGATCCGGTCGACCAGACCGTGCTGGCGAATGAGCAGGTTCTGCCCGACGGAACATCCGAACGCTCAGGCGCCATCGTCGTCAAGAAGAAGTTGACGCAGTGGTACTTCAAGATCACCGACTACGCCGACCGCCTGCTCGACGACCTCAAGCAGCTCGAGGGCTCGTGGCCGGCCAAGGTCATCAGCATGCAGCGCAACTGGATCGGCCGCTCGGTCGGCGCCGACGTCGACTTCGTGATCGAGGGCCGCGAGGCGCCCGTGACCGTGTTCACGACCCGGCCCGACACGCTCTACGGGGCGACCTTCATGGTCGTGGCGCCCGAGAGCGAGCTGGCGGCTGAGCTCGTCGCCGACGAGCGCGTGTCCGAGGCCGCCCGCGCGAGATTCACCGACTACCTCACCGAGGTGCAGAAGAGCACGGAGCTCGAGCGCCAGGCCACCGACCGCCCGAAGACCGGCGTCTTCCTCGAGCGCTACGCCGTCAACCCGGTCAGCGGCGAGCGCCTGCCCGTCTGGGCCGCCGACTACGTGCTGGCCGACTACGGAACCGGCGCGGTCATGGGCGTGCCTGCGCACGACCAGCGTGACCTCGACTTCGCTCGTGCGTTCGACCTGCCGGTGCGCGTCGTGCTCGACACGAACCAGCCGGTCACGGGGGCGATCCCGGTGTTCGTCGACGGGGAGATCCCGGATGATCTGCCTCCCCTCGACCCGGCGTCCACCGGCAAGGCGCTCTCGGGCGACGGCCGTCTCATCAACTCGGGCCCCCTCGACGGGCTCTCGAAGAACAAGGCGATCGCGCGCGTCATCGAGCAGCTCGAGGCTTCTGGATCGGGCCGCGCGGCGAAGAACTACCGCCTGCGGGACTGGCTCATCTCGCGCCAGCGCTACTGGGGAACCCCGATCCCGATCATCCACGGCGCCGACGGTGCCGAGATCCCGGTCGCCGAAGACCAGCTGCCCGTGCTGCTGCCGCCCACGGAAGGGCTGAACCTGCAGCCGAAGGGCACCTCGCCGCTCGGCGCGGCCACCGACTGGGTGAACGTGCCCGACCCGCGCGACGGCTCGCCGGCCCTCCGCGACGCCGACACGATGGACACCTTCGTCGACAGCTCGTGGTACTTCCTCCGCTTCCTCTCGCCGACCGACGAGACGAAGGCGTTCGACCCCCGCGAGGTCGACAAGTGGGCGCCGGTCGACCAGTACGTCGGTGGCGTGACGCACGCCATCCTGCACCTGCTCTACGCACGCTTCATCACGAAGGTGCTGTTCGACCTCGGCTACGTCTCGTTCACCGAGCCCTTCAGCGCCCTGCTGAACCAGGGCATGGTACAGATGGACGGCTCGGCGATGTCGAAGTCGAAGGGCAACCTGGTTCGCCTCTCCGACCAGCTCGACGAGCATGGTGTCGACGCAGTGCGCCTCACCATGGCGTTCGCCGGCCCGCCCGAAGACGACATCGACTGGGCGGATGTCTCGCCCGCCGCCTCAGCCAAGTACCTGGCCCGCGCCTGGCGGCTCTCCGGTGACGTCACGTCGCTGCCGTCGGTGAACTGGCGGGAGGGGGATGTCGCGCTCCGGCGCGTCACGCACCGCTTCCTCGCCGAGGCGCCCGGCCTGGTCGAGGCGTTCAAGTTCAACGTCGTCGTCGCACGCATCATGGATCTGACCAACGCCGCCCGCAAGGCCATCGACAGCGGCCCCGGCGGCGGCGACCCAGCCGTGCGCGAGGCCGTCGAGACCATCGCGCTCGGCCTCTCGCTCTTCGCGCCCTACACGGCCGAAGACATGTGGGAGCGCCTCGGCTACCCGCCCTCGATCTCCAGCTACGGCTGGCGCGGAGCCGACCCGACCCTCCTCACCGAGGAGTCGGTGACGGCGGTCGTGCAGGTCGACGGCAAGGTGCGGGCGCGTCTCGAGGTCTCGCCGAAGATCTCGGGGCCCGACCTCGAGGCTCTGGCGCGCTCGAACGAGGCCGTGGTGCGCTTCCTCGGCGACCGCGAGATCGTGAATGTGATCGTGCGCGCCCCGAAGATCGTCAACATTGCCACAAAGGCGCGTTCGTAGAAGTTCTCCACAGATGAGGGGCCGGGCGGATGCTCGGCCCCTTCTGTTTCGTACCGTCGGTGCATGCCTGCTCTACACCCTCCTTCCGCGTCGCGTGGGGCGAGGCTGCCCTGGGAGCTGGACGACCCGGATGAGCCCACTCCCTGGCTGACCGCTGCAGACACCACCGACCGCGATGCCAACCGCCCTCGCGAAGGAGTCGCCGAATCCTCTGGTGAGTTCGTCGACCCCGCTGCCGATCCGGCCGGCCTGCCCACCGAAGAGCCCGGCACCTTCACCGGCCCCGGCTCGCAACCCGGCAGCCGCCCCTCACGGTTCCGTGTCGGGGTCGGAGCCGCCCTTGTGCTCGTCATCGTCGCCCTCGTCTCTGCCGTGCTCGTCTCGATGTTCGCCCCGCGGGGCCGCACCGACCTCGTCGCACCCGGTCTGAGCGCCCCGGCCGCCCCCTCATCCACCTCGGCGGCCGGCGCCGGCGAATCCGGTTCTTCCCAGGCCGCATCGGGGGGCGCCCTCCCGCCCTCGCCGTCCAGCCCTGCTCCACCGGGCTCAGCGGCCACCCCCGGCGCCTCACCCACCGGCGGCCTGATCCTCCTGCACGTGCTCGGAGCCGTCGCCCACCCCGGGCTCTACGAACTCCACGCCGGCGACCGCGTGGTCGACGCCGTCGCAGCGGCCGGCGGATTCACCCCGAACGCCGACCAGACCCAGCAGAACCTGGCCCGCCCCATCGCCGACGGCGAGCAGCTGGTCATCCCCGAGCAGGGCGCCGCGCCCCCGCTCGGCTCCGCCGCTGCGGGCACTGCGGGCCTCACGCCGGGCGCGGGCGCTGGCGCGGCGGGCGCCGCCGCCGGCTCCGGCAGCGGTGCCGGCTCCCCGGGCGGGGGGCAACCGTCCGCGCTCGTCAACATCAACACCGCCGACCAGGCCCTGCTCGAGACCCTCCCGCAGGTCGGCCCCGCCCTCGCCCAGCGCATCATCGCCTGGCGCACCACCAACGGCCGCTTCACCCAGCTCGACGACCTCAAGAACGTCACCGGCATCGGCGACAAAACCTTCGCCGCCCTCCAGCCACTGGTGACCCTGTGACCC
>NZ_PSTT01000032.1 GCF_002931235.1 Subtercola sp. Z020 | reverse complement strand
AATTTCATTTCCCAAAGGAACCCGAACCAGCAAAACTGGCCACGGGAAATTGGCATTTGACAATGTGCACGCTGTTGAGTTCTCAAAGATCGGACGCTCTGCACAGGCTATTCCATCTCGAAGACGGAGGCCCGAACAGGCAACTTCACTACTATATATCTACATCTCACCAGCAGAGCCCAAACTCTCAAGATTCCGAGGAACCCGAGGTTTTCACTGCTGTGGATGGCCCCGCTTGAGGCCGGTAAGCTCTTCCGCTTTCCGAACCTTTGGGGTGACAAGAGAAAACATTACGGGCATGTTTCCTCTCTGGCAAATGAACCGCGCAGCCCGGGCGTGTCGCCCCGGAATCATGCGGATCTAGCCGATCAGCACGCCCGCCAGCGTCTTCTTGCCGCGGCGTAGAACGACGATCCCGCCCGCGAGCGCAAGCGAACCGACGCTGACTGCTCCGTCGGTGAGTTTCGAATTGTTGGCAGAGACACCGCCCTGCGCAACAGCACGACGGGCCTCCCCCACCGAAGCGCAGAGGCCACTGTCGACCAGCGCCTGCAGCACCGGAACGTCGGCAGCCAGCGTGACCGTCGGAAGTTCACCGAGTGCCTGGCGGAGGGTGGACTCGCTCAGGTCGGCGAGGTCACCCTGCCCGAAGAGCGCCGCCGAAGCCGCGATCGCTGCGTCGGTCGCGGCCTGCCCGTGCACGAGTGAGGTCACCTCGTAGGCGAGAGTGCGCTGCGCCTCCCTCCGGAACGGTTCTGCCTCCACCGCCGCCTGCAGTACGTCGAGTTCGGCGCGGGTCAAAAAGGTGAAGATCTTGAGGCGCTCGATGACGTCGGCGTCGTCGGTGTTCAGCCAGAACTGGTAGAACGCGTACGGCGAGGTGAGCCGATCATCCAGCCACACCGCATTGCCCTCGCTCTTGCCGAACTTGGTGCCGTCGGAATTCGTGATGAGCGGAGTGCCTATCGCGTGCACGGAGGTCTGCTCCGCGCGGCGGATGAGATCGGTTCCGCTGGTCAGGTTGCCCCACTGGTCGCTCCCCCCGGTCTGCAGTACGCACCCGTAGGTGCGGAACAGTTCGAGGTAGTCGAGGCCCTGCAGAATCTGGTAGCTGAACTCGGTGTAGCTGATACCCGCATCGGAGTTCAGCCGCGCACTCACCGCGTCTTTCTTCAGCATCGTGCCGACCCGGAAGTACTTGCCGATGTCACGGAGGAAGTCGATGGCGCTGAGCGGCGCCGTCCAGTCGAGGTTGTTCACCAGCCGCGCCGAGCTCTCCCCCTCGAAACTGAGGAACCGGGAGATCTGCGCCTGCAGGTAGCCCACCCACTCGGCGACGGTGTCGCGCGCGGTCAGGGTGCGCTCGGCCGTCGGCCGCGGGTCTCCGATGAGTCCGGTCGACCCGCCGACGAGAGCGAGCGGCCGGTGACCGGCGAGCTGCAGCCGGCGCATGGTCAGCAGCTGCACGAGATTGCCGAGGTGCAGGCTCGCGGCCGTCGGGTCGAACCCGCAGTAGAACGTGATCGGGTCGCCGGCGAGCAGGTCTCGGAGCTCCGTCTCATCGGTCGAGACGTGCACGAGGCCGCGCCACTTCAACTCCTCCCACACGGAGTCGAACGACGGGTCATTTCTTTGGGCGGCAAGCGCCGCCGGCACGGGTGAAGACACGCCCTCCAGAGTACCAGCGGCGCTCAGTCGGCTTCGAAGGGCGGCAGTTTCGGGTGCCGCTTGTACGGCGAGACGGTCGGGTCGCCGGGGATGGCGAAGCGCCAGGGGTACGCGTGGGTGCCGCCCGGGCCCCCGAGCCCAGTGCGCGGGCTGGTGACGACGGGTGATGGATGCCCGGGCATCCGCAGCTCGTAGGGTGACGCCGTGAGGTCGGCTCCCCCGTCGGCGAGCGGGATGCCGAGGGCCACGACGAGGCGGGCCGGCCCCCGCGCCAGATCACGGTCGCGCACGGATGCTCCGCGGCGGTGTCGCGCGAGGTCGATGCCCTCGACGATCTCGCCGGCGCGGAGCAGCACTCCGCTTGCAGTGCCCTCGGGCGAGCAGACGACGTTGGCGCAGGTGTGCATGCCGTAGGTGAAGTACGTGTACAGGTGCAACGGCTCCCCGAACATCACGGAGTTGGACTTCGTCTTGCCACGGAACGAGTGCGACCCGGGATCCTCCCCCACGCCGAGGTAGGCCTCCACCTCGGTGATGCGGAGCGAGACGCGCCCCTCTGCGGAGGTGCGGGTGAGGATGGCGCCGAGCAGCAGTGGGGCGACGTCGAGTGAGAGGCGGAGGAACAGGTCGCGATCGGCAGCGGTGAGCGGCGCGCCCGGTGACGCCATGCTCAGAACAGCGAGACGCCCAGCGAGAGCGTCACGAGAATGGCGGCGACCACCACGACGGCGGCTGCGGCGATGACGATCCAGAACACATACGGCTTCAGCGGCTTGCGCCACCACGGCGTCTTGTAGTCGGGGTGGTTTCGAATGTCCTGGTCGGGCTTCCCGGCCCGGCGGGCCCGGGCCTTGGCGCTGTCGTCACTGCTGAGCGTCACGGTGTTCCCTGGGGGTGGTAGATGAGCGGTTCGGCCAGGGTGGCTTCGGCCTCAGACGTCTCACCCGTGAGGGCATCGCGCAGGGTGCGTACCCGTTCGGTGAGCTGGCTGAGCTGTTCGGCGACGCGCACGCCGGCCGTGCCACCGGCGCCGGTTCGGCTCGCGATGGAGCCCGCGACGGTCACGACGGTTCGAACATCCGGAGCCAGCAACGGCGAGACGCTCTGCAGTTGCTCGTCTGTCGGCTCGTGCAGCTCGAGGCCGCGCTCTTCGCAGAACCGCACCAGGTCGCCCGAGATCTCGTGCGCATCCCGGAAGGCGACGCCCTGCTTGACGAGCCACTCGGCGACATCCGTTGCCAGCGAGAAGCCCTGCGGCGCGAGCTCGGCGAGGCGGTCGGTGTCGAAGGTGAGTGAGGCGACCATGCCGGTGAAGGCGGGCAGCAGCACTTCGAGCTGTTCGACGGTGTCGAAGACCGGCTCTTTGTCTTCCTGCAGGTCGCGGTTGTAGGCGAGCGGCAGGCCCTTGAGTGTGGCGAGGAGACCGGCCAGGTTGCCGATCAGGCGGCCGGACTTGCCGCGCGCGAGCTCGGCGATGTCGGGATTCTTCTTCTGCGGCATGATCGACGAACCGGTCGAGTAGCTGTCGTGCAGCTTGACGAAACCGAACTCGCGCGTGGCCCAGACGATGATCTCCTCGGCGAAGCGCGACAGGTTGATGCCGATCAGGCTGGTGACGAAGGCGAACTCGGCGACGACATCGCGGCTGGCGGTCGCATCGATGGAGTTCGGCATGGGGCCGCCGGCGAGCCCGAGCTGACGGGCGACGAGAGCGGGGTCGAGCCCGAGCGAGCTGCCGGCGAGGGCGCCCGCACCGTAGGGGGACTCGGATGCCCGCACCGACCAGTCGCGCAGGCGTTCGAGGTCGCGCACCAACGGCCAGGCGTGCGCGAGCAGGTGGTGCGAGAGCAGAACCGGTTGCGCGTGCTGGAGGTGGGTGCGCCCGGGCATCGGGGCATCGGGGTGCGCGCTCGCCTGGGAGGCGATCGCGTCGATGAGCTGGATGACCAGCCGCCCGATCGCGCGACCGTGGTCGAGCAGGTAGAGCCTCACGAGCGTGGCGATCTGGTCATTGCGGCTGCGGCCGGCCCTCAGCTTGCCGCCGAGCTCGGCGCCGGCGTAGACGATGAGGCCTCGTTCGAGAGCGGAGTGCACGTCTTCGTCGGAGTCTTCGGCCGCGAACTCGCCGGCCTCGATGGCATCGCGCAGCCGGTCGAAGCCGACACCCATCGCGGCGAGCTCGTCGCCGGTGAGGTAGCCGGCGGCGGCGAGAGCCTCGGCGTGCGCACGCGAGCCCGCAATGTCGTACGGCCACAACTGCCAGTCGAACTGGGTCGACTTGCTGAGAGCCAGCAGTTCGGCCGAAGGCCCGCTGGCGAAACGGCCACCCCAGAGGGCGCCCGCTTCACCTGCCCGATTCTCGACCACCGGTTACGCCTCGATCGATCCGCCTGCGGCGTGGTCGCGGCGGGCCGAGATCTTCGAGGGGAGCGACCAGATCTCGATGAAGCCCTTGGCCTGCGACTGGTCGAACGTGTCGCCGGTGTCGTAGGTGGCCAGATCGAAGTCGTAGAGGCTCTGCTCGCTCTTGCGTCCGGTGACGGTGGCCTTGCCGGCGTGGAGCGTGAGGCGCACCTCGCCGGAGACGTAGCGCTGCGTGTCGTCGATGAAGACATCGAGCGAGCGCTTGAGGCCCGAGAACCAGAGGCCGTCGTAGACAAGCTCCGACCACTTCGACTCGACACCGCGCTTGTAGCGGGCGAGGTCGCGCTCGATGGTCAGGTTCTCGAGCTCCTCGTGGGCGGCGATCAGGGTGAGGCCGGCAGGCGACTCGTAGACCTCGCGGCTCTTGATGCCGACGAGGCGGTCTTCGACGATGTCGATGCGGCCGATGCCCTGGGCGCCGGCGAGACGGTTCAGCTTCACCACGGCCTCGAGCGGCGTGACGGGCGAACCGTCGATGGCCGTCGGAATGCCCTCGGTGAACGTGATGGTGACCTCGGTGGCCGGGCGGTCGATCGCCGGGTCGTCAGAGTAGGTGTAGAGGTCTTCGATGGGGGCGTTCCACGGGTCTTCGAGGAACCCGGTCTCGACGGCGCGGCCCCAGACGTTCTGGTCGATGGAGTACGGGCTCTTCTTCGACTGCGCGATGGGCAGGTTGTGCTCCGCTGCGTAGATGATCGCCTTGTCGCGGGTGAGAGCGAAGTCGCGCACGGGGGCGAGGGAGATGAGGTCGGGCGCGAGTGCGGCGACGGCCGCCTCGAATCGAACCTGGTCGTTGCCCTTGCCCGTGCATCCGTGGGCCACGCTGTCGGCGCCGAGGGCGATCGCGGTCGATGCGAGGTGCTTGGCGATGAGCGGGCGGCTGAGAGCACTGACCAGGGGGTAGCGCTTCTGGTAGAGAGCGTTGGCCTTCAGGGCGGGCATCAGGTAGTCGTTCGCGAACTCCTCGCGGGCGTCGATGACGACAGCCTCCACCGCGCCGCAGTCGAGAGCGCGCTGGCGGATGACCTCCATGTCTTCGCCCTCCTGGCCGACGTCGATCGCCAGGGCGACCACGTCTTTGCCGGTGGCGTCTTTCAGCCAGCCGATGCCCACAGAGGTGTCGAGACCCCCTGAGTATGCGAGTACAACGCGTTCCGCCACTTTCACTCCCTTTGGTGTTCTGAAATCCAGTGTAGAGGTGCCCCGACGGGCACCGATGCCGCGGCTACTGCTGGCGGAGGAGCCAGACGAGCAGGGCCTTCTGGGCGTGCAGGCGGTTCTCCGCCTCATCCCAGACGACGCTCTGCGGGCCGTCGATGACCTCAGCGCTCACTTCGTAGCCACGATCGGCCGGCAGGCAGTGCAGGAAGAGCGCGTCGTCTTTCGCCTCAGCCATCAGCGCTTCGTCGACCTGGTAGCCGCCGAAGGTCTTGACGCGGGCCGCCTTCTCGTCTTCTTTGCCCATCGACACCCAGGTGTCGGTGACGACGATGTCGGCACCGCTCACCGCCTCGACGGGGTCGGTCAGCACGGTCGCCGAGCCGCCGGTGCGGCGGGCGATGGCCTGCGCATCCCTGACCACCTGCTCGTGCGGGGCGTAGTCGGCGGGGGCCGCGACCCGCACGTGCATGCCCGCGGTCGCGCAGGCCAGGAGGTAGGACTGCCCCATGTTGCTGGCGCCGTCGCCGAGGAACGTGACGGTGAGTCCCGCGAGTTCGCCGCGGTGCTCCCGGATGGTGAGCAGGTCGGCGAGCAGCTGGCAGGGATGGAAGTCGTCGCTCAGGGCATTGACGACGGGCACGGTGGTGCCTTCGGCCATCTCTTCGAGCCCGCTCTGGGCGTAGGTGCGCCAGACGATGGCGGCGACCTGGCGTTCGAGAACCCGGGCGGTGTCTGACGCCGTCTCCTTGCCGCTCAGCTGGCTGTTGGCGGTGCTGATGATGAGGGGGCTGCCGCCGAGGTCGGCGATGCCGACCGCGAACGAGACGCGGGTGCGGGTCGACGACTTGTCGAAGATCACAGCGACGGTCTGCGGGCCCGCGAGCGGCTTCACGGCGAAGCGGTCGCGCTTCAGCTCGGCGGCCAGGTCGAGGATCTCGGACTGCTCGGCCGGGGTCAGGTCGTCGTCGCGGAGGAAGTGGCGGGTCATGGGGCGCTTTCCATGGTCGGGGCGGGGGGCGTGGTGGCGGTGATGG
>NZ_PSTT01000096.1 GCF_002931235.1 Subtercola sp. Z020 | reverse complement strand
GGGTCGGGGTGGGCGGTTCCGGTGTGGCGCGGGATGGTGCCGGGGTTCCTTCCGCTGAGCTGCGGCGGCTCGTCGACTACTGGCGGGGCGGGTACGACTGGCGAGAGCACGAGCGGGCGATCAACGCTCTGCCGTCGCACCTCGCCGACATCGACGGCACGGCCGTGCACTACGTGCGGCTGGAGGGCGAGCATCCGGATGCCCTGCCGATCGTGTTGACCCACGGCTGGCCGAGCTCGTTCCTCGAGCTGGTCGGGCTCGGTCGCCGGCTGGCGCGCCCCTCGGAGTACGGTGGGCGGGCCGAGGAGTCGTTCACCGTGATCATCCCGTCGCTGCCCGGCTTCGCCTTCTCGCCGCAGCGGCCAGAGCTGCCGGCCGTTCCGACCCACGAGCTCTGGCACCGGCTGATGCACGATGTGCTCGGGTTCGAGCGGTACGGGGCGCACGGCGGCGATCTCGGTGCCGGCGTCAGTTCGCGGTTGGCGGCGGCGCACCCCGAGAGCGTCGTCGGCGTGCACGTTCTGGCCGTGGGCGACCCGGGCGAGGTGGATGCGGCGTCGCTGACTCCGGCGGATCAGGCCTACCGCGACCAGCAGGCAGAGTGGTACGCCCGCGACGGCGGGTACGAGCACGAGCAGCGCACGCGGCCGCTCACCCTCGCGTACGGCCTGGCGGACTCACCCGTCGGGCTGCTCGCCTGGCTGCTCGAGAAGTACACGGCGTGGACCGACGGAGACGGGCTGCCCCCGGCCTTCGACGACGACTTCGTGCTGACCCAGGTGTCGCTCTACTGGTTCACCGGAACCATCTCGACGTCGTTCCGGCCCTACTGGGAGCACGCCCGCTTCGGGTCGCCGGGGCCGCGCGTCACGGTGCCGACGGGGGTGGCGGTGTTCCCCGCCGATCTGGTGCAGCCACCGCGCAGCTGGGCCGAAACCACGCACGAGGTCGTGCGCTACACGCGGATGCCGCGGGGCGGGCACTTCGCTGCGCTCGAGGTTCCGGAGCTGCTGGCGGAGGAGGTGCGGGAGTTCTTCGCCGCGCTTCGGTGAGGAGGGCGCTCGCGGTGAGGAGGGCGCTGCGGTGAGGAGGGCGCGGGCGCTCAGCCCCAGAACCCGAGGTGCGGGCGCCGGGCCTCGTCGAGGAGGGCGGGGCCCGCGACATCCACAGGCCGAGCGCCGGCGGCGAAGACCGAGCGGCACGGGAGCATGAGCATGGGGCTGTCACCCTCGGCCGTGGTGATGTCGAGCAGGCCGACCTCGTCGAGGGCGTAGACGACGCGGCCGATGCCGGCCCAGAAGATGGCGCCGGAGCACATCGCGCAGGGCTCGCAGCTGGTGTAGAGCGTGCAGGTGGCGAGGTCGGCGAAGGAGTACTGCCGAGTGGCAAGGCGCACGAGGTTCGTCTCGGCATGGGCCGTGACATCCCGGTCGGTCGTCACCGAGTTCTCGGCGCGGAGCACGACGGCCCCCGAGCCGTCGGTGAGCAGGGCGCCGAACGGGTGGTTGCCGTGCGAGACGGCGTCGTCTGCGATGGAGATCGCCTCACGCAGGAGGGCGAGATCGATGTCGGTGACAGACGGATCGGGCTGAGCGGGCTCGGGGAGCAGTGTCATGCAGCCAGACTAGAGGCAGCCAGACGTCCGAGCTCACCCGAGCCCGCCCGAGCCCGTTCGAGGCGAAGACTACGCGCGGCGGGCCTTCACGCGGGTGTAGATAAACAGCACGATGATCGCGCCGATGATCGAACCGATGATGCCGGCCGGCTGGAAGAAACCGTCCATGTTGTCGTGGTTGAAGAGCAGGAACCCGAGGAACCCACCGACGAACGAGCCGACGATGCCCAGGACAATCGTCATGAGGATCGACATGTCCTGCTTGCCGGGGATGATGAGGCGGGCGAGGGCACCGGCGATGAGGCCGACGACGATGAGGCTGATGATGAGACCGAGCATTGTGTGCTTCCTTTGCTGTGAGGATGCACCCCGTTTCTGGAGCGCGCCTACAGCCTAGAAGGAAGGCAATTCGGCCGTCGGCACTGGCGAACGAGCGCGAAACGTGCTTAGTGCGGTTCGTTCGCTTCGAGAGCGTTCGTGATGAAGGTGTGTGCGTGCTTTGCGAGCGCCGGCCCGTCGTTCCAGAGGTTGCGCCAGATCGAGAGGTCGGTCGACAGCGTCTGCGACACCACGGCGCTCGAGAACGATTCGAAGGTGATGCCGCCGGTGTACCCGATGTCGGCCAGCGAATGGAAGAACGTCGTGAAGTCGAGGTGCCCGCTACCGAGGTAGCCCCGGTGGTTCTCGCCGATGTGCACGTAGCCGAGGCGGTCGCCCACCAGCGCGAACGGGCGCACGAAGTCGTCCTCCTCGATGTTCATGTGGTAGCTGTCGAGGTGCACGGTCACGTTGTCCTCGCCGATGTCGTCGGCCAGCGCCAGGGCCTGTTCGGCCGTGTTGACGACGTTCGTCTCGTACCGGTTGCAGACCTCGAGCCCGAGGGTCATTCCCACGCCCTGGGCCTCCCGGGCGACATCCTGCAGCACGGAGACGGCGTTGGCCCGGCCCGCGGCGGTGAGCGAGCGACCGTAGTTGCCGAAGGCGCTGTAGAGCGCACCGGTCAGCAGGCTTCCGCCCAGTTCGTGCACCGCCTGCACGCTCGCGCGCAGCAGTTCGGCGCCGCGGGCGACGACGGCGGTGTCTTCGCTCGAAATGTCGGCGTCGAAGGTGAGGCCCCGCGAGCAGACGACGCCGAGGCCCGCTGCCTCGAGCGCCGCGCGGGCGTGACCGGTGTCGAGGGCCTGCGCATCCTGCAGCGACAGCTCGAGCACGTCGTAGCCGGCCGCCTTCGTCTGCTCGATGGCGTAGTCGACTTCGGCGGGCGTGGTGCCGCCCGAGAAGACGAGGGCGTGGACTCCGAGTTTGTTGACGGGCATGGCCTCAGCGTACCCACACCGACCTGGCCCTCGTTCGAGCGTGGACGAATTGGGGGATGGGGGGTAGCAAACGCACAGCTGGTGGGTCTACTTTGTTGCCCGTATACCGTTGACCGTTTCATCCCGTGGCTGGTGCGCAGACCGGCCCGATTCGCTGGCTCGGCCGACTCCTAGCAGGTGTACGGGAGGAACGACCATGTCGACGAACTGCGCTGTCTGCAACTGCCACGCTGCACCGGATGACGAGCTGATCGTCGCGCTGAAGCACACCGTGGGTCTCGCCTCCGTGTGCCCGTCGCACGCCGAGGGCATTCGCGACGGGTCGCTGCGCGCGCGGCCCTTCGCGGCCGAGGAGAGAGAAGTGGGGCTGGAGCTGATACCCGCGGCGTGAACGCTCGGGGGTCTCCCGGCTGGGGTCGATAGGGTGCGTGCGACACGTGACAAGCCATCCCCGAGACGAGGATTCCATGCCCACGAGCACACTGCTGACCGCTGGTGCACCGGCCGACAGCCTGCGGGCCGACAGCAGCCTGCCGGCCGACAGCCTGCACGCCGGCGCACTGCTGGCCGTAGACCCCGCCGACCCCGGGCAGCCGGGCGGCCTCATCGGGTTCGCTCTGACGCTGATGAACGCGCTCGGCGAATGGGGCGTCGGGCTGTTCACGCTGCTCGAGACGGTGTTCCCGCCGATCCCGAGCGAGATCGTGCTGCCCCTCGCCGGGTACCTCGCCCAGCTCGGTCGCCTCAACATGGTGCTGATCGTGGTGACGAGCACGCTCGGCGCGTACCTCGGGGCCCTGCTGCTGTACGGGCTCGGTGCCGCGCTCGGGCTGGATCGGTCGATCCGGCTGCTGTCGCGGCTGCCGCTGGTCGACCGGGACGATTTCGAGAAGGCCGCCGCATGGTTCGAGAAGCACGGTCGCTCGGCGATCTTCTTCGGGCGGCTGGTGCCGGGCATCCGGAGCCTGATCTCGCTGCCGGCAGGCGCCGAACGGATGCCGCTGGTCACTTTCACGACGTTCACCCTCACCGGCAGCCTGCTCTGGAACGGCCTGCTGATCGGGCTCGGCGCGGCGCTCGGAACCCAGTACGAGCTGATCGACCAGTACTCGTCGGTGCTGAACTACGCGGTGTACGCGGCGCTGGCGGGGGTGATCGCGTGGCTGGTGGTGCGACGGGTGCGGCGGGGGCGGCAGGCGCGGCAGGCGCGCAACTCCCGGGCCTAGCGGGCTCAGCGGCCGTCGGCTCCGGAGCGCATGCCGTAGCGTTGCAGCATGACGGAGACCGACACCTCGCCGACCGCAGACGCCCCGCCCCTCTCGCAGGCTGACCCCGCAGAGACCGTCCGCGAGGCGCTCGCGCTCGCCCCGGTCGTCGACGGGCACAACGACTGGGCGTGGGAGTGCTACCTGAACCGCGGGTACTCGGTCGAGGGTCTCGAATCCGGGCTGGCCACCGACACCGACATCGCGCGCCTGCGGGCCGGCGGGGTGGGTGCGCAGTTCTGGTCGGTCTTCGTCGAAGACACCAAGGCCTCGGCAGACGGGCACGGCAGCGACGCAGTGCAGCAGACGCTGGAGCAGATCGACTGGGTGCACCGGCTGGTCGCGCGCTACCCCGACGACTTCGCGCTCGCCCGCACGGCCGACGAGGTCGAGGCGGCACGGGCATCCGGTCGCATCGCCTCGCTGCTCGGAGCCGAGGGCGCCCACAGCCTCAACGACTCGCCCGCCGTGCTGCGCATGCTCGCGCGCCTGGGGGTTCGCTACCTCACGCTCACGCACGTGCACAACACGTCGTGGGCCGACTCGGGCACCGATGTTCCGCTGCACAACGGGCTCTCGCCCCGCGGCGTCTCGTACATCGCCGAGATGAACCGGCTCGGGGTGCTCGTCGACCTCTCGCACGTGTCGCCGGCGACGATGCACGCGGCTCTGGATGCGACCACCGCCCCGGTCATCTTCAGTCACAGCTCGTGCCAGGCCCTCTCCCCCCACCCTCGCAACGTGCCCGACGACGTGCTGGCGCGGCTCGAAGCCAACGGCGGCGTTCTGATGGTGACCTTCGTGCCGCAGTTCCTGAGCGCGGACTACGCGGAGTGGTTCGACGGGCCGCGCACCGCGCCCGCGCCTCCGGTGACGGTGGCGGATGTCGCGGACCACGTCGAGCACGCCCGCCGGGTCGCGGGCGCCGCCCACATCGGTCTCGGGGGCGACTTCGACGGAACCGACGAGTTCCCGGCCGGGCTCGAGGGCGTGGACGGGTACCCCACCCTGCTCGAGGAGCTGGCGCGCCGCGGCTGGAGCGCGGCCGAACTGGCGGCGCTGGCCGGCGGCAACGTGCTGCGCGTGCTGCGCGCGACCGACGCCGCCTACCTGTCGGGCGCCACCACCTCCCCCGCGCTGGAGTTCTAGCCCCGCGCCCGGCCCGGCCGCGCGCCCGCCGCGCCCGCTGCGCCGCCCCGCCCGCCGCGCGCGTCTCCCACTCGGACGGAGGTCAGCCGATCCGCCGCCGTATCCGCCTCGGTTCGGCCGAGCTCCGTCCGGGCGGGAATTCCGGCGAGCGAGTTATCCACAGATCGGCGGGACGACTCTCTGTGGGGAGCCGTTTCGGCCACACTGCTCGGCATGCACCTCACCGAAGCAGTCCTCCTCCTGGGCGGAGTCGCGCACAACAGCCGGCTCGAGCCCCTTGGCTTCGCCGGGGCCGACGTACGGGAGGCCGTGCGCTCCGGCACCGTTCTCCGCATTCGTCGACGCTGGGTTCACCTACCCGGGGCCCCGGAAGACGCCATTCGGGCCGTACGCGTGGGCGGCGCTCTGACGGCGGTGTCCCGGCTCGCTTCTCTCGGTGTCTGGTGCGCAACCGACGGCCTGTTGCATGTTCGCGTCGGCCGTCACGACACGCACTTGGGGTCGCCGGATGATCGTGCGGTCGCCCTCGGTGAGCCGCGTTCACGCGGAGTCTGCCTTCATCGGAGCCGCCCAGGCGACGACACGCCGATCACCGTAGCTGCGGACTCCGTCGAGGAGTCGCTGATGCAGATGGTGCTCTGCCAAGAGCGCGACCACGCCGTGGCGGCGTTCGACTCGAGCCTCCGCCAGAGGCTCACGAATCCGTATCGACTGGCCGCCTATGCGGAGAGGCTCACCCAGAAGCACCGCGACGTCGTGGCGCTTGCCGACGCCCGGTCTCACTCCGGGCTCGAGACGAAGGCGCGGCTGCGGCTGCGCGCGCTCGGGATCCCGTACCGCACACAGGTGCGCGTGCGGGGCGTGGGCGCCGTCGATCTGGTGGTCGGTGACAGGCTCGTGATCGAGCTCGATGGGAGGGAGTGGCACTCCAGCGAGGCCGCGTTCGCCGAGGATCGCCGCCGAGACTTCATCCTGCACGAGCGCGGATGCCTGGTTCTCCGGTTCACCTACGCGCAGGTGATCTACGAGTGGGCGCGCGTCGAGGCGCTCATCCGCGGTCTCGTCGCTCGCGGGGAGCACCGCTGGAGCACTCGGCAGCTCCGCGCCGGGCTCGGGCCGACACTCTCGTGAGGGCCGGTCGCGGCGTCGGCTCCCACTCGGACGGAGCTCGGCCGAATCGACGCCGTATTCGGGTGGGATCGGCCGACGTCCGTCCGGGTGGGGATGGGGCGGGAC
>NZ_PSTT01000019.1 GCF_002931235.1 Subtercola sp. Z020 | reverse complement strand
CCCCTCAGCGCCTCCCCCACCCACACCACCTCACGTCGCCACTCGCCACCTCGCCACTCGCCACCACGATCCACCTGGAGCACACCGCCTTGCCTACCTATTCCTACCGCTGTACCGAGTGCGAGAACGCCTTCGACATCCAGCAGGCCTTCACCGACGACTCGCTCACGGTCTGCCCGGTCTGCGGCGGCAAGCTCCGCAAGGTCTTCGGCTCTGTCGGCGTCACCTTCAACGGATCGGGCTTCTACCGCAACGACTCCCGCGCGACGACGTCGTCGACCGAGAAGCCGTCGCAGAGTTCCTCCGACAAGGCCTCCTCCGGGTCGAAGTCGTCGGGTTCGGGTTCCTCCGAGTCGAAGTCGTCGGGGTCATCCTCTTCGGGTTCATCGTCGTCGGGTTCCGACAGCAAGCCCACATCCGCCCCCGCCAAGCCGGCGAGCACCTCCGGCGCCGCGTAACGTCCACCGACCAGAAGGGTCCCCCCATGTTCAAAGGCTTCCGGGAATTCATCCTCCGCGGCAATGTCATCGACCTCGCTGTCGCCGTCGTCATCGGAGCCGCCTTCACGGCGGTCGTGACGGCGATCGTCAACGGCATCTTCAATCCGCTGATCGCCGCCGTCTTCCAGTCGGGCCAGCTCGACGACGCGGTCAACGTGACGATCAACGGCTCGACGCTCAAATTCGGACTCGTGATCGGGGCGATCATCCAGTTCCTGATCATCGCGCTCGTCGTGTACTTCGTCTTCGTGCTGCCGATCAACCACCTGAAGAAGGTCGCGTTCTTCAAGGGCCAGCAGAGCCCGCCCACTGAGGCCGCGGCCGCCACCCCGCCCACCGAGGCGGAGCTGCTCGCCGAGATCCGCGACCTGCTCGCCGCCCAGCGGAACCCCGGCGCCGCCTCGGCCAGCCAGACCCCCGCGGGCCCACCCTTCCCCACCGAGTGAGCGCGCCGTGAGCACAGTCGGCGACCCGAGCGCCCCCGTCGAGCCGGCCGCGCCCGGCGCGGCGGGTGCGTCGGGTGGGTCGGGTGCGGCGGGTGCGTCGGGTGCATCGCTTGAGCACGCGGCTCCGGATACCCGTGCGAACGCTCTGCCCAGCGATCCCCGCGCGATCTCTGCGGCTCCAGATGCCCGTTCCGAGGCCCTGCGCGTGACGCGCGTCGGGCGTCGCCGCGTCACCACCGCGCCCGCGCCCGGCTCAGATGCCGCGCCGCAGGCCCCGATCGACCGCACTCCGGGCATCCACGCCGCCCTCGCCACCGAGGACACCGACCGCGCCTGGGGCGACGCCCCTGCCGACAACGAGTCCCGCCTCAAGCACGACGTGCCGCCCCACTACTGACCCGCCTCGCGCCCCGTCGGCTCCGCCCTCTGGCCGCCCCGCGACCTTCGGCCATCCCCGCCCGCTGCGACGTCCGACCTGCTGCGCGCTCCCCAGCCACACCGCTGGCCCCGCCATCCCTGCCCGCCCGCAGGCTCAACCGAGGATCAGCGCGGCGGTGGCGCGCATGCGTGGACGGCGGGCCCCACATCCTCGGTTACGACGCGAGGGGCGCGCGGGAGGCAACCGTTGCCGTAGCGATCAGCAGCAACAGCTGCCGCAGCAGCGCAGCGCGTCAGACCGCGGTCAGCTGGCGCACGCCGATGACGGCGGCGATCCGCGTCGCCACGGCCTCGGGGTCGGTGAACAGCTCGAAGCTGTGCACGCGCAGGTAGTGCCACCCCAGGCGCTTCAGCATGTCGGGGCGCAGCCGCAGCGACTCGCGGAGGCTCATCGAGTGCACCACGGCATCCGTCTCGACCACGATGGCGCGACCCTCGTACGAGGCCACCAGCGTGAGCTTCCCGCGGTGCTCGAAGGCGACCTCCAGGCCCCGCGCTCCGAGGCGGCGGGCCAGGTCGATCAGCAGCGCGTCGCCCGGGCTCGAGAACGTGTCGGGGTTCGGCCCGTTCTCCGCCTCGGTGAGGATCTGGCGCAGCGACACGACGCCGTACGTCATGCGCTCCTCGTCGATGTCGCCCGGCTTGAAGCAGCTGACGATGTCCATCGAGCGACGCGCCCGGGTCATGCCGACCGCGAGCAACCGCTCTCCGCCCGGCTTCGCGAGCGGACCGAAGTTCGTCAGCACGCGCCCGTGCGGGGTGCGGCCGTAGCCGACCGAGAAGATGACGCGGTCGCGGCTCTGCGCCACCGACTGCTCGAGCGTAGCCACCATGAACGGCTCAGCGCGATCTTTCAGGATGAAGTCGCTGAGGTCGCTGCGCTTGGCGAACGCCGAAAGAACAGCCTGCTGCACCCGCACCGCGTGCTTGGCGCTGGCCGTGATGACCATGAGCGACTCACGCGGGTACTTCTGCGCGTGGTCCATGACCAGCCACACGACGCGCTCGACCTCGGCGTCGACACTCTCGACCGCACCCGTCTCGCTGTCGGGCATCCCGCCCGCACCCTCGAGGTAGTGCAGCGTCAGGCTGCCATGGCCGAGGAACGTGCCGGCCCAGGGCAGCGAGTCGATCTTGCCGTTGTAGAAGCGGTGGTTGACGAGCTCGGCGAGGTCTTCGCCGCCGGCACGGTAGCTGCGGGTGAGCGAGAGCGTGGGCACGATCTCGGCGAGGCGTGCCATCGCGGATTCGCCGGCCAGCTCCTCCACCGACTGCGCGGCAGCGGCAGTATCGCCCGACGCACTGCGCGGGGCGGGCTGAACGACCGCGGCGACCGCGATCTCGAAGTGCGAGGGCGTCTGCGTGACGGGGTCGCCGAACGCGACGACCTGCTTCGCCCGGCGGATAGCCCCGGCGTTCTCGGCGAGCGTCGTCGCTCCGGCGTCGACGAGGATGACCGCGTCGAACACGATCTCGTCGGTGATCTCGGCGACCTCGTACGGTGAGGCGAGCCACACCGGCGCGAGCACGCGGCTGAGGTAGGGCGCCGCCTTCTGCAGCGTCGCGGAGGTCACGGCGTCGCCGCGAAGCAGCGTCTTGAGGGCGGCCGCCTCGTCGGCGTGGTCGACCAGGCCCACGCTCCACGTCTCCGACAGCTGCCACGACAGGATCTGCCCGCTCACCGAGGCGTGCGCCTCGTCGACGAGCGTGAAGTCGCTCTCGAGTCGGTCCAGGATGCCCGTGTTCGCGCCGAGCAGTGCGCGATCGTTGGCGAGCATCAGTTCGAGCACCGACTGCCACCAGGCCAGCTCGAGCTCGTCGGCCACGGCCTCTTCGGGCACGTGCCGCTGCGACAGGTCCATCAGCAGAGGATCGAGCGCGAGCTCCCGCAGCGTGTCGAGCAGCGCGGTGCGCTCCTGCAGGTTCGCGAGCACCTCCGAGTCGGCGGCGAGGCCGTCGAGCATCGGGATCAGTTCGTTGATGGGCCGCTCACTCAGCTGCTGGGCGGTGCCCGCGATGCCGAGCGGGACATCCAGCCGCGCCAGGTCTTCGAACACCCGCTGGTAGGCGACCTGCACGTCGTCGAGCCCGGTCGGCACCTCGGGCGGGATGCCCGCGGCGGCGAACCGGTGCCACAGGGTGCGCTGCTGCTGGATGCGACGGAGCGATGCGTTGATGTCGCTGACGTGCACACCCGGGCGCACGTACTCCTTCGCGAGGCTGCGGAGCCGGCGGCGCGAGGTGCCCGTCATCTGCGCCGAGTCGCGGCGCGCTCCGGTCGCCGCGATGATGTCGGTCAGCGAGCGGTCGAAGACGACCGGCAGGAACTTGTCGAGCGTCTCCCGCAGGTCGAGCAGCAGGCGGAGGTACGAACCGAGCTCGGAGACGGTCGTGAACTGCCGCATGTGCGTCTGCCCGACGAGCTCGTAGGCGCGGGTGAGCAGGCTTGGCAGGTCGGTGCGGTGCACGCGCTTCGCCGTCGCGTGGATCGCCGCTGCGTCTTCGGCGTTCTCGAAGTTCGCGCCGTACCAGGGCGAGTCGTCGGGTCCGTAGCGGAACTCACCGAGGGCGGCCGCCTTGATCAGCGTCTTCGCCGCCTTGCTGCGCCCCGAGGCGAGGGCTTCGAGGGAGGGCCGGTCGAGCCGGGCGGTCGTGGCGGGAGGCTGGGGCAGCAGCGACAGGCGTGCGAGCTCCCGCAGGGCATCCAGAACCGAGACCTTCAGCAGGGGGTCGACGCGCGAGAGCGACTGCCGGTAGTCGATCAGCACGTGGCGCAGGCGCACGAGCGCCTCGTCGACATCGGCGACGTGCGGCTGCATTGCCTTCTCGTTGCGCCCGATGGACTGGATGAGGTCGCGGCGGAGCGTTCGCGGCGAGACAGCGGCGCCCGGCAGGCCGACGTCGTTCAGGCGGCGGGCGATTCCGCGGAGGCTCAGGCGGCGCGGGCTGACGATGAGCACGCGCTTGTTCTGGCCCATCAGGGCACCCACCGCGTTGACGATGGTCTGCGTGCCGCCGGTTCCGGGCAGCGTCTTCACGACGAGGGAGTTGCCGCCGGCGATCTGGGCGACGACGTTCTCCTGCTCGGCATCCGCGTCGAGCAGCAGCGTGTCGGTCGACGGCGGTCGCGTGTCCTGCGGGGTCGGGTCGACGGGGTGGTACGACGCCTGCATGGCGCGACGGGCGGTGAGGCTGCCCGCCACGGCGTCGAGCACCGGGTGATCGAGCTGCCGGGCATCCATCACCATCGAGGTCGCCACGTCGGCGAACGACGACACGACGAGCCGGGGCTGCACGCTGAACCAGGGGAGGTGCGACGTAACGCCGCGCAGGTGGTCGATGACGGGCTGCGGCTTGAAGACGCCGTTCGAGGCGGCGAGCGCGACGATCGCGTCTGCGTCGAGGGTGATCTGGAACTGCTCGCGCAGCGCCCGCGCGAGCTCGGGGTTCACAAACGCCGAGCCGCGGAGCTTCAGCTCGAAGTCGCGCCCGTAGCGGCGCACCGAGAGCGGGCGCAGCAGCAGCGGGGCGCTGAACTCCTGCTCCTCCAGCTTCCACTGGGCGAGGCCGATCGCGAGGTGCACGGAGTCGATGCCGCGCACCGCACGGAGCTCGACGCCCTTGTCGGTGATGGCGCCGGCCGCGATGCGGGCGCTACGAAGAGCCAGCTCGTCGCGGATCAGGCTCGACAGCAGCGTCGCGTTGCCGGTGATGAACTGGGCGAGGCCACTCGGGTGCGTCGACGTGAGGTCGACGCGCGACCGGGGGGCGTCGTCGAAGTGGATGAGCGGGCTCGTGCCGCCGACCTCGGCGAGGTCTCGGCGCCACTGCTCGCGGGTCGGTTCCACCAGGTCGTCTGTCGAAATGATCGAGCCCGTCTTCATCGTGGTCTCACCTCTGCCGAGCGTTCCGGAGTCGGCGCGGCGACCCCACACCGACGTCGCTTCGTCGGTCTCAGACGCTTCGAGGTCTGTCTCTCGCTTCTTATCGGCACGCCACACACAGGTACCCTATGCGCGAGGCCCGGCTTTTCGCGGGAGGCGGGGCCGAGTTTCGCACACTGCGCGTGTCGGGTGGGGCGGCGGTTCGCTCGGCGCGTGGGGTGCTGGATGCCGGGAGCCGGGGCCGGGCGTGGTCGGGCGCTGCCCCGGGCGTGGTCGGGCGCTGCCCCCGGGCGTGGCAAAATTGACTCATGTCAGAGCCGGCGACGCCCTCGCCTCACTCCTTTACCCCTCCCCGGTTGCACTCCGCCCCCGGCAGCGGAGACGGCTGGGTCGAAGACGGCTCGGGTGCGAAGTTCTGGGGCCGGTTCGGGGCCGCCGGGCTGCTTGCGTACGACCCGGCCCGCGGCATCCTGTTGCAGCATCGCGCGAACTGGAGCCACTTCGGCGGAACCTGGGGCCTGCCCGGCGGAGCCCGGCACGAGAGCGAGACGCCCGTGCAGGGCGCGATCCGCGAGGCGAGCGAGGAGGCGGGCGTCGTCGTCGAGGCGCTGAGCCTCACGCTCACGTCGACGTTCGACCTCGGCTTCTGGAGCTACACCACCGTCGTCGTCGACGTCACGTCGCCCTTCGAGGCCGCGGCGACGGATGCCGAGAGCATCGAGGTGCGCTGGGTTCCGGTCGCCGAGGTAGCCGCCCTGCCGCTGCACCCCGGCTTCGGCGCCAGCTGGCCGACCCTGCAGGCGGAGCTCGGCCGCCGCACTGTGCTGATCGTGGACTCCGCCAACGTGGTCGGCTCGCGCCCCGACGGCTGGTGGAAAGACCGCGCCGCGGCCACCGAGCGCCTCGCGGAGCGGCTCGCCCGCCTCAGCAGCTCCGGCTTCGCGGCCGCCGCCCTCGGCATCGACCTGCCCGGCACCCACTGGTGGCCCGAGGTGCGCCTCGTCGTGGAGGGCGCCGCCCGCGCCGCGCGCCTCCCCGCCGCCGCTGCGCCTCCGCCCGCCGCGCACGCCGCGCCCGCATCGGCTGTACCGTCACGTACGCCTGCCCCTGCTGCCGCACGGGATGCCGCCGCGCCGCCCTCGCTCGACGCCGGCACCCAGCCCGCCGACGCCCACCTCACCGGAACCCGCGCCGCCGACATCGCCGCCCGCCTCACGCTCGTAGCGGCCGAGCACGACGGAGACCAGGCCATCGTCGACGAGGTAGCCGCCCTCTTCGCCGCGCCCCGCCCCGGCACCCCACCCCTCCCCCCGCCCACCGCAGACG
>NZ_PSTT01000001.1 GCF_002931235.1 Subtercola sp. Z020 | reverse complement strand
ATGACACAATCTGAGCTTAGCTCGGCAAACAGTGCTCCTCTGCGCCCGCGCCCGCGGCCGGCCTCACCCGCTACGTCGCAGGCGCCAGAGGAGCACTGTTTGCCGAGCTAAGCTCAGATTGTGTCATTGCTCCGAAAACTCGCCTCCGCCACCCCGCACTTCGGCATCGCATGAGTGGTGAGCTGGTCTTCGTCGATGAGACCAAGGCCCGGGACTACCTCGTCGTGGCTGTTGCGATTGCTACATCCGATATCCGCGCCGCCCGAAGCGTCATTCGGCAGCTGACGCTTCCCGGTCAACCTCGACTGCACATGAAAAAAGAGAACGAATCGCGAAAACGCCAGATCCTCGACGGGATCGTACGCCTGCAGCCGTCGGTCACTGTCTACCGCGGTGATGCGCTTCTCCGCACCGACCTGGCGAGACGCGAGCGCTGCCTGCGGGCCTTGGTGGCCGACTGCGTCCGCGACCAGCGCGGAGCACTCTTACTGGAGCGAGACGAGACGATCGTCAGCCGCGACCGCCAGTGGCTGATCGAGGCGAGTCGTGACGCGGGTGCCCCTGGATTTTCGTACCGGCACGAGTCCGCCTCATCTGAGCCGCTCCTTGCGATCCCGGATGCCCTGGCCTGGGCATGGGCGCGGGGAGGGGACTGGCGGCGCCGCTGCACGGGTCTCATCACTGGCATCGTCGACGCATGAAAACAGCGAACCGCAGACGGGACTGGCCCGACAGCCGCCGCAGCCTGGCCTCTGCCGGGTGCCCGTCCCCCTTGAAAACGCAAAACCCGAGCGCCACGACCATTCCGGACGGGTCTCGGGTTCACTTTTCACCACTCAGCGCGATGAACACTCCTCATATTACACGGGCCGTTCAGAACCGCCAAGCGTTATGACAACCGCACCGGACCGCGGTTCGCGGCCGGATCGACCGCGCGAAAGCGGCCAGCGCGGGTAGCGTGAAGGGCATGCAGCCCACGAGCACCGCCCTGTTCGACGCGAACGCCGCGGGGCGGGTGCCGCCGCTCGGGCAGGTCGCGGCGGGGGTCTGGGTGCTGCCGCAGGCGATGCCGAACCCGCAGCTGCCGTACACGCTCAGCTACCTCATCGTCGACGCCGACGACCGCGTGCACGTGATCGACCCGGGGTGGGATTCCGACGAGAACCTCGCCGCGCTCGAAGAGGCGCTGGGCGTGATCGGCTCGTCGTTCGACCGGGTCGCGAGCGCGACCGCGACCCACCTGCACCACGACCATTTCGGCCTCGCGGGCCGGCTGCAGCAGGCGTTCGGTGTGCGCATCGGCCTCAGCAGCGTCGACCAGCAGGCCCTCGATGCGCAGGGTTCCGCACCGGGCCCGAGCTTCACCGCCGTCGACTTCGACCGCTGGGGGGTTCCGGATGCCGAGCAGGCCGGGCTCGCCGACACCTTCCTCGCCGGCGCCACCGTGATCGAGACGCGGGCGGATGTTCTGCTGCAGCCGGTCGACCGCCTTGACATCCCCGGTCGCACGATCACGGTCCACGCGACGCCCGGCCACACCGCGGGCAGCATCTGCCTGGCAGACAGCGAGGCCCGCCTGGTCTTCACCGGCGACCACGTACTGCCCATGATCTTCCCGGGCATCGGGCTCGGCGGCCGGATGCCCGGGAATCCGGTCACGACCTACATCGATTCCCTCTCAGCGCTCAGCGAGTTCGACGACGTCGAGGTGCTGCCGGGCCACGGCTACACGTTCACCGGGCTGGCAGAACGGCGGGCCGCGACGGCCGCCCACCACGACCGCCGAACCGCGGAGGCCGCAGCGGTGCTGGGCGGGCATCCAGACGCCAGCATCTGGGATGTCGCGAGCCGGCTGCACTGGACCGCCGGCTGGGAGGGCCTCCGCGGGCCGTATCGCCGTTCCGCACTCGCCCAGACCGAGATGCACGTCGGGCGCGTGCGGAATGGCGACTGGGAGCGCTACTCGGCGAGGTGACGCTCGTCGACGCCGTTGTAGGCGCTCAGCGGGCGGATCAGGGAGTTGGCGGCGAGCTGCTCCATGATGTGCGCGGTCCAGCCCGTGATGCGCGCCGCCACGAACAGGGGCGTGAAGGTCGCGGTGTCGAACCCGATGAGGTGGTAGGCCGGGCCCGACGGGTAGTCGAGGTTCGGCTTGATGTTCTTCCCTGAGGTCATAGCGGTCTCGAGGGCGTCGTAGAGCTCGGCCAGGTCGGGGCGCCCGTAGTACTCGACGAGGGTGTCGAGCGACGCCTTCATCGTGGGGACCCGCGAGTCGCCGTTCTTGTAGACCCGGTGCCCGAAGCCCATGATCTTGCGCTTCTCGGCCAGGGCGCCTGCGAGCCAGTCGGCCGCCCTGTCGGCGGAACCGATCTCGTCGAAGAGGTGCATCACGGCCTCGTTGGCTCCGCCGTGCAGCGGGCCCTTGAGGGCGCCGATGCCGCCGACGACCGCCGAGTACAGGTCGGAGAGCGTCGAGGTGATGACGCGCGCCGTGAAGGTCGAGGCGTTGAACGAGTGCTCGGCGTAGAGGATCAGCGAGACGTTGAACGCCTCGACGACCACCGGGTCGGGTACCTCACCGAAGGTGATGTAGAGAAAGTTCTCGGCGTAGCTGAGCTCGTCGTTCGGCTCGATGATGTCGAGGCCGTGGCGCCGGCGCTGGTCGTACGCGACGACAGCGGGAATCTGGGCGAAGAGCTGCACCGACTTGGCGAGGTTCGCCTCGATGCTCGAGTCGTCGGCTCCCGGGTCGAGCGCACCGATGGCGCTCACCGCCGTGCGCAGCACGTCCATCGGGTGGGCGCTCGTCGGCAGAACGTCGATGATCTGCTTGATCTCGGGGTCGAGCGAGCGGAACGAGCGCTCGACGGCGGTCAGTTCGGCGAGCTGCTCGTCGGTCGGCAGTTCGCCGTGCCAGAGCAGGTACGCGACCTGCTCGAACGAACAGGTGGCCGCCAGCTCCTGCACGGGGTATCCCCTGTACAGCAGCGAATTGGTCTCGGCGTTGACCTTCGAGATGGCGGTGTAGTCGGCGTAGACGCCGGCCAGCCCCTTGCGGATCTCGGGTTCCGCGTCCTGGGTCTTCGGGGTGGTGTCGGCCATGACAGTTCCTGCTCTCTGCGTGGTGGTCGGGAAGCGCTTATCGATTGATCTGGAAGGTGTAGACCGACGAATCGAAGGCGTTGTACGCCTCGTAGTCGAGCAGTTCGTAGAGGTCGGCGCGGTGCTGCATCTCGCCGACGACACTGTTCAGCGACCCCTCGGCGTTCAACACGTCGAGGGCGCGGTCGGCGGCACCCATCGCGAGGCGCAGCAGCGACACCGGGTAGATGACGATGTTGATGCCCACGCTCTCGAGCTGGCTGGTCGTGAACAGCTCGCTCTTGCCGAACTCGGTCATGTTCGCCAGCACCGGAACATCGACGACCGCCCGGATGGCCTCGAACTCGCTGAGGTCGGCCATCGCCTCGGGGAAGATCGCGTCGGCACCGGCGTCGACCAGTGCACGAGCGCGATCCTGGGCAGCGGCGAGGCCTTCGACGGCCCGCACATCGGTGCGCGCCATGATGAGCAGGTTCGGGTCGCGCCGGGCGTCGGCCGCAGCGCGAATGCGCTTCAGCGCGACATCCAACTCCACCACCTGCTTGCCGTCGAGGTGGCCGCAGCGCTTCGGGTTGACCTGGTCTTCGATGTGCAGGCCTGCGACACCGGCGTCTTCGAGGGTCTGGATGCTGCGGGCAACGTTCATCGGCTCGCCGAACCCGGTGTCGGCGTCGACCAGAACGGGCAGGTCGGTCATGCGGGCGATCTGCTGGGTTCGGCCCGCGACCTCGGTCAGCGTGGTGAGCCCGATGTCGGGCAGGCCGAGGTCGGCGCTGAGCACCGCGCCGGAGACGTAGACGCCCTCGAAGCCCTTGGCCTGGATCATCTTGGCACTCAGCGGGTTGAAGGCGCCCGGCAGGCGGTGCAGCTTCCCGGTCGCGAGCGAGGCGCGGAAGTCGGCGCGCTTCTGGGCCGGGGTGGTGGTGGCGTACAGCATCAGAACAGTCCTTTCGGGGTTGCGACCGAGGCCAGGAGGCCCGGCCTGGCGACGATCGTCAGCTGGCGCACCTCGTCGGCCGTGAGCTCGGCGGTGCGCTCGGCGAGCGCGAGGAAGTGCTCGATCTCGCTGTCGTCGAGAACGCCGGCGGCGAGGGTGCGGAACTTGTTCACGTAGTCCGCCCGCTGGAACGGCCGCGCGCCGAGCGGGTGCGCATCCGCCACCGAGATCTCGTCGACGAGCCGTGTTCCGTTCGCCAGCTCGATCTCGACGCGGCCGCCGAACGCCTTCTCGTTGACGTCGTTCGAGTGGTAGCGCCGGGTCCATTCGGCGTCTTCGACGGTCGTGACCCTGTTCCAGAGTTCGACCGTGTCGGCGCGGGCGGCGCGGGAGGGCAGGTAGGAGGCCTCGTGGTTCCACGCGCCGTCCTGCAGGGCGACCGTGAAGATGTACGGAATCGAGTGGTCGAGCGTCTCGCGCGAGGCGGTCGGGTCGTACTTCTGCGGGTCTCCGGCGCCCGATCCGATCACGAAGTGGGTGTGGTGCGAGGTGTGCAGCACGATCTTCGTGACGTTCGCCGGGTCGGCAAGTTCCGGATGCTCGGCGTGGAGCTTGCGGGCGAGGTCGATCCACGCCTGCGCCTGGTATTCGGCGGAGTGCTCCTTGGTGTAGCTGTCGAGAATCGCGCGCTTGGCCTCGCCGGCGGCCGGCAGCGCGACGTCGTAGACCCGACCGGGGCCGCCGAGCAGCCAGGCGATCACACCGTCTTCGCCCTCGTAGATGGGGGTCGGGCTGGTCTCGCCACGCATCGCCCTGTCGACGGCCTCGACGGCCATTTTGCCTGCGAAGGCCGGGGCGTGCGCCTTCCAGCTGGAGATCTCGCCCTTCCGCGACTGGCGGGTGGCGGTGGTCACGTGCAGGGCCTGGCCCACGGCCTGGAAGATGGTCTCCACGTCGAGGCCGAGCAGTGTGCCGATGCCGGCCGCAGCGCTCGGGCCGAGGTGCGCCACGTGGTCGATCTTGAACTCGTGCAGGCTGATCGCCTTCACCAGGTCGATCTGGATCTCGTAGCCGGTCGCGATGCCGCGAACCAGGTCGGCACCGGTCTTGCCGGCGTGCTGCGCCACCGCGAGGATCGGCGGGATGTTGTCGCCCGGGTGCGAGTACTCGGCGGCGAGGAACGTGTCGTGGAAGTCGAGCTCCCGCACGGCGACGCCGTTCGCCCACGCGGCCCACTCGGGGCTCACGGTCTGGGCGCCGTCGAGCCCGAAGACCGTCGACCCGGGCCTGTAGGGGTGGGCCTCGGCCTGCGAGCGGGCGGAGACGACGGGCCTCCGGGTGAGGCTCGCGGCGGCGACGCTCGCGTTGTCGATGATGCGGTTGATGACCATGTCGACCACCTCGGGGGTGACCTCGACGGGGTCCGCGGCCACCCGGGCGATGCGGTGGGCGAGCTGGTTCTCGCGGGGCAGCTCTTCGTCGCTCTTGTGGGTGCGTACGTTCAGGTGTTCGACCACGGGGGTCCTTCCGGTTCGGGGTGTGGGGCGCGGGTGGGTCATGCGCGGGTGGATGCCGCGCCAGCGGTTTCTGCGCGGGTGGATGCCGCGCGAGCGGTTTCTGCACGAGCGGTTTCTACGCGGGTGGATGCCGCGCGAGCGGTTTCTGCGCGGGTGGCCTCCGCCGCCAGGATCTGCTGCAGCGAGGTGTGGAGGTGCACGTGGGTGGAGTGGGCCGCCAGATCGGCGTCGCCGTCGCGAATGGCCTGCACGATCATCCGGTGCTCCCCTGCTGCTTCGAGCAGGCGTTCGGGGTTGTCCTTCGAGAGGCGGCGCACGCGGGCGAGGTGGATGCGCAGGTTCGCGAGGGCGCTGACGAGATACGAGCTGCGCACGGCGGCGTCGACCGCACGGTCGAACTCCCGCACGAGCTCGTAGTAGTCGTGGCGGCCCGGGTCGGCCGAGCGGAGCAGCGCGGGCGCCTCCCTGAACCGCGCGAGCAACTCGTCGAACACAGCCGGGTCGCGCCGCCCGGCGGCGAGCCGCGCGGCCTGCTGTTCGAGTGCCTGTCGGAGCTCGAACAGCTCGGTCACGTTCTCGGTCGAGACCGCGGTGACGACGAGGCCGCGGCCGGACTCGGCGAGCAGCCCGTCGGCCTGCAGTCGCCCGAGGGCTTCGCGGAGGGGCGTTCGCGAGATGCCGAGCCGCGCGGCGGTCTCGACCTCACCGAGCATGGTGCCGGGCTGCAGCTGCCACTCGAGGATCTCGTCGCGCAGCAGCTCGTAGGCGCGGTCGCTGGCGCGTGACGCCATCGGCACCTCCCACCCGCTCGCGCTGTCTCTTCTCCCGAATGTACACACTGACGCGCACTCTGGCTACCTCCGAGACCCTCTCGGCACCGAAACGTCATCAAATGTACACACAGCCCCACGTTCGCTCCCATCGACTCGGTGATTTCTGTCGCCCCGTCTCCCACCCGAGCGACAGATTTCGACGACTCGATGTCCCGGGGCGGGGGTGCGAACCCCCGGGCGGGCTGGGCACAAGGGGTTGAGGCGCGGCGTGGGGG
>NZ_PSTT01000134.1 GCF_002931235.1 Subtercola sp. Z020 | reverse complement strand
GGGACGCAAAACGTGGCTCAGCGGATGCGGGAGCACGGTTTGCGTCCCTTCGTGCGCGAACCGCGGGATGCGAGGGCGGGCGGGACGCGGGGCGGCGCAGGGCGCGGCCGCGGCATCCAGAGCCGCACTGCGTGTGGCCGCGTTCAGTCGGCGGGCCACTCGGTCAGCCGACACCAAGGGAAGGCGGCGTATGGTTTGACCATGCGACGTGGTCTCTGGGCGGCCCTCACGGGAATCGTTGCTGCGGCGACCGTTCTGGCCTCCGCCGAAGTGGTCGCGCTGTTCGTCGGCGCGGAGTCCAGCCCCCTGTTCGCCGTGGGGTCCCTCGTCATCGACCTGGCGCCGCCGGGCGTGAAAGAGCTGACCATCGCCCTCTTCGGTACCGGCGACAAGGCCGCCCTGCTGACGATTCTCGGCATCGTCGTCGCGCTCGGGGCCGCTCTCGCCGGCTACCTCGAGTATCGTCGCCGTCCGCTCGGAACGCTCGTGCTCGTCGTCTTCTCGGCGATCGCGGTGCTGGCCGTGACGACGCGCGAGAACGCGTCGGGGATCGCGGCGGTTCCGACCGTGATCGGGATGCTCGTGGGCGTCGTGGTGCTGAACGCGCTGCAGACGCGCCTCCGCCGCTGGGTCACGCGTGCCGGTGGTTCGCGTGCCGGGGTGTCGCGTGCCGGGGTGTCGCGTGCCGAGGGTTCGCCCGCCGCGGGCGTTCGGACGCCGGCCGCGTCGTCTCCGGATGCCGCGGCTGCTGCCGTCGTGACCGGTGCCCCTGCGGCATCCGGGGCCGACTCCGTTTCCACCAACGAAGAACCCGGCGTCAAGCCGGTCTCGGCCGGAATGCCGCAGCCGGTGAACGGAACCGGCACCGTGGCGAATGGGCTCGACGTGCCCGCTCGCTCCGCGGCATCCGGGGCCGATGCGAACACCCGCCCCGCGGCATCCGGAGCCGACGCGAACACCCGCCCCGCGGCATCCGTACCACCAGCGGCCAGCGCAGCGCGCCTCGCCCGCGCGCCGCTCGAGCGGCGGCAGTTCCTCACGTGGATGGTCGTCGCCGCAGCTGCGTCGGCAATCGCCGGCGTCGCAGCCCGCACCATGAACGCGGGCGCCGCCGTCGTCACGGCCGCGCGCAACGCCCTCGTGCTGCCCACACCCGCCGCCGCAGACACCGCGGCCCCCCTCGCGGCCGGCACTGACCTCGGCATCACCAACCTCAGCCCCGTGGTGACCCCTGCCGCCGACTTCTATCGCATCGACACGGCGTTGCAGGTTCCGCAGCTGAACCCCGACACGTGGAGCCTCAAGATCACCGGCATGGTCGAGAACGAGGTCGAGATCTCGTTCGCCGACCTGCTGGCCCTGCCGATGGTCGAGAACTACACCACGCTCACCTGCGTCTCGAACGAGGTCGGCGGCGACCTCATCGGCAACGCGCTGTGGCTCGGCTACCCGATCCGCGACCTGCTCGCCCGGGCGAAACCGACCGCCGGGGCCGACATGGTGCTCTCCCGCAGCTCCGACGGGTTCACCGCGGGCACGCCGCTCGAAGTCCTGCAGGATGCCGGGCGGCAGTCCCTGCTGGCGGTCGGGATGAACGGCAAACCCCTGCCGATCGAGCACGGTTTTCCCGCCCGCATGGTGGTTCCGGGGCTGTACGGCTACGTTTCGGCTACCAAATGGGTGGTCGAGATGAAGGTGACCACGTTCGCGCAGGACATGGGCTACTGGACCCCCCGCGGCTGGACGGCCCTCGGCCCCATCAAGACCTCCTCCCGCATCGACACCCCGCGGCCCGGCACGAAGCAGGCGGCCGGCACCATCGCGATCGCGGGGGTCGCGTGGGCGCAGCACATCGGCATCCGGGGCGTCGAGGTGCAGGTCGACGGCGGCGACTGGCAGGCCGCGACCCTCGCCGACGCGATCTCGGCGGACACGTGGCGGCAGTGGGTGCTGCAGTGGGATGCGCCCTCGGGCGACCACACGATCGCGGTGCGCGCGACCGACGACTCCGGCTACACGCAGACCTCCGACGAGGCGCCGCCCGCCCCCGACGGCTCCTCCGGCTGGCACACCATCAAGGTCAGCGTCGCCTGACCCGCGCCGGGCCCTGGCCGGCCCGGGAAGCCGTGCCCGCCTTGCCCGGCGCCCTGCCCGGCTCACCGACGCACCCGCGAGGGGACGCAAACCGTCCCATCCGCCCGCGCGTAGGACGATTTAGGTCCCTTCGCCCCGGGAAGCCGTGCCCGCGCTGCTCGGCGCCCTGCCCGGATGCCGCGCCCACCCTGCCAGGCGTCATGACCGTCGCCGCACCCCCCGCTCACACGCCCGGCCAACGCGGTGCGCGAGTCGACGGATCCCCGCGGCCGGCCCCTTGAGTGCATACGACACTCCGGCTGCCGTCGTCAGAGCGAGACCGACGGCGGTCAGCGGAAAGGAGAGCGCTGCGACATTCTCCCCGGGCACAGTCAGCACGATCTGGTTGCAGATCTGAACTGTGACAGCGGGAAGCAACGCCCACCGCGCATACCCATGCAGAGCTCTGCCGCGCGCCACAGCGATGGCCGCGAACATGCCCGCGGTCAGCCCTATGGCACCCACCGCGAACGCGACCCACCCGCCCGCTGCACCGCCGAGAGTCGGGTCGCCCACGACCAGTAGAGAAGAGAGCTGCACCAGGAACGGGCACGTGCCGAACACGATCAGTGCCAGCCGCCCCCACCGCGCGCCCCCGACGATGCTCGCCGAGTGCACTCCGACGGCGAGAACCGTGAACGCCACGGCGATGACGGCGGCGGAGGCCGCCAGAACAACAGAGTCCCCGAGCGGTACGAGCCCTCGGGCTTCCGGAATCAGTTCGGCCAGGGCAAGGGCCACGGAGTACAGGGACCCCAGAACGATTCCGCAACCACCCAGCAGGCAGGTGCGTCGCAGGTGTTCCCCACGGATGGAGTTCACGAGATCTCCGACCCTGCGCAGAAACGTTTCAGGGGTGACGCGATGCTCGACATGACGCTCTCGTATCGCAGGTCATCGTCAGCAACCGAGCTGAGGGCGAAGACGTTCTCGGGCTCGAGTGCGTGTTCGACGAGATCCGGAAGGCCGGGATGGAGGGTCTCGAAGTCCGCACGCTCGGCCTCGAACTGCTCGGGGTTCAGTGCGCGGTCGTGCAGAGCACTCGACAGGAGCCGAACACAGGCGGAGCGCCCCTCTTCCACCGGCGTGAGGGCATCCATGTCAGGAGTGTCCTGAGTCGGCCCACGGGCATCGACCCTCCATTCCAACAGACCCAGAGCGTCCAGGGTGCCCACAGCGAACCAGCTTTCGCCTCGCACCAGGTACCGATCGGTCCCGATCAGAGGCCAGTCCTGAAGCGCGATATCGGCATCGCGACGAGACGGGTACGAGCGGACCACGACGATCCCTGCGGTAGCGGTCACACAGTAGCTGCCGCTCATCGGTGAGAAATTGTAGAGGTCGTCGGCGAGGAGGATCTCACTCCGGCAGTCGAGTGAGGCAACCACGTCTGCCACCACCGCGGCGGAACCCGCTCGCGCCACAACACCCTCCGCGGGCGCAGTCGGAGAGGGTCGGGTCACCACGGTGACTGCCACCGCACCCGCAAGGGTGCCTGCGAGCACCGTGATGGTCACGGCGTTGAGCAGCGCGGGCCGCATGGCGCTCAGTGCCAGTTGATGTTGCCGCCGTAGCCGTTGATCGAGTACGCATGGAGCTTCTGGTAGGCGAGCACGTTGCCCCACGGTACGTTCACGGCGCCCGAGCCGCCGCACCCCACTCCGTACCAGATCGGTGCGTAGGCCGTGTTGTATCCCAGCCCTGAAGCGCACACCCGCGTGCCGGAGCCGTTCTGCATCTGCCAGGTGTATCCGGTACGGAAGCCGGGTGAGCCGGCCAGCGAACACGAGGCGCGCGAGTCCGGGCCCTGCGCGCCTCCGGGCGGAGCGTACGCCGAGCTGCCGCACTTCGGCGTTCCGAGGAGCGACGGGGTCGAGCCTTCGGGTGTGAGTGCAGAACCGGGAGCGAAAACCATCGGGTCGGCCGGGTCTATCGGCTCGACGACGACCGGAGAGGCCGGCTGATCATCTGCAGCACCCGGGTTCGGAGCCGCCGAGGCTGAACCGGTACCAAGACACAGCAGACCGATCAACACGACGGGGCCTGCCCCCGCCATCCAGAGATTCCTCTTCACCATGCTCCTCACGTCGGCCCGCCCATCGGGACACGCTTGACCACATAGTGAAGATTGCTCGTTTACAAGGGCAGGCACTCAGCGAGAAAGGAGCGCGCTACCCGATCAGGGAGGGCCGCAGGTCGCGGAGGGTGCGCGACGCCGTCTTGCGCGTCGCGAGGAACATCGAGAACGCGATCGCCGCCGCCAGCCACACGGCCAGCACCCCCACGTCGTTCAGCGCGAGCGACAGGTCGCCCCCGTACATGAGCTGGCGGATGCCATCCACCGCGTAGCTCATCGGCAGCACGTGGTGCAGCGCCGCGAGCGGACCCGGCAACGTCTGCCACGGGAACGTTCCGCCCGCCGTCACCAGCTGCAGCACCATGAGCACCAGCCCGAGGAACTGCCCCACACTGCCGAGCCAGATGTTCAGCGCCCCGATGATCGCCACGAAGGTGATCGAGGTGAACACCATGAACGCCAGCATCAGCGCGGGGTTGGCCACGCTGAACCCGAGCGGAACCGTCACCACGAAGTACACGGCCGCCATCTGCAGCGCACCGAGCAACGCCGGGGCGAGCCAGCCGGCGAACGTCACCCGGAGCGGTGCCCGCAGGGCGGTCAGCGCCCGGCGCGACAGCGGCTTGATGATGAGGAACAGTGCGTAGATCCCGATCCATGCCGCCAGGCTGATGAAGAACGGCGCCATGCCTGCCCCGTAGGTCGACGCCTTGGTGATGCTGTCGGTGTCGACCCGCGCCGGCGTGGCGATCGTCGCGGCCGCGGTCTGACGCTGATCGGGCGTGTAGTCGGGGATCTGGTCGATTCCCGACGAGAGCCCGTCGCGCAGCTTCACGGCGCCCGCGTTGAGCTGGCCCGCACCCGTCGAGAGAGTGGCTGAGCCGTCGGCGAGCTGCTGCGTTCCGCCGGCGAGGGTGGATGCGCCGTCGGCGAGCTGCGAGGTGCCCGAGGCGAGCGACGCGGCTCCGTCCGATACCTGCGCAGTACCCGTCGCGAGCGTCGCGGCCCCGTCGGAGAGCTGCCCCGCCGACGAGGCGAGGGTGGAGGCTCCGGCCGCGACCTGCGCGGTGCCCGAGGCGAGCGACGCGGCCCCTCCCGCGAGGGTGGGCGCGGCGTCGGCGAGGCGCTGCGTTCCCGCGGCGACCTGCGCGGCCCCGTCGGCGAGCTGGTCGACCTGCGTGTCGAGGGCCTCCACCTTGCTGTTGCCGTCGGTGATGGCCTTTCCGACGGAGTCGAGCCGGTCGAGAATGGCCGCGCGTTGCGCATCGGTCAGCCCGGGAATGTCGTCGAGCTGCTTCACGATGTCTGCGCGCACCACTGGAACCTGGCTCGCGGCATCCTGAGTCGCCGAAGCGACCTGGTCGGCCGCGCCGGCCAGCTTCGCGTTGCCCGCCGCGACCTTCTGTGCCCCGTCGTTCAGGGTCGCGGTGTCGCCGGGCAGCGACTGCACGCCGGTGCTGAGGGTCGCCGCGCCGGTCTCGGCCTGGTTCGCGCCGTCGGAGAGAGTGGATGCTCCGCTCGCCAGTCGCGAGGCGCCATCGGCCAGAGAGCCGGCGCCGGTCGCGGCCTGAGCGGCACCGTCTGCGAGGGTCGACGCCCCGCTCGCGGCCGTCGCGGCACCGGAGGCGAGCGCCTGGGCGCCCGTGTTCGCGGTCGCCGCACCATCGGCCAGGGCCGCCGCGCCGGTCTGGGCCTGGCCCGTGCCGTCGACGAGCTGGTTCGCTCCGTCGAGCGCGGTGCCGAGGTTGTCGTGGATCGTCGAGAAACCGTTCAGGAACTGCAGCGCGGCGGCCTCGCCGACCTGCTCGCTGATGCTCAGGCGCACCTTCTCGGCGACGGTCGCGGCGATCGACGACGCGAGGAAGCTGTTCGTGTCGTTCGTCGTCAGCTGCACGACGGCCTGCGTGGGGGTGGCGGTTCCCGCGGAGGTGAGCATGGTCGAGAAGTCGGGACCGAGCGTCAGAACGAAGTCGTAGTCGCCGTTCCTGACTCCGGATGCCGCCTGGTCGGCGGTCGCGTCCTCCCATTCGACACTGTCGTCGGCGATCAGCTGATCGTGCACCTGCGTGCCGTAGTTGACGGCCTTGCCGTCGAGTGTGGCGCCCGTGTCTTCGACGACGAGGGCGACGGGGATGTTCTTGATGTTGCCGTAGGGGTCGCTGTTCGCCCAGAGGTAGAGGCCCGCGTAGATGACGGGTACGAGCATGAGCGCCACGAGGGCGAGTCGCGCCAGCCCGGTCGCGGTGAGGCGCCGCAACTCTGTGCGGACGAGGGTGACGATCTTCATGCCTGTTCCTGTGCCTGTTCGGTCTCTGTGTGGGTGGTGCCCGCCGCGGTCGCGCTCGTCGCGGGCGCGGCGGGCACCACCCACACAGAGACCGAACAGGCACAGGAACAGGCA
>NZ_PSTT01000085.1 GCF_002931235.1 Subtercola sp. Z020 | reverse complement strand
CATCGGCCGCGAGGAGCACTCCGAGGCCGTCACGGTTCCCTCGTTCGACGTCGCCGGCCGGCAGGTCGAGGCGAAGATGACGCTCGACGCGGGCAGCGAGCTCGTGGTCGTGCCGGTGCAGCTGCGCATCGAGGGCGCGTTCGACGACGACGCGGTCAACAGGGCGCTCGCCGATCTGCGCACGCGGATCGATCGGCGCGTGAAGTCCAACACGGCGACGTACGCCGACCCCGACCAGGAGGGGTTCCACCTCGACATCGACGACATCGTCTGAGGCCTCGGCCGTCTGAACCATCGGCCCTCGCGCCGGGCTCGCCGCTGGCATCCAGCGACCGACCGCGAGTAGCGTGAGGTCATGCGACTTCACCGGAGAGCAGCGACGATCCTCGTTCTGGCGGCCGGGGCCGCTCTGGTCTCCGGATGCTCGGGGGGTACCTCGGGCGGTGCGGCGGCCGGCACGGCAAGCCCCGCGGCATCCAGCCCCGCCAGCGCAACCGCGCCCGCAACCGTGATGTCGTCCCCGTCGCCGCCGCCCACGTCGGCGGCACCCTCCACTTCGCCGAGCGCCTGCGGACCCTCGACCGGTGAGGCTGCGGCAGCCGACGCGATCGCCGCGCTCGCCCTGCCCCCGGGCCTGGAGTCGGCGAAGTGGGACGCGGCCGGCGCCGACTACTCCGGTTACGACCCCTGCGCGGCCCTGTCGTGGAGCGTCGTGTCGCTCGAGATGGCCACCGGCAGCTCGCCGTGCGCCATTCTGCTGTTCCACGAGGGCACCTACCTCGGAACGGCCACCAAGGTGCAGTACGGCTTCGTTCCGCAGGTCGAGCGCACCGCTCCCGGCGCGATCCTGGTGACCTACCGCTACCCGCAGGCCGGCGAGGCGAACGCCGACGCGAGCGGCCGCGCCGCCGCCACCTTCACGTGGAACCCCGACACCGAGAGCGTCGACATGGCCGGCGAGACCCCGCCCTCCTCCTGATGTGAAGTCGGCGGGGCCTGTCGCCGAACCGCCCTGACGAGCCGGGCGGCGACGTGAGCGTGACGGCTAGGCGACCGGCAGGGAGGTGACGGCGGTGCGCTCGACGGCCAGGCCCGCACTGTAGCGGTCGAGGTAGGCCGCGAACCCGGCGACGTCGGCCGGGTCGGGTGCAGCGGTGTCGAAGGCCGTCGTCGCGAAGACGCGATCGCGCAGGTAGTCGTCGAGGGACTGGCCGGCGGAGGCCGCCCGCAGGTACGCCGCGAGCACGGCGATGCCCCAGGCGCCGCCCTCCGAAGCGGTCTCGGTGACGGTGACGGGCGCACCGAGGGCACCGGCGAGGAAGCGCTGCGCGACCCCGGCGGTGCGGAACATGCCCCCGTGCGCGAACATCTCGTCGATCGCGACGCCCTCAGCGGCGAGCACGCGCATGCCCAGGCTGAGGGTGCCGAAGACGCCGTAGAGCTGGGCGCGCATGAAGTTCGGCAGCGTGAGGCGGCTGTCGGGGGTGCGCACGACGAGCGGCCGCCCCTCGGTGAGGCCGGCGATCGGTTCGCCGGCCAAGTGGTTGTACGCCAGGAGCCCACCCGCATCCGGTTCGCCGTCGAGGGCCTCGCGGAACAGCACGTCGAAGACGGCGTCGTTGCCGAGCGGCGTTCCGGCCGCGGCGGAGAAGCGCCCGAAGAGGCCGGCCCAGGCGGCGAGTTCGCTGGCGCCGTTGTTGCAGTGCACCATCGCGACCGGGTCACCGGCCGGGGTCGTCACGAGGTCGAGTTCGTGGTGCACCTCACCGAGCGGGCCTTCGAGCACGACCATCGCGAAGATGCTGGTTCCCGCGCTGACGTTGCCGGAGCGCGGGGCGACCGAGCGGGTCGCGACCATCCCGGTTCCGGCGTCGCCTTCGGGCGGGCAGAGCGGGATGCCGGGCTCGAGCGCCCCGGTGGGGTCGAGCCGAGCGGCCCCCGCCGCCGTGAGTTCGCCCGCAGGCTGCCCGGCGGCGAGAACCTCGGGGAGCAGGGCGGCGAGGCTGAAGGAGCTCACGTCGGCCCCCGTGCGTTCAGCGATCAGCTGGTCGTAACGCTCCACGAGCACGGCGTCGTATCCTCGGGTCGCATCGTCGATCGGGAACATGCCCGATGCGTCGCCCACCCCGAGCACCTTCCGGCCGGTGAGCTGCGCGTGCACGTAACCGGCCAGCGTCGTGATGTGTGTGACCTGCGCGACGTGCGGCTCGTCGTCGAGAACGGCCTGGTGCAGGTGCGCGACAGACCAGCGGAGCGGGATGTTCACACCGAACAGTTCGGTGAGTTCCGCCGCCGCGGGGCCGGTGTTGGTGTTGCGCCAGGTGCGGAACGGCGTCAGCAGCTGGTCGTCTGCGTCGAACGCGAGGTAGCCGTGCATCATCGCCGAGACGCCGAGCGCATCGAAGGTGGTCGGGCGCACGCCGTACCGCGACTCCGCGTCGGCGATCAGCGCGGAGTACGCCGCCTGGAGGCCCGACCACACGCTGTCGATGGGGTAGGTCCACAGGCCGTCGACCAGTTCGTTCTCCCAGTCGTGGCTGCCGACGGCGAGCACGACGGAGGGATCTTCGCCGACCAGGCACGCTTTGATGCGGGTCGAGCCGAGTTCGATGCCGAGCGAGGTGCGCCCACCCAGAATGGCCTCGGCTGCTGACTCGGCCTGTGCGGCGCTGACGGTGGATGACGGCACGATACTCCCTCGTAGACGGCGGTCGATCACCGATGTGATCGTTCACATGCAGTGTACGACATCCCTCCCGCCGTGGTCAGGAGGGATGTGGCCGCCAAGGCCAGGAGGCGTGAGCCAACGGTGAGGAGGCGTGAGTCAGCGGCCAGGAGCCGTGAGCGAGCGGTCAGGAGGCGTCGGCCGCCGCGGTGAGGCGCTCGAGGAAGAGGGTGATCGCGCGCGACTGCTGCTGCGACAGCCCGACGGCGGCCGAGAGCATGCTGCGGTGCATCTGGCCGAGGGTGTGACGCACCTCTTCGTCGGAACCAGGTGTCGCCACGACCTGCAGGCTGCGCCGGTCGGAGGGGTGCGGCAGGCGCGTGACGTGGCCGCTCGCCGTCAGGCGGTCGAGCATCGCGGTGACCGACGCCGAGGTCATGCCCAGGTGGTCGGCGAGGGTGCGGCCGCTGACGATGCGCCCTTCCTGCTGTGCCTTCAGCAGGAAGCGCAGGGCTTGCAGGTCGGTGGCGCCCATGCGCATCGAGTCGCGGGTGCGGCGGCGCATCTCGACCTCTGCGCTGCGGTAGTCGGCGAGGGCCGAGAGCACGGCGTCGGCGTGGGCCGGCGTCGGCGTTACGGGCGTCGAGGGGCGTTCGGGTGCTGCGGGTTCGTCGGGCGACGCAGGCCGGTCAGGCATCGCGCCCAGCGCCGCGCCGGCCATCGCCCGAGTCGTGGCCGTGGCCGTGGCCCGCATCGTGCGTGACGATCGCGTCGTGTCCGTCACCCGCATCGTGTTTGTCAATCGCGTCGACGGCGTCGCGCATCCCGCCGAGGAACGACACGATCGTCTGCGCATCGTCGGGGCTGAGGTCGCTGGCGATCGCGATCATGCGCTCGTGCATGCCGTCGAGCGTGCGGCGCACAGCCTCTTCTGAAGCGGGGGTCGGAACGATGATGAGCGCCCGGCGGTCGAACGGGCTGGGCTGCCGCGAGAGGTGCCCGGTCTTCTCGAGGCGGTCGAGCAGCACCGTGGTCGAAGCGCTCGAGATGCCGAGGTAGGCGGCGAGCTCCTTCGGGCCGACGCTGTGCTCGGCGCGGTGCATCCGCAGCAGGTAGCGCAGGGCGAGCAGGTCGGTCTCGCCCATTCCCATGGCGACCTGGGTGCGCCGCTGCATCGCGGCCTCCGCCGCTCGGTAGGTGCGCATCGCCTCGAGCACGGCGATGCTGCGCTGGCGCTGGGCGTCGTCGTCGTACCAATAGTGCTGTGCCGTCTCCACCGCTTCACTGGTCATCGCCTCAGCCTAGACGATCATGTAGCTAGATGTTCTAGCGATCAATACTGCATCAGCGGCCCCCGTGCAAGGCCCTCCGGGCAACTCGTTCAGACCACAGAACTACTAGATACTCTAACTAGTAGAACCTCTAACGAATGAGATCACCATGACCATCGCTGACATCAGCTCCTCTGCCGACATCTTTGAACTCGACGTGCTCTGGATCAGCCCCGACGCCAATCTCTGGGTCGCCCAGGGCTCGGGGGAGTTCATCGGCATGGTCGAGTTCACCGACGGCCACTTCGTCAGCACCGACCGCGCCGGCAGCGTCATCGACTCGTACAGCGACCTGCCGGCCGCACGTTCGGCGGTCGTGAACCACGCCACGATGCTGGAGTCGTTCGCGAACTCGGGTCGCCGCATGCGCAACCACTCCGCGATTCCGTCGCGCGCCCCGGCCGCTTTCTACCGCCGCGGTCGCTGACCCTTCCGTCAGGCCTCGAAGTACAGGTGACTGTGCAGCCGACAGCCCGGGTTGAACGCTGCACCGCAGTTCGGGCATCCATCGACCGCCAGATAATGCTCGATCGTCAGCTCTGAGCCGCACACGCCGCAGAGAACCGCTCTCTCGGCGTAGCTCGATCGCGGCCAGGCCACGGCTGGGTGATCGGCGCTCTCAGCGTGACAGAGATGGCACGGGTAGTACTGCCCGCAGCAGGCGAACCTGATGGCGATCACGTCGAGTTCGGTAGCGTAGTGGATGCACCGGGTCTGGTCGTCGACGACCGGCCCGTGAACAGGCGGGCGCGTCTCGGGCATGCGCTACGCCGCCCCGCGGGCGGTCAGTGCGTCGCCCAGGTCGTCGGCGTGCTTCAGCGAGAGCACGAGGAACGGGATGATGAACGAGCGGATGCCGCGGCCGGCACCGCGCGCGCGCTGCGCCTCGCGAATGCTCGTCGCCACCCTCGTGAGCACGGGAATCGTCGTCATCGTGATGGCGAGCACGAGGGAGACCCGCGCGGGGTCGATTCCGACGCGGCGGAGCGGACCGAGCCCGCGTTCGAAGGCATCGAGCAGGTCCACGACCCGCGTGCTCAGCACGAGCAACGAGGCGATCAGTACCGCCCCGACGACCCGCGAGGTATTGGCGACGGCCGGTTCGGTCGGTAGAAAGATGAGCTGCGCGCCCAGCGTGATGAGGATCACCCAGCGCAGGCCGACGAGCTGGCGGGCGAGAACGGCGACCCCGAACCCCGTCACGAGGTAGGCCACCAGAGCGCTGCCGAGGGCGATGGCGGCGAACGGGTAGGTCGACGGCAGCAGCGAGACCGTGAGTACGGCGGCCAGGATGACCAGGGCTTTCGCTCCGGCGGGGGCGCGGTGCAGCCAGCCGGTGCCCGGGCGATACAGGGTCAGCACGCGAGGCTCGACTCGTAGCGCCCGATGATCTCTGTCGGGTGGCCGCTGGCGATCATCCGCCCCCCCTCGAAGAGAACCGCGACGTCGCAGCACGCCGCCAGGGCGAGATCGTGGGTCACGAGAACGAGCTGGCGGCTCGCGTCGCCGAGCAGGTGGTCGGCGATCAGGCGGCTGTTGCGGGCGTCGAGGTAGGCGGTCGGTTCGTCGGCGATGACCAGGCGGGGCTCGCGGATGAGGGCGCCGCAGAGGGCGAGCAGCTGTTTCTGCCCGCCCGAGAGGTCGTGGGCGGGCCGGTCGGCGAGGTCGGCGAGGCCGAACCGTTCGAGCGCCGCGGTGACGCGGGCCGCCGACTCGGCTTTCCGCAGGCGGTCGGCGCGAAGGGAGAAGGCGGCGTCTTCGGCGACCGTCGGCATGATGATCTGGGCGTCGGGGTTGCTGAAGATGAAGCCGACGGCCCGGCGGAACTCCGTCGACTGGCGAGTGGGATCGAGGCCGTGCACGCTGACGGTTCCCGCCGAGGCGGTGACGAGGCCGCCGAGAAGCCGCGCGAAGGTGGACTTGCCCGATCCGTTCGATCCGATCACGGCGATGCGGGGCTGGTCGAGGTTCACGGAGACGTCGTCGAGGGCGAGCTGGTCGCCGAGGTGCACGGAGGCGTGGGTGAGGGTGAGGATGCCGGGGCTCGCCGCCGCGCCGGGCGTCACGCTCGACCCTGCTGCTCGGGCTTCTGGCTGCTGTCTTGGGTGCGCTCCTGCGTGCGTTCTTGATTGCGTGCCGGTGTGCGTTCCTGCTCGCGTCGTGGTCGCCCGGCGGCGCGGAACGCGCTCGGGTACGCCCGCAGCAGGGTCAGCACGATGGCGACCGCGATCGCCGCCTTCACGAGGTCGCCCGGAACGAAGACGAGGCTCTGCAGGGCGACCTGGTCGAGCGCGAGGCGGAGCACAGCCGCCTGCACCGGGATGCCGAACGCGTAGATGACGAGGATGCCGCCGACCAGCACGCCGACGACGGTGCGGAAGGCGGTGGGGGTGCGGCGGCTGTTGCGGATGGTGCTGCTGGCGCTGCTGGCGCTGCTGGCGCCGACGCTCTCGCCGCTGCGGAGGCGGCCGCTGCCGCTGAGCCCGTGCACGATCAGGCCGACCACGAACGCGCCCGCCACCCAGCCGACGAGGTAGCCGGCCGTCGGACCCACGAAGACGCCGAGGCCGCCGTGCCCACCCGCGAGGAGCGGCAGGCCGAGGGCGACGAGCGCGAGGAACACCAGCAGCGAGAGCGCCCCGCGCCAGGCGCCGAGTATCGCGCCGGCCAGCATGACGCCGAGTGTCTGCGCCGTGATCGGTACCGATCCGAAGACCGCGAAGCCGCCGGGCAGGCCGAGAACCGCGACGATGGCGGCGAAGACGGCGATGCGGGCGACATCCGTGGCGTCGATCCGGGCGGGCCGTGGCGCTCGCGGCGGTCGTGGCGCTCGGGATGCGCGCGGCGGGGGAGCCGGGGTCGTCACGTCATCGATCATGGGCCCGCCTCTTCCTGAACACCGCTCACCTGAACAGCGTTCACTATAGTTGACGCATGGTCGATCCGCACGGTGCGCAGCCTCGCCCGGTTCGCCACACGCGCGCCGGGGTCGTGGATGCCGCGCTGCGCATCCTCGACGACCAGGGCCTGCCCGACCTCACGATGCGCCACCTCGCGGCCGCCCTCGACGTGCAGCCCAGCGCCCTCTACTGGCACTTCCCCAACAAGCAGACCCTGCTCGCCGCCGTCGCCGACCGCATCGTGGCCCCCGCCCTGCCC
>NZ_PSTT01000108.1 GCF_002931235.1 Subtercola sp. Z020 | reverse complement strand
CGTCTCCGCGCGCGTCGACGCACAGGCGAGCTGAACTCAGCCACGGCGCTCCGCCGGGAGTGTGAGCGGGCGTCAGCGGCCGCCGAGGTGTCGGCGCACGCAGACCGTCTTCTGGCGACGGCTGCGCTCGCCTGGCTCGACGAGGTGCGGGCGGCGCGCTCCGGTGGTCGGCTACCCGCTGTTCCCCTGAGTATGGCGCGACCGAAGCGCGGAAGACGACCCCTCAACCAGTTGTGAGACTTTCTCGCTCTTGCCGTGGAATCTGAGTATACTTCAGGGTATTCAGTCGACCATGGCGGCCAGGTACCGCCCCGCTTTTCCCGGAGTGATCATGACCGTTGCACGACGCACCCTCTCCACGCTCGCCGCCCTCACGGCGGTCGCCGGTTGTCTCCTGCTGGGCGGATGCTCGGGCGGGTCGCCGTCAGACACCGCACCGACTGTCGCCGGCAGCACGAAACCGTCGTCGTCACCCTCGATCTCCCCCACCCCGCGCCTGACCTCCACACCCGTTTCGACGACCGCGGCCGACGTGTTCGATCTCGCCGTCGGCGACTGCCTGAACCAGAGTACGGGCGACACCGTCTCCGACGTTCCGAGCGTCGACTGCGCCGCTCCGCACGAGCTCGAGGTGTTCTACCTGCTCACACTGCCCGATGCGGCGGTCTACCCCGCCCTCGACGAACTGACCGCTGCCGCCAGCAGTGGCTGCGGTGACCACTTCGCGGAGTACGTCGGCGTGCCCTACGAGCAGTCCGCCCTGGCCTTCACCGAGTTCTCGCCGACAGAGACCTCCTGGGCGGGCGGGGACCGCACCGTGACCTGCGTGCTGGGCGACCCCAACGGCCCCACCACCGGGTCGGCGTACGGCATCGCCCGCTGACACTCCCGGCGGAGCGCCGTGGCTGAGTTCAGCTCGCCTGTGCGTCGACGCGCGCGGAGACGGGCCCCCGGCGAACGACGCGCGCGAGAGCCTTCGCTCCCCTGTCGGTCACGACGATGGTGTGGTGGTTGACTCCGGCCACCTCGACATGCGGCATGCCGCAGCTGTCGTCGGCCGAGAGCTCCCGTTCGGCACGGCTGTAGATGCCCGGCAGCTCGTTGGCGAGCCCACGGGGCGCTGTGACGAGCACCGCGGCTCCGCCGATGGCCCGGAGTCGCTCGCGAACGTCGACGCAGCCGCTCAGCTCGCGCGCATCCGCCGTGACGGCCGTCGGGGAAGCCGCCGGGCGGAAGACGATGCGGCCGTGGTCGTCGAGGGTCTCCTCGACGAGATAGTCGGCGTAGGCGCCGACGCGGGTCGACCAGTCCTTCGCCAGAGCGGGGTGCAACTGCCAGAACCTCCGGTGGGCCGCGGTGCTGCTGAACGCGAACTCGACACCGACGGCGGGCCGGCCGAGCACCAGTTCGAGCAGGTCGGCGGAGTGCATGCTGAGGGGAACGGTGAGGGGCAACCCGCCGTCCACCAGCACCGTGTGACGGAAGGCGGAGGGCCGCTCGGCGAGGGCTGCCACCGCGACGAACGCCCCGAGGGAGTGACCGACCAGCGTCACGTCGGAGAGCTGCAGGGCATCCAGAACCGCCAGCACGTCGCGCACATGCGCGGCGATCCCGTACGGGCCCGGCAGGCCGGAGCTCCGGCCGCGGCCGCGAAGATCGGGGGCGACGATGCGGGAGTCGGGAAACTGCGCGGCGAGCCACGACCAGGCCGGATGCGCCCCCGTCATCGAGTGCAGCGCCAGTATCACCGGCGGCTTGGAGCCGCTCGCCCCGACCGTGGCCGTGGGTGCGAGAGCGCTCGGCCGCCACTCGCCCACGCGCATCACCCCACCGGCCACCGGCACATCCCGGGCGACATAGCGGTCGTTGACAGAGCGTGAGATCGACGGATCGGGCGTGGCTGGTGCTGGCATGACTGGTTCCCCACAACGGTGGCGGCGTGGCGCGGACTCCGTGGAGTCGTGGCGCTTCGCTGCCGGTGACGCATCCCCTAGGGCCCGCGATGACGACCGGGCCGAGAACACGCTAACGAGTCTCAGCACCCGCCGTCAACAGCAGTGACGATATTTCACTACTTCGAGGGATGCGCCGGCTGGCATCCCGGTCGCAGAGCTCGCCACCCCGGCGCCTGCGCCGATCGCCGACCGCGAAGCTGTATCGTGTAGGGGCGGCGTCTCGCGTCGCGCGGGGCGTTAGCTCAGCTGGTTAGAGCAGCGGACTCATAATCCGTCGGTCGCGGGTTCAAGTCCCGCACGCCCCACCCCCGCCACCCGGCGCCATCATCGATAGGCTGCCGATATGGGACTCGCGCCGTGGCTGTGATCAAGCACCTGCTCGTGATGCTCGGTGCCGTCGTGTCGGCGCCGATCTCCCTCCTGCTCGAGGTCGCCGAGTGGCTCGGTCTCATCGGCGACGCGACACGACTCGGCAGGAAGGCCGCTCGACTCGCAGCGCGACCGGCGCCCGCCGATCCGGAACTCCAGCGGGAAGCACGCGACCTGCAGGCGCAGATCGACCGGGGCAGAACCGGGCACTGGTGACGCCTGCGCTCACCCGCTCTGACACCTGAGGCGCAGTGAGCAGCATCAGGTTCAGTGCGCGGCGGCGGCGAGCGGGGTCAGGTGGGCGGCTTCAGCGGGCGGCGTCGGAGGGCTCCGCGGTGGGCTCGGCCGGCAGGTCGATCACGCGGAGGGACGAGGTGTTCAGCGACTCGGCCGCCATCGTGGCATCGATCGCCGCGACATCCACATCGCTCGCCCCTCGGTAGAGGCGCTCGAAGGTGACGATCGTGCGCACCAGGTCGTGCTTGGCGATGAACGCGAGGGAGGCGTTCTTGAAGGCATCGAGCTCGTCTTGGGGCAGGCGCAGGATGTGCTCGAGCTTGTCCGCCATCTGCTGCGCGTCGCCGGGTGCGAAGAGAAAGCCGTTGCGGCCGTCTTTGACGAGGTGCGGCAGCGCCATGGCGTTCGCGGCGACGACCGGCAGACCCGACGCCATCGCCTCCATCGTCGCGATGCTCTGCAGCTCGGCGATCGACGGCATGCCGAAGACGGTCGCCTTCGTGTACGCCTCGCGCAGCTCGTCTTCGGTGACGTAGCCGGTGAAGTGCACCCGATCATCCACCCCCAGCTGCTTCGTGAGGTTCTCGAGGTGCTTCAACAGGTCGCCGCCACCGACGATGTCGAGGTGGGCGTCGAGGTCGTCGGGCAGCAGGCTGACCGCCTTGATGAGCACGTCGATCTGCTTCTCACCGGTGACGCGACCGACGAAGAGGATGCGGTTCTCGGTGCGCGGCGCGAAGTCGGGCACGTAGTTGTCGGCGTCGATACCGCAGCTGATGGCGAGCACGCCGTCGAGGCCGGTCGATTTCTCGAGGAACTCGGCCGCCTTCTGCGTGGGCGTGGTGACGACGTCGGCGCGGCCGAAGGTGCGCTTGGCGGCCTTCCAGGCCATGCTGATGGCCTTCTCCTGCCACGACTTCGGCAGCAGCGTGAATTCGAGCAGGTTCTCGGGCATGAAGTGGTTGGTGCCGAGCACACGGATGCCGCCGCGCTTGCGAGCGGCGATCGACAGGCCGCGGCCCACGATGATGTGCGACTGGAAGTGCACGACATCGGGCTTCACCTGGTCGATGATGCGTTCGCTGTTGCGGTTGATGAACCAGGGCTCGGAGAAGCGCAACCAGTCGTGCGGGTACCAGCGGAAGCTGCGCAGGCGATGCACGGTGATGTTCTGGCCGTCGTACGACTCGGTCCACGTGCCGTGCCTGCGGGAGGCGGCAGGGGCGACCACGTGCACCTCGTGCCCGCGAGCGGCAAGGCCCGAGGCGAGGCGCTGCGAGAACCGGGCGCTGCCGTTCACGTTCGGCGAGAACGTGTCGGCTCCGATGACGATCTTCAGGGGCTTCGCGGGGTCGTTGTCTGCGGGTGCAGGGTCTGTGCCGGAAGAAGCTGACAAGTGATGACTTTCTGGTTCGGGAAGCGGCGGTCGTGCATCCGGTACCGGATCGCGTTCTGCGGAGAATCTACCCTAGTGACCGGTCTGCGGATGGTATTTGGCGAGACCGAACACTCCCAGTATTGCGAGAATGCCGGTCAGAACAAAGCCGACCAGCGCGAGGGGCGGCGCGTACTGGGCCTCGCCGAGCACGACGATGCCGATGCCGACCGCGACCATGGGGTCGATGACCGTCAGGCCCGCGATCACCAGGTCGGGCGGACCGGAGGCGTAGGCCGTCTGCACGAAGTAGGCGCCGGCAGCAGCCGAGGCCAGCAGCCCGACCAGGCAGAAGATGGTGAGAACGTTGATGTCGGCCTGCTGCAGGCGGCTGATGACGACTTTTGCGAGCGTTGCGACGAAACCGTAGAGAACGCCGGCGCCGACGATGTACGCGACCGCCCGCATCCGCTTGCGGAACAGCACGAACAGGGTGACGAAGAGCGCCAGGACGACCGCCAGGATGATGACGATCGTCACCAGCTGCGAATCGGAGATGGGCTTGTCGACGGCCGTGAAGGCGGCGATCAGCACGAACAGCGCCACGCCGCCCACGCACATGACGATCGAGATGATGGATGCCCGGTTGAGCTTCGTGCGGGTGACCCGGGCATTGAGGATCGACGTGATGACGAGCGCCACAGCTCCGAGCGGCTGCACCACGATGATAGGGGCGAAGTTCAGGCTGGTGAGCTGGAAGACGATAGCGAGGGCCAGCATCAGCGAACCGAGCACCCATGACGGTCGGCGCAGCAGCGCGACGAGCTGCTTGACGTCGAGCCCGCCGGTGGCCTGCTGGCTGGCCGCTTCGACCTTGTTGACGCCGCGGTGCTGGAACTGCGCACCGAACGACAGGAAGACGGCGCCGATCAGGGCGATCGGGATGCCGACCGACTGGAACAGGTTCGGGGTGAGCTCGGCGGCGGCTGCGAGTTCGGGATGCACCCCTCGACAGTATCGCGGATTCGTCGCAACTAGGCTTGGCGACATGGCTGTTCTCCCCATTCGCATCTTCGGCGACCCGGTGCTGCACTCCCCCGCCCTGCCCGTCACGGCGTTCGACGACGCGCTGAAGACGCTGGTCGCCGACATGGTCGACACGATGCACGAAGCGCCCGGCGTAGGTCTCGCGGGCCCCCAGGTGGGGGTGCCGCTCCGCCTCTTCGTGTATGAGTACACCGACACCGACGACGTTTGGCACTCGGGCGTGGCGATCAACCCGGTGCTGCTCGTCAGCCCGCCCCCGGTCGAGGAGGCGCACGAAGACCTCGACGCCGAGGGCTGCCTCTCGTTCCCGGGCGAGCGGTTCCCGCTGGTGCGGTCGACGGATGCCCTGCTGCGGGCAGTCGACGCCGACGGTGCCCCGTTCGAGGTCACGGCGTCGGGCTGGCTGGCCCGCATTTTCCAGCACGAATACGACCACCTCGACGGTCACCTCTACGTCGACCGCCTCGAGTTCAGCTACGCGAAGGCGGCCTCGAAGATCGCCCGCAAGCGCAGCTGGGGCGGCCCAGGACTCAGTTGGATGCCCGGGGTCGACACCTTCGACGGCGGCGCGTGAAGCGCGGCACCGTTCGTGCGGTATGCTTTTGGCTGCACGTTTCGGCGGGCCAGGCCAGGCAAATTTCGCCCGGCAAGGGTCAGAACGGTTTCGTGATAACGTAACTACGCTGTTTCAGCATTCCTCGATAGCTCAATTGGCAGAGCAGCCGGCTGTTAACCGGCAGGTTCTTGGTTCGAGTCCAAGTCGGGGAGCGAAAGGCCACTCAGGGCTCCACCCCGGGTGGCCTTTTTTTGTGCTTTCTGGGTGTGGCGGCTCGCGCTACCCGCGAATCCCCTACCCCATGGGGGCGCTGCAGGTGACGCTCGCGCCAGCGCCGGTCGACGTCTGGTGTGAGATCTGTTCGCCGTCGAGCAAGATCGCGCAGCTGATCTTCGTGCCGCCGGTGCCTGCGGTCGCTGTCAGCGCGAAGCTGTCGTAGTTGCGGCCGCCGCCGTCGGTGATGTCGAGCGTCTTGATCCAGGGCAGCGCCGCATCCTTCGCCTGCTCTTCGGCCAGCGTGCCGTCGACGGTGCTGGAGTAGGTGATCGTCGTCGCGGTCGGGGCGTCGCTCGAGATGCGGTAGGTCAGCTCATGGTCGACCGGCGCGCGGGAGGGCTCGGCGGATACCGTAGGAGCTGCGGCCCGTTCGAGTCCGGCTGTGAAGCCGGCCGCGATGGCACCGGCGTAGACGACGGCCAGCACGACCGCGAGTACCAGGGCGATGGCCGAGAGAATGAGTCCGGCGACGGCGCTTCGACGGGGCCGCGGGGTGAGCTTCCGACGGATGCCGATGATGCCAAAGACGATGCCCAGCACGGCGAGGAGGGCTGCTCCGATGTTCAGGATCGGGATGACCGACCCGACGATCGCGACAATGCCGAGAATGAGCGCGGCGAGGCCGAAGCCGTTGCGCGGCTTTCCGGTGCCACCGGCCGGCGGTTGCGGAGCGTACGCTCCGCCGGGCACGAGGATGCTGGGTGGCGCCGGTGGTGCGGACGCAGGTTCCGCTCCCCCTGGAGCGGCCGGTGGCGTTGGTGGCGCGAACGACGCAGTCGTCGGAGGAGCGGATGCTGGAGGAACGGACGCTGGAGGAACGGACGCCCTGGCGGGCGCGGGTGACGGCGTCCCGAGCTCCGGCGATGCGGGAGGAGCGAAGGAGGGCACCGATCCGCCAGCGGGCGGCGCAGGCTGCGCGAACGGTGACTGCGCGGCTGCAGCAGGCGGCGCAGGCGGTGCGAACGGTGACTGCGTGGGCACAGGAGCCGGTGTAGGGGCCGTGACCGGGGATTGCCCCTGCGGCGCAGGCGGCGCGAAGGAGGATTGCGCGGGCTCGGCCGCCGCAGATCGCGGCGCGGACGGAGACTGCGCAGGGGCTGCGGTCCCGGCGGGTGGCGAAAACGGAGACCTAGCGTGCGCGGCCGGCGGCAGGGTCACTGCAGACGGCACGACGACGGGTGCGGCAGCGGTAGGCGGCGCAGGAGGGGCGGAGGGAGATGTGGAGGGTGCGGCTGGCTCGACATCGGATGGTGAGCCCGCGCGGGCGTCATCGGCTGGCGCAGGTGGAGTCGGCGCGGCAGTGGGCGGGGCGGCAGCGGCTGGCGGTGCGGGCGGAACCGCGGGTCCAGCGGCGGCGGTCGGCGCCGGCACGGGCGCTCCATCGGCGTGCGGGGTCGCGACGGTTGGCGACGCAGAAGGAACTGCGGCAGCGGCCAGCGGGACGGCGGG
>NZ_PSTT01000088.1 GCF_002931235.1 Subtercola sp. Z020 | reverse complement strand
CCCGGCACCCCCGGCGATGGCACCGCCGCCGCACCCGCCGCCAACGCCACCCCCACCCCAGCGCGCGGCACCGTGATCCTCGTCGGCGCGGTCGGCAAGTCCGCCGCTTTCGCCCGGCAACTCGCCGACGCGACCGCGACGCTCCACGTTCAGGCTCCGCGCATCCTGCACGCGGCCACCCTCGACGAGGCGATCGATCTGCAGAACCACCCCAGCGCACCGTTCGGCCGCGGCGAAGCGCTGCACTCCCTCGATCCGACGGAGGTCGAGCACTGGCTGGCGCGGGTCGAGGGCGCAGACCTCTTCGTCAACGCCGCCATCACCCCCGCCGTGGTGGGTCGGCGCCCGACGGGTGGCGGCAGGCGATCATCCAGTGGCCCCAGCATGAAGGCCGACGGGCCGAACGCCCTGCTGAGCCTCGGTCGCTGGCACGCCGAGCCCAGCCCCGCCAGCCCCGACCTCGGGCTGGGCACCCTCGACCCGAAGGTGCGCGAGCTCATCGACGCGGCCACCGCAGGGCTCGACTGGCAGCAGTTCGATTTCGCGCGCCGGGGCGCCCTCAGCGACCACGAGGCGTTCACGGCCCAGTTCGCGGCGCGGGATGTCGCGGGCCTCGGCGTCGAGCGGAACGTGCTGCGCCACCGCCCCGAACCCGTCGTGATCAGGCTCTCTGAGGGTGAACCCCTCGAATTGCTGGTACGCATTCTCGCCGCGGGTACCCGCGCCCGCGCGTCGCTCGGGGTCAGCACGGCGCTCAAGCTGCCGCGGCCGCTCCGCGCCCTGCTCAAGGAGCGCCGCGTGCGCGTCTTCGTCGAGAACGATGAGGCGTGGCTCGAACGGGCCGCGAAGGTGGGCGACGGGCCGTCGCGCATCCGGATGATCGGGGGTTCGCCGAGCGCCCTCAGCGAGGCTTTGGGAGGGTCCCTCGACGTCGCGGTCTGGGCGGGCGACGTGACGACGGCTGGCCGAGTGGAGCTTCTGCCATTCCTGTCGGAGCAGACCGTCACCGTCACGAATCACCGTTTCAGCGGCCCGAGCCCGCTCGGCGAGGTGCGAATCGGCTGACCGGCCTACCGTTTGATGAGGTTCGACAGCACGATCGCACTTCGCGTGTGATCGACATTGGGCGCGATCCGCACCCGCTCGAGCGCTAGTTCGAGGCTCGGGATGTCGCGGGAGCGCATGTGCACGATGGCGTCGGCGCTGCCGGTCACCGTGCCGGCGTCGACCACCTCCGGCACACCCGAGAGGATGCGCTTGAGTTCGGCCGGCGCGACCGTGCCCCGGCAGAAGAGTTCGACGTACGCTTCGGTGATCTTGCCGTCGAGCGAGGTGTCGAGCAGCACGGTGAAACCCCGGATGATGCCGTCGGCGATGAGGCGGTCGATACGCCGTTTCACCGCCGAGGCAGAGAGCCCGATCACCTGCCCGATGTCCCCGTAACCGGTGCGCGCGTTGAGCTTGAGGAGGTCGATGATTCGAAAATCGAGGTTGTCCATTTCACCGAGCATACGACGTTATCTTGCATGGCGCCTCGCTCTACGCACTTTTCCAGCGCCGGATGATCGACTGTTGACATTACGAGCGTGCCAGACTAGACACCTGGCGTGCTCCCCGGAGCCTCAGGACGACGTCCGCCATCCGTCGAATCAGAAGGATGCCCGTGTCTACCCAGCTGCCCGTCTCCCCGCCTCGCGACGAGGTCTTCCCCTCAGAACCTCGCATCCGCCAGGCCAGGCCGCACACCTACCTGATGTGTCGCCCCGACTTCTTCACCGTCACCTACAAGATCAACCCGTGGATGGATCCGGCGATCCCCACCGACACGAACCTCGCCCTGGCCCAGTGGCAGACCCTCTACGACACCTTCGTCGCGCTCGGCCACACCGTCGAACTCATCGACCAGATCGACGGCCTGCCCGACATGGTCTATTCGGCCAACGGCGGTTTCGTGATCGACAATCTCGCCTACGGCGCGAGCTTCACCCACCCTGAGCGCCAGGCCGAGGGTCCCGCGTACATGCGCTGGTTCGAGAGCGCCGGTTTCCGCGTCGCCGAGCCGCAGAACATCAACGAGGGCGAGGGCGACTTCATGCTCGTCGGTGACACCATCCTCGCCGGCACCGGCTTTCGCAGCGCTTCGAACTCACATGAGGAGGTCGCGCGCCTCTACGACCGCGAAGTCGTCACGCTCAACCTGGTGAACCCGAACTTCTATCACCTCGACACCGCGATCGCCGTTCTGAACGAGTCCGCCGATGAGGCTCCGGATGCCGCGACCATCGCCTATCTGCCGAGCGCCTTCGACGCCCCGAGCCGCGCGGAACTCGAGCGGCGCTACCCCGACGCGATCCTCGTCAGCGAGACCGACGCGGCCGTTCTCGGGCTGAACTCCATCTCCGACGGCTACAACGTCGTGATCGCGTCCCGCGCGACCGGCTTCGAGGCGCAGCTGAGGGAGCGCGGCTACAACCCGATCGGCGTCGACCTGTCGGAGCTGCTGCTGGGCGGCGGCGGCGTGAAGTGCTGCACGCTGGAGCTCCGCCGATGACGAACACCATCGGCACGGCATCCGGAGCCGTCTCGCCTGTCGTCTCACCTGTCGACGCCTCGCCCATCGACACTGCACCGTCTCTCACCGACGGTGCACCGTCCCTCACCGCCGCCGCGATCGAACGGGAGGAGGCGCACGCCGCGCACAACTACCACCCGCTGCCGATCGTCGTGGAATCGGGGGAGGGCGCCTGGGTCACCTCGGTCGATGGCCGCCGCTACCTCGACTGCCTCGCCGCCTACTCGGCCGTGAACTTCGGGCACTCGAACCCCGACCTGCTCGACGCGGCGCGCGCGCAGCTCGGCCGCATCACGCTCACGTCGCGGGCGTTCCACAACGACCAGCTCGGCCCGTTCGTCGAGTCGCTCGCCGCGCTCGCCGGCAAAGACATGGTGCTGCCGATGAACACGGGCGCCGAGGCCGTCGAGTCGGGAATCAAGGTCGCGCGCGCCTGGGGCTACCGGGTGAAAGGCGTCGCCGACGGAATGGCGAACATCATCGTTGCCGACGGCAACTTCCACGGCCGAACGATCTCGATCGTCAGCTTCTCCGACGACCCGTCGGCCCGCGACGGCTTCGGGCCCTTCACGCCCGGCTTCCGGTCGGTTCCGTACGGCGATGCTGCAGCGCTCGAAGCGGCGATCGACGAGAACACGGTCGCCGTGCTGCTCGAGCCGATCCAGGGCGAGGCCGGAATCATCGTGCCGCCGGAGTCGTACCTGCCTGCCGTTCGAGAGGTCTGCACGGCGAAGAACGTGCTCATGATCGCCGACGAGATCCAGTCGGGCCTCGGTCGCACCGGAAGCACCTTCGCCTGCGACCGCGTCGGCGTGGTGCCCGACCTCTACCTGCTCGGCAAGGCGCTCGGCGGGGGCATCGTTCCCGTCTCGGCCGTCGTCGGCAACGCCGACATCCTGGGCGTACTCCGCCCAGGCGAGCACGGTTCGACGTTCGGCGGCAACCCGCTCGCCGCTGCGGTCGGCAGTGCGGTCGTCGCCCTCCTCGAAACCGGCGACTTCCAGCGGCTCGCGGATGCCCGGGGCGCCCTCCTCGCAGCGCGCCTCACGGCGCTCATCGGCCACGGGGTCGTCGCCGTCCGCACGGCGGGCCTCTGGGCGGGAATCGACATCGACCCGGCCCTCGCCTCGGGCCGTGAGGTCTGCGAGCGGCTCATGGAGCGCGGCGTTCTCGCGAAGGACACCCACGGCTCCACCATCCGCCTCGCCCCGCCCCTGGTCGTCTCGGCCGCCGACCTCGACTGGGCCGTCGACCAGCTGGCCGCGGTGCTGCGGGACGTGTCCGCCGCCTGACCCGGCGCCCCGCCCCGCCGCGCGTGCCCGCGCCGCAGCGCGCCGTCTGGCAGGCGCCCGACGGGCAGGCGCCCGCCGTGCCCGCCCGCGGGGCGCCGCCCGGCCGCCCGGCCGTCGCCGTCGAGCCCGCCACGTGTGCACGCAACCGAGGATGAGGCCGCCGTTGAGTGCCGTGGCACACCCGACGCGCGGCTGGTCCTCGGTTGCGCAGGTGTTGCGTCCGGGTGGGTGCTGCCGGGCATCCGGAGCCACCGGGTCGAACGCTGCACGGAGGCTGCGGCCCGCCGCCGACTCTGCCAAGATACGAACGTGACCAGCGCAGGAACCACCTCAGACGTCGCCGACAAAGAGCCGGAGGCGAAGACGTTCTTCGGCCAGCCCCGGCAGCTGGCACACCTGTTCGGCGTCGAGATGTGGGAGCGGTTCTCGTTCTACGGCATGCAGGGCATCCTGCTGCTGTACCTGTTCTACTCGGCCGACCAGGGCGGGCTCGGCCTGCCGAAGGACACGGCCGCCGGCATCGTCGGAGCGTACGGCGGGGCGGTCTACCTCTCGACGATCCTCGGCGCCTGGGTCGCCGACCGCATCCTCGGCTCGGAGCGTGTGCTCTTCTTCAGCGCCGTGCTCATCATGATCGGGCACATCGCGCTCGCGTTGCTGCCGGGCGGGCTCGGCGTCGCCGTCGGGCTGGTCACGATCGCGATCGGCAGCGGCGGGCTGAAAGCGAATGCCACGTCGATCGTCGGCACGCTCTATTCGGCGGATGACCCGCGGCGCGACGGCGGGTTCTCGCTGTTCTACCTCGGCATCAACCTCGGCGCCTTCGTCGGCCCGCTGCTGACCGGGCTCGCGCAGACCACGCTCGGCTTCCACTACGGGTTCGGGCTGGCGGCGATCGGGATGGCGGCAGGCCTCATCCAGTACAGCATCGGGCGCCGGCACCTTCCGAAGGAGGCGAGCGTGGTGCCGAACCGACTGCCGTCCGACCGCCGCACGCGCTTCATCGTCATCGCGGTGGCGGCTGTGGTCGTGATCGCGCTGGCGGTGGCCACCGGCATCCTGAACCTGACGAATCTGGCACTCGTGGTGATCGGGCTGACGGTCGTGGCGACGATCGCCTACTTCTCGATCATTCTGGGAAGCAGACGCATCACGAAGACCGAGCGCAGCCGGGTGTTCGCGTTCATTCCGTTGTTCATCGCGAGCGTGGCGTTCTGGTCGCTGTACCAGCAGCAGTTCACGGTCGTCACGATCTACGCCGACGGCCAGCTGAACCGCGACCTGTTCGGCTGGCAGATGCCGGTGTCGTGGGTGCAGTCGATCAACCCGATCTTCGTCATCATTCTGTCGGGCGTCTTCGCGGCGATCTGGACGAAGCTCGGCTCGCGGCAGCCGCTGACCCCGCTGAAATTCGCCGGCGGAACCGTTGTCATGGGTGTCGCGTTTCTGCTTTTCCTGCCGTTTGCCAACGGCGCGGCGGGGACGACGCCGCTGCTGGCGCTCGTGGGCATCCTTTTCGTCTTCACGGTCGCCGAGTTGCTGATCTCGCCGGTCGGTTTGTCGATCTCCACGAAACTGGCGCCCGAGATCTTTCGAACGCAGATGGTTGCGCTGTTCTTCCTGTCGGTTGCGCTCGGCACGGCGATCTCGGGGCAGCTCGCGGCGCTGTACGACCCGGCGAACCAGGTGCCCTACTTCGGTGTGCTCGGCGCGATCGCGATCGTGGTGGGGCTGCTGCTCGCGGCGTCGACGCCGGTCGTGCGGCGGCTGATGGCCGGGGTGCGCTGACGCGGAGCTCGTGTGCCGTTCCGGCCCCGCAGCTGGTGCGTATCCGAGGATGAGGGCGGCGCCGCGAGCGTCCGGCTGTGCATCTGGTGCGTATCCGAGGATGAGGGCGGCGATGGGTGCGCTGGCAGGCCTATCGCGTTCGTGGTCCTCGGTTACGCGGGGGTAGGTGGGCGGGAGCGTGCCGGTGAGCATCCGGAGCCCGGAGCGGCGGCGGCGCGCTCTGAGCCCGGCGGCTGCAGTGCGAGGCAGCGGCGGCGAGGCCGGGCCGCCGCTGGGCATCCGGGGGCCCGGAGCGGCGGTGCGCTCCGGGCCCCAGCGGCTGCAGCGGGCGGCGGCGGCGCTACAGCGCGCTGAGCTCGCGGTCGGCAGGAGCGGCGGCCGCCGCCTCGGCCCGCGCCCGCGGAACGAGGCGCTCGAGCTGCGTCACGTGGTGCGGCTCCAGCTCCTCGAGCGCATTCACGCCGAGCAGGCGCATCGTGCGCGCGATCTCGCCGCTCAGGATCTGGATCATGCGGTCCACGCCTTCGCGCCCACCCGCCATCAGCCCGTAGAGGTACGCGCGCCCCACCAGCGTGAAGCGGGCGCCGAGCGCGACCGCCGCGACGATGTCCGCGCCCGACATGATGCCCGTGTCGAGGTGCACCTCGGTATCGCCACCGACCTCCCGCACGACCTCGGGTAGCAGGTGGAACGGGATCGGCGCACGGTCGAGCTGGCGCCCGCCGTGGTTCGACAGCACGATGCCGTCGACGCCGAGGTCGGTGAGCCGGCGCGCGTCTTCGAGGTTCTGAACGCCCTTGACGACGACCTTGCCGGGCCACTGCGCCTTGATCCAGGCCAGGTCGTCGAACGTCACCGTCGGGTCGAACATCGAGTCGAGCAGCTCGCCGACGGTCCCCGACCAGCGGTCGAGCGACGCGAACGCGAGCGGCTCGGTCGTAAGGAAGTTGATCCACCACTCCGGCCGCGGCAGCGCGTTCACGACGGTTCCGAGGGTCAGCTGCGGGGGGATCGAGAAGCCGTTCCGCTTGTCGCGCAGGCGCGCCCCGGCGACCGGAACGTCGACGGTCACGAGCAGCGTGTCGAATCCGGCCGCTGCGGCCCTGTCGACCAGTGCCATCGAACGGTCGCGATCCTTCCACATGTACAGCTGGAACCAGTTGCGACCGTTCGGGTTGGCCGCCTTCACGTCTTCGATCGCGGTCGTGCCCATCGTCGAGAGGGAGAACGGGATGCCCGCCGCAGCGGCCGCGCCGGCGCCGGCGATCTCTCCTTCCGTCTGCATCATGCGCGTGAATCCGGTCGGCGCGATGCCGAACGGCAGCGACACCGGGGCGCCCAGCACGTCCCACCCGGTGCTCACATCTGAGACGTCGCGGAGGATCGCGGGGTTGAACTGGATGTCCTCGAACGCCTGACGCGCCCGCGCCAGGCTGATCTCACCCTCCGCCGCGCCCTCGGTGTAGTCGAAGGCCGCCTTGGGTGTTCGACGCTTGGCGATCGTGCGCAGATCGGCGATGGTCAGCGCGCCTTCGAGGCGACGACGCTTGCCGTTCAGGTCGGGCACCTTGAACTGCATCAGGGGTGCGAGGTCGCGCACCTTCGGAATCCGGCGTTCAACCATGGTCTGGTCCTTTCGAGGGGGAGGAGGGGGAGGAAGCGGGGG
>NZ_PSTT01000133.1 GCF_002931235.1 Subtercola sp. Z020 | reverse complement strand
GTCGGTGGAGGTCGTGTCGGCGGGAACGGATGCGGTCATGAGGCTCTCCTGGGCGCCGGTGCATGACGGCCGGGGTCGGCGCGGATAGGGTGGGAGAGGGCCCGCGCGGGGCCCATGCACCGGCGTTCAGGAGAGCATCATGACCGAATCCGTTCCCGTCGACTCGACCTCCACCGAGGCCTGGAAGCAGCTCGAAGGCGTGGCCGACGGCTTCAGCCCCGACCTCCGCGGCTGGTTCGCCGCCGACCCCGAGCGTGCCGCGAAGTACACGTTCCAGGCCGCCGACCTCACCGTCGACCTGTCGAAGTCGTTCCTCACCGAGGAGATCCTCGGGCTGCTGGTGCAGCTCGCCCGCGACACCGATGTCGCCGGCCGCTACGACGCCATGATCCGCGGCGAGCACATCAACGTCACCGAGAACCGCGCCGTGCTGCACACGGCGCTCCGCCGCCCGAAGAACGGCGAGGGCCTCGTGCCGCCGGCGGGCTTCGTCGTCGACGGGCAGGATGTCGACGCCGACGTGCACGCCACGCTCGACAAGGTCTACGCCTTCGCCGAGAAGGTGCGCTCGGGTGAGTGGAAGGGCGTCACCGGCAAGCGCATCGAGACGGTCGTGAACATCGGCATCGGCGGCTCCGACCTCGGCCCGGTGATGGTCTACGAAGCACTGAAGCCGTACGTGCAGGCCGGCATCGAGTGCCGCTTCGTCTCCAACATCGACCCGTCGGACATCTACGAGAAGACCGAGGGCCTCGACCCCGAGACCACGCTCTTCATCGTCGCCTCGAAGACGTTCGGCACGCTGGAGACGCTCACCAACGCCCGCCTGGCGCGCCAGTGGCTCTGGGAGCGGCTGGCGGCATCCACAGCCATCGGCGACAGCGACGACGAGCGCACCGGCGCCGTCGCGAAGCACTTCGTGGCCGTCTCGACCGCCCTCGACAAGGTCGCGGCGTTCGGCATCGACCCCGAGAACGCGTTCGGCTTCTGGGACTGGGTGGGCGGCCGCTACTCGGTCGACTCGGCCATCGGAACCTCGGTCGTCATCGCGATCGGCCCCGAGAACTGGCAGCAGTTCCTCGCCGGCTTCCACGCCATCGACGAGCACATGCGCACCACCCCGCTCGAGCAGAACGTGCCCGTGCTGATGGGCATGCTGAACGTCTGGTACTCGAACTTCTTGAAGGCGCAGAGCCATGCCGTGCTGCCGTATGCGCAGTATCTGCACCGTTTTCCTGCCTACCTGCAGCAGCTCACGATGGAGTCGAACGGCAAGAGTGTGCGGTGGGACGGGTCGCCGGTCAGCACAGACACGGGCGAGATCTTCTGGGGCGAGCCCGGCACGAACGGGCAGCACGCGTTCTACCAGCTCATCCACCAGGGCACCCGGCTGATCCCCGCCGACTTCATCGCCGTCGCGAACCCCGCCCATGCACTGAAGGACTTCAGCGGCGACGGGGCGGCCGTCGAGCCCGGGCAAGACGTGCACGCCCTGTTCATGGCGAACTTCTTCGCGCAGACCAAGGCGCTGGCGTTCGGCAAGACCGCAGACGAGGTGCGCGCCGAGGGCACGGCCGAGGCCGTCGTGCCGGCCCGTGTGTTCAGCGGCAACCGGCCCACGACCTCCATCCTCGCGCCGGCGCTGACCCCCTCGGTGGTCGGCCAGCTGATCGCGCTCTACGAGCACATCGTGTTCACCGAGGGGACGATCTGGGGCATCGACTCGTTCGACCAGTGGGGCGTCGAGCTCGGCAAGCAGCTGGCCCTGCAGGTCGCCCCGGCGGTCGACGGGGATGCCGAGACCCTCGCCGCGCAAGACAGCTCCACCCGCGCCCTGATCGCCCGCTACCTCGAACTGCGCGGCGCCTAGCTCCCCCGGCTCCCACCCGGACTGAGCTCAGCGAAACCGGCGCCGTATGCGCGTCGGATCGGCTGAGCTCCGTCCGGGTGGTGCCGGCACGTGGGCGGGCGGCGCGCCGTCAGCCACGGCGGCACCACCGGCACCAGCGGCCGCCGCGCCGCGCGCCGTCAGGCGCCCGTTCGCCAGCGCCTCCTTCACCACCACGGGTCGCCGTGCCCCCGGGTCGCCGGGCGCCCGGCGGCGCGCGAGAATGGGAGGGTGAAGATTCTCTCGATCCAGTCAGCCGTCGCGTTCGGGCACGTGGGCAACTCCGCCGCCGTGTTCCCCCTGCAGCGCATCGGCGCCGAAGTGCTGCCCGTCTACACCGTGAACTTCTCCAACCACACCGGGTACGGCGCGTGGCGCGGTCCGCTGATCAGCCCCGACGACGTGCGCGACGTGCTGCTCGGCATCGAGGAGCGCGGCGTGTTCCCCGAGATCGACGTGGTGCTGTCGGGCTACCAGGGCGGGGTGGGCATCGGTGAGGTGATCGTGGATGCCGTGCAGCGCGTGAAGGCCGTGAATCCGTCTGCGGTTTACGCGTGCGACCCGGTGATGGGCAACGCGAAGTCGGGGTGCTTCGTGGCCCCGGAGATTCCGGTGCTGCTGCGCGATCGCGTAGTGCCGGTGGCCGACATCATCACGCCGAACCAGTTCGAGCTCGGCTACCTGACCGGCACCGAGCCGACGACCCTTGAGTCGACCCTCGAATCCGTCGACCTGGCACGCGCGATGGGCCCGTCGACGGTTCTGGTCACGAGCGTCGAGCGCCCCGACCGCGATCCACAGACCATCGAGATGCTGGTGGTCGACGAGAGCGGCGCGTGGGTCGTGCGCACGCCCTTCATGCCGTTCAAGGCGAACGGGTCGGGGGATGTCACGGCGGCGCTCTTCACCGCGCACCTCCGCGAGACGGGCGACGCGTCGGTGTCGCTCGAGCGCACAGCGTCGAGCGTGTTCGACCTCATCGAGATGACGTACCGCTCGGGGGAGCGCGAACTGAAGCTGGTGGAGGCGCAGGAGTCGTACGCGCACCCCCGCATGCAGTTCAGCGCCGAACGCGTCCGCTGAGGCGCGGCGGGCGCACGGCACGGGAGGCGGGGCGATCCCGGAGGCCCCGCAGGCCGGGCGATCCGGGAGGCCGGGCGATCCCGGGCCCCGCAGGCCGGGCGATCCCGGAGGCCGGGCGGCCCCGAAGGCCCGCCGGCCCCGCGTCAGGCCCGCTCGGTCGGCCGCACCGAGAGCGTCTCGACCGTGCCCCCCTGCGGAAGGTCGACCACCGTGCGCACGGCCGCCGCGACCCACTCCGGCGCCAGGTACAGCCGCGGCTCGTACGCGTCGCCCTCGCCGGCGACCTTCCGGCGTTGCATCGCCGTGTCGGTGCGACCGGGATGCACGCTCGAGACCCGCACGCCGTTCGGGCGTTCCTCTTCCCGTAGCGCATCCGCCAGCGCGCGCAGCGCGAACTTCGAGGCGGCGTAGACGCTTCCCCCCGGAGCTGCCGTGAAGCCCGCCCCGCTGTTGATCATGACGACCAGCCCCGACGCCTCGCGGAGCCCGGGCAGCGCCAACCGGGTGAGCTCGGCGACCGCGAACACGTTGGCCGCGAACACCTCGCGCCAGGTGGAGGCGTCGGTGAGTTCCACCGTCGAGCCGGCTTCGACCCCGGCCGAGTGAACGAGCACGTCGAGCGAGCGAGGGAGGGTCGGTATCGGCCCCACAGCCAGATCGGCGACGAAGGGCTCCGCCGACGGCAGCGCTTCGACCAGCTCGCCGACCCGGCCCGCGTCGCGACCGCCGACGAGCACGTGGTGCGTTCGCCCGAGGTCGAGGGCGATGGCGCGGCCGATCCCGCTGGTGGCTCCCGTGATGAGCGCAGTCGGGCGTTCGCGATCCATTCCTCCAGCCTAGGCATACGAAAGCTTCGAGCGGTGCAACCCTTTGCGATCGACAGCTCGACTCGGCGAGGATGGATGCGCACCGATCGACGGTGCACGAAACGAGAGCGGGGCGACACCATGGTTGATTTCGGTGGTCTGAGCAACAAGGCCAAAGAGTTCCTGAACAGCGACAAGGGCGAAGAGGTCTCCGACAACGTTCTTCAGAAGGCGGCCGACGCCGCGAAGAAGGTCTCGGGCGGCAAGTACGACGACAAGATCGACGGCGCCCGGCAGTCTGCCGACGACCGCATCGGGCAGTGATCGCCTGATCGGGGCCCTCGACGGCAGACGTCGAGCGGCAATGCCTCGGCAACCTGCCGTTCGAGTGTCGTTCACCTCGACGGGGTGATCTGGGAGTGAGCCTGAAAATCGGCTGCGAACACGATCCCCTGAAGGGCCCCGATCCATGAACATTCACAGAAACAGGCGTGCGCTCGTGCGCCGCGGCCTCGTCATCGCGGCGGTCGCCGCCGTGGCCGGCTCCGCGGTACTGATGCCGAGCGCAGCCTTCGCTGCACCCGACGACTTCGGCGGGGCGACCCGCAATCCCGACGACAAGACCGAGCTGATCCGCGACTCGATCGTCGACGCCCCCGCCAAGAACGTCATCCTGCTCATCGGCGACGGCATGGGCGACTCCGAGATCACCAGCGCGCGCAACTACCAGTACGGCGCCGGCGGAACGCTCCCGGGCATCGACGCCCTGCCCCTGACCGGCCAGTACACGACGTACTCCCTCTACAAAGACGGCGACGCGAAGGGCAAGCCCGACTACGTGCCCGACTCCGCCGCGACCGGCACGGCCTGGGCGACGGGCACGAAGACCTACGACAACGCCATCTCGGTCGACATCGACGGCAAGCCGCACCAGACGCTTCTCGAAATCGCCAAGGCGAACGGGCTGAAGACCGGCAACATCAGCACCGCCGAGCTGCAGGATGCCACGCCCGCCGTGCAGTCCGCGCATGTCGCCGCCCGCAGCTGCTACGGCCCCGACAGCACCACCTGCGGCGCTGACGCGCTCGATCAGGGTGGCCGTGGATCCATCTCCGAACAGATCATCGGAACGCGCCCCGACCTCAGCCTCGGCGGCGGAGCGGCGAGCTTCGACCAGCTCGCGAAGGCCGGCGAGTACGCCGGCCAGACCCTGCGCGCGCAGGCCGAGACCCGCGGCTACCAGCTGCCGACGACCGGCGCCGAGCTCTCGGCGATCACGGTCGCCGACCAGAGCGAGCCGGTTCTCGGCCTGTTCACCCCCGGCAACTTCCCGACGCGCTACGCCGCAACGGAGGCGACCGTCGGGGGCGCAGACCTCGCTCCGACGACCTGTGCGCCGAACCCCGACCGCCTCAGCACCGACCTGTCGCTGCGCTCCCTGACCCAGAAGGGCATCGACCTGCTCGACACCCCCGCCAGCGCGGGCTTCTTCCTGCAGGTCGAGGGCGCGAGCATCGACAAGCAGGACCACGCCGCGAACGCCTGCGGCCAGATCGGTGAGGTCATCGACCTCGACGAGGCCGTGCAGGCAGCCCTCGCCTTCGCTGAGAAGGACGGCAACACGCTCGTCATCGTGACCGCAGACCACGCCCACACCAGCCAGATCGTCGACTCGACGCCGCCCACCTCGCTCAGCACGGCGCTGCTGACCGCCGACGGCAGCACGATGAAGATCTCGTACGGCACCGCTGAAGTCGGCGGATCGCAGCAGCACACCGGCAGCCAGCTGCGCATCGCCGCCTACGGCCCCGGCGCGGCCAGCGTCGTCGGCCTCACCGACCAGACCGACAACTTCTTCACGATGGCGAACGCCCTCGAGCTGAACCAGAACACGGCTGCCCTCAGCGCGAACGCCGCGCTCGCGCTGTCGAACAGCACGGTGAAGCCGGGCGCATCCCTCACCGCCACCGCCACCGGCTTCGCAGGCGACCGCCAGGTCTCTGCGGATGCCGCGGGCAGCGACCTCGGCTCGGCCGACGTCATCGACGCGAACGCCTCGTACGCGTTCACCGCGCCCCAGCAGGAGGGCACCTACACCGTCGCCGTGACGGGCGCCCAGAGCGGTGTGGTCGCCTCGGCGACGCTCACCGTCGCGGCAGACGCCCCGGTCACCACCCCGACCCCGACGCCGACGGCCTCGGCTCCCGGCACCCCCGGTGGCGGCGATGCCGGCTCGGGCGCGGGCGCCGGTGCCGGTGCTGGTGGCTCTGGATCGGGTGGCTCGAACGGCGGTTCGGGCGGCGGCATCGACCTCGCCACCACCGGTGCAGCGGTGATTCCCGTGCTGACGCTCGGCGCGGGCCTGCTCGCGGTGGGTGGCGTGCTCATGGTGCGCCGGCGTCGCGAGCAGCACGGAGCCTGACCCTCACGGTTCTGACGCGGGCCCGTCTCCCCAGGGAGGCGGGCCCGTTTCGCTGTGGCCGGGGCGGCCGGGGATCGGCGCGGGTCGGCGCGGGTCGGCGCGAGGCTTGGTGGCAGGGCGCGTCGGCGTGCCTCGACAGGAGGCCGCAAGAAGCGGCACGGCCCCGGCGGAACACCACGGGGGCCGTGCCGCGGCAGGGCCGACCCTCGTTCGTTCCTAGCAAACTGGAGTCGGAGCATCCCGCCCGACAGCTGCGCCGTACCCGAAACTGCGGAGCCATCGACTCTTTTCTAGCAGGCCGTCAGGCAATTGGGGAGCCCGATACCGAAATTGCGGCACCCGCGCCTGTGCCCGCGCGTGTGCCCGCGGAAGCGCTACCCGCTCGGCAGCGTCTCGAGAATGTTCGCGAAGATGCTCTTCGCAGCGCTCGGCGAGTCGAAGATCACCGACGTGACGGCGATCCAGTACCCCGAATCCGTGAACAGATCGAGTTCGACCGCTTCGCTCTGCGACAGCACGTAGCCCCGGCTCGTCGACGAATCCACGAGCTGGTTCGAGCTGGTTCCCGCGGCCGCGACCTTCGCCTCATACGTCGCCCGGTCGGCTGCGCTCGGCTTGGCCACCCCAACGCCGATTGTCGAGCCCGACACCGAGTCCCGCCAGGAGCAGAGCGCGCCGTCGAGGGCGCCGATCGTGCCGAAGGTGTTGTCGGGCGCGGGAATGAACGAGGCCTCGAGCTGCAGCGTCGGGCTGTACGCGGCGATCGTCGAGTCGAACACCAGCGATCCGCACGAGATGTCGACCGGCGTGGCCGTGCCCGATCCGCTCGCCGTCGGGGTCGTGGTCGGGCTGGACGACGCGGATGCCGTGGCCGTCGGTTTTGCGGTCGGGCTGACGGTCACGGTGACCGTCGGGGCAGGTGTCGCTGCCGGGGTCGAGGGCGAGCACCCCGCCAGGGCGGCCAGCGAGATGCCGGCCAGCGTGACGCCGGAGCCGATGCGGAACGCCCGAGCCGAGCGCCTGAAAGTCGTCATGGATTCTCCCCCGTCGCGCCCACCACTGGCGGCGCCTCCTGCGCCGATGCTGGAGCGCACCCGCGACTCCCCCATCGTGCCACAAGTGGGGACCCTTCACCGCTTAAAACCGCACATCCCCTCCCG
>NZ_PSTT01000014.1 GCF_002931235.1 Subtercola sp. Z020 | reverse complement strand
GGCGGGGGGTGGGGTGCGGATGCCGGGGCGTTCACCGGGGGGTACTGGGGGTTCGTCGACGGCAGCGTGAGGGGGGTGGCGGGGAGGGGGCGGAGGAAGTAGGGGGTGGCGGGGCGGCGGGGGCTAGAGCTTTTCGATGGGAGCGATTTTTATGAGGAGCTTTTTGGCGCCGGCGGCGTCGAACTGCACGTGGGCCACGCGCTTGGTGCCGTCGCCGGTGACGGCGTTGACGCGGCCCTCGCCGAAGTCGACGTGGCGGATGCGGTCGCCCGCCTGCAGTTCGAGGTCGCCGTTGTCGCGCACCTGGGCGGTGACGCGGTTCGGCCACTCCGTCTTCTGCCGCGACGCGCCCGAGCCGCCAAAGCCCGAGGCCCCGAAGCCCGAGCCCGAGCCGGAGCCCGACCCAGAGCCACCGCCCGCGGCATCCTGCTCGCGGAACGACAGGGAATCGCTGGCACGCACCGCGCTCCGCCCGCCGAAACCGCCGGGGCGCGAGGCGTTGAGCGCGCGCGGCTGGGTGCCGCCACGCGAGGTCGCCATGCCGGGCGACTGCCGCCAGTCGATGAGTTCCGCGGGGATCTCCTGCAGGTAGCGGCTCGGCATCGCGACGGCGGTCTCGCCGTACTGCGCGCGCGTCATCGCGAGGGAGAGGTAGAGGCGCTTGCGCGCGCGTGTGATGCCCACGTAGAACAGCCGCCGCTCCTCGGCCGGGCCGCCGGGCTCCGAGGCCGACATGCGGTGCGGCAGCAGGTCTTCCTCGACGCCGGTCAGGAAGACGGCCTCGTATTCGAGGCCCTTCGCGGTGTGCAGCGTCATCAGGGACACCGTTCCGCTGGAGTCGTCGAGCTCGTCGGCCGCAGCGACGAGCGACACCTCGGTCAGAAAGTCGACCAGCCCGCCGCCGGGGTTGTTCTTCTGGAACTCCCGCGTCACCGCGACGAGCTCCTCGACGTTCTCAGCCCGCGCCTCGTCTTGCGGGTCGCGCCCTGCGCGAAGGGCCGTGACGTACCCGCTCCTGTTCAACAGCAGCGTCAACACCTCGGCGACAGAAGCCCCGGCAGCCCCGTCGGCCGCGGCGGCCGCGTCTCCGCCACCGCCCGCCGATGCATCCGCCGCGCCGCCCGCTGCCGACTCCCCGCCGGCCTCCCCCGCCTCCTCGTCGACCTGCCCCGGCCCGACGAGCGCCGTCGCCTCGTCGAGCATGGCGGCGAGGTCGACGATCGCCGCGGTCACCTTGGGCCCGAGCCCGAGCTCCGGCGCGCGCCGCATCGCCTCGCGGTAGGTGATCTCGTTGGTCTCCGCGAACACCGCGAGCGCCGTCTCGGTCGCCGGCCCGATTCCGCGCTTCGGCGTGTTCAGGATGCGCCGGAGCGCCATGGCATCGAACGGGTTCGCGACCGCGATCAGGTACGCCAGAACGTCTTTGATCTCGGCGCGCTCATAGAAGCGGGTACCGCCGAGCACCCGGTAGGGCACGGCCGACCGGATGAGGATCTCCTCCAGCGCACGCGTCTGGGCGTTGGTGCGGTAGAACACGGCGACGTCTTTGTAGGGCGTGCCCTGTTCGTGCAGCTTCGTGACCTCGTCGGCCACGAACTGCGCCTCGTCGTGCCCGCTGTACCCGGTGAAGCCGACGATCTTCTCGCCGTCTCCGACATCCGTCCACAGTTTTTTGTCTTTGCGGTCGAAATTGTTCGAGATGACGGCGTTGGCGGCGGTCAGGATGTTCTGGGTCGACCGGTAGTTCTGCTCGAGCAGGATCACCTTGGCGCCCGGGAAGTCGCGCTCGAACTCGACGATGTTGCGGATGTCCGCACCGCGGAACGCATAGATCGACTGGTCGGAGTCGCCGACGACGGTGAGGGATGCCCCCTCCAGCGAAGCGGTGCGCGCGTCGAACCCGGGCTCCTCCTCCACCGGCAGCGTCAGCTCACGGATGAGCGCATACTGCGCGTGGTTCGTGTCCTGGTATTCGTCGACGAGGATGTGCCGGAACCGCCGCCGGTACGTCGCCGCGACATGCGGGAACGCCCGGAACAGATAGACGGTCTGACCGATCAGGTCGTCGAAGTCGAACGCGTTCGCCGCGCTCAGGCTGCGCGTGTACGACCGGAAGATCTCGACGAACAGCCGCTCCTGCGGGTCGTCGAAGTTCGCCGACCGGGCGTAGCTGTCGGCGTCGGCCAGCTCGTTCTTGAGCTTCGAGATCTTGCCGGCGACGCTCGACACCGTGAAACCGTAGGTGTCGGCCTGCAGCTCCTTGATGATGCGCTTGATCAGGGTGCGCGAGTCGTGGGAGTCGTAGATGGTGAAGGCCTTGGTGAAGCCGAAGTTCTCGGCCTCCCGGCGCAGGATGCGCACGCACGCCGAGTGGAACGTCGAGATCCACATGCCCTCAGCGGTCTGACCGAGCAGGGCGCCGACGCGTTCGCGCATCTCGGCGGCGGCCTTGTTGGTGAAGGTGATGGCGAGAATCTGGCTGGGCCACGCCTCGCGGCTGTCGATGAGGCTCGCGATGCGGCGGGTGAGCACGCTGGTCTTGCCCGACCCGGCCCCCGCCACGATGAGCAGGGAGGGCCCACGGTACTCGACCGCCTCTTTCTGCTGCGGGTTCAGACCGTCGAGCAGGGCGTCGTTGAACGTCGAGCCGCGCGCGCCCGAACCGCCGCCCGCGCCGGCAAACGCCAGCGGTCGCTGATCGTCGACGATCAGCGGAACGGAGGAGGATTCGGTCTGCGAAGAGGTGGGTGTCATGACCCTTCGAGTTTAGGCGACGCCGCCGACACTGAGCCGGGCACCGAGCGCCGCGCGCGCTCCCAGCGCCGCGCGCGCCCCCACCGCCGAGTCCACGTGGTCGGCGAACACCCCGTCGACCCCGCTCGCGATGATGGCCGCCCACTCCGCCTGCCAGTCGCCGAGCTCGGCCGGCCCGCCCGCACTCCGGAACCCCTCCGCGAGGAACTCGTTCTCGGGCCGCAGGGTCCACGTGAACACCTCGAGCCCCGCCGCGTGGGCGTTCCCGACGAATTCGACGCCCGCGGCATCCAGAAGCAGCGCCTTCGGCACGCTCACACCGTCGATGCCCGCGTCGGCGAGGCCGCGGAGTCCGGCGGGCGTCAGATACGAGCTGTAGAGGGGAGCGTCACTTCCGAGTTCGGCAACCAGGTCGGCCGGCGCCCCCGAGTCCTCGACGAGCTGAACGAGCCGGAGGCCCTGCAGCCCTGCCTGCTGCCCCACCCGCTGCCCTGCCCGCAGCCGCGCCAGCACCGTCGGTTCGAAACTCTCGACCACGAGCCGGCCCTCGGCTCCGGCGCGGCTCCATCCGGCTTCCGCGACCGCGCTCGAGAAGAGCTCGTCGACCGCGAACCCCCGGTCGGCGAAGTAGGCTGCGTGCTTCAGTTCGGCGACGATTCCGAGCGGCCTCCGCCGGGCATCCGAGACCCGATCGACCAGCGCGAACAGGTCGGCGAGCTGCATCAGCGGGAATTCGCCGTCGAACGTGGCGCTGAACGGGCGCAGCGCGGGCAGACGCTCGCGGGCGCGCAGGGTCTGCAGCTCGGCCCAGGTGAAGTCCTCGGTGAACCAGCCCTGCTGGGTCACCCCGTCGACGCACTTGGTCGCCCGGCGCGCTGCGAACTCCGGATGCTCGGCCACATCGGTCGTGCCCGAGATCTCGTTCTCGTGCCGGAGCACCAGCACGCCGTCTCGCGTCACCACCAGGTCGGGTTCGACGAAGTCTGCGCCCTGCTCGAAAGCCAGTTCGTAGGCCGCGGCGGAGTGCTCGGGGCGGTAGCCGCTGGCACCGCGATGGCCGATCACAACAGGGCGGGGCAACGCGAGAATGTCGGGCACGGGGCGACGCTAGGTGCTCTGGATGTCGCGCAGGCACCGGTCAGGTGCCCGGAAGGTTCGCCTGAGTGAACTTCCAGCAAATGCGCGGCCCGGACCGATAGATTTATGCCAAGCATTCGACACGACTCGAGGAAACCATGGCATCGAACAACCCCGCGTTCTCGCGAATCCCTGTCTTCAACGGCAAGGGTCTCGACAAGCAGTCCGCTGAGCAGGTTCCGACGCTCTCAGCCGACGGCCTCCAGCAGATGTACGACGGCCCGACCGCGACGTCGGCCGACACGAACCGCATGAGCTACGACGATGTCATCGTCAAGACCGGCATCAGCTTCATCGTTCTGCTGGCCTTCGCCCTCGTCGGCTGGCAGGTTCCGGTGCTCGCGGCCCCCGCGGCGATCATCGGCTTCGGGCTGGCTCTCGTCAACATCTTCAAGCGCAAGCCCTCCGCACCGCTGGTGCTGCTCTACGCCGCCGCCGAGGGTCTCTTCATCGGTGCCATCTCGGGCGTCTTCGAGTCGCTCTACCCGGGCGTCGTCGTACAGGCGGTCATCGCCACGGTCTGCGTCTTCGCGGTCACGCTGGCCCTGTTCGCGAGCGGCAAGATCCGCGCCTCGAAGCGTGCGACCAAGGTGTTCCTGATCGCGATGGTCGGCTACATGCTGTTCTCGCTGGTCAACATCGTGTTGATGCTGACGGGTGTGCAGAGCACCGGGTTCGGGCTGAACAGCACCGTGCACATCCTCGGCATCCCGCTCGGCCTGATCATCGGCGTGTTCGTCACGCTGCTGGCCGCGTACTCGCTGGTGCTCGACTTCGACCAGATCCAGCGCGGTGTTCGCGCCGGTGCGCCGCGCATCTACGGCTGGTCGGCGGCGTTCGGCCTCGTGGTGACGGTCGTCTGGCTGTACCTCGAGCTGCTCCGCATGTTCGCGATCGCCCGCAACTAGCGCACGCCGTCTGACGGCGACCAGCGCACACCGTCTGAAATCGCAGAGGGCCGGCTCCGCATCAGCGGGCCGGCCCTCTGTCTGTGCGGGAGCCTCAGTCGGCGGAGGCTCCCGCGAACTGCGCGTTGTAGAGGGCGGCGTACGCTCCCCCGGCCGCGAGCAGGCTCTCGTGCGTTCCCTGCTCGACGATGCGGCCCGACTCCATCACGAGGATGAGGTCGGCGTCACGAATGGTCGACAGCCGGTGCGCGATGACGAAACTCGTGCGGTCCGCCCGGAGTGCCGACATCGCCCGCTGCACGAGCACCTCTGTGCGGGTGTCGACCGACGAAGTCGCCTCGTCGAGGATCAGCACAGACGGCGCAGCCAGGAAGGCCCGCGCGATCGTGATGAGCTGCTTCTCGCCCGCGCTCACGTTGTCGGCCTCATCGTTCAGCACCGTGTCGTACCCGGCCGGCAACGAGTGCACGAAACGATCGACGTAGGTCGCCTGTGCCGCAGCGAGAATCTCCTCCTCGCTCGCGCTCGGTCGCCCGTAGGCGATGTTGTCGCGGATCGTTCCGCCGAACAACCAGGTGTCCTGCAGCACCATGCCGGTCCGCCCCCGCAGATCGTCGCGGGTCATGGCCGCGATGTCGGTGCCGTCGAGCGTGATGCGCCCGGCGTCGAGCTCGTAGAACCGCATGATGAGATTCACGAGGGTCGTCTTTCCCGCGCCCGTCGGCCCCACGATCGCCACGGTCTGCCCCGGCAGCGCGACGAGCGACAGGTCGTCGATCAGCGGCTGGTCGGGCGAGTAGCGGAACGAGACGTTCTCGAACACGAGCCGGCCCGCACTACCCGCCGGGGTCTTCGCCGGCACGGCGTCGGGCGTCTGGTCGTCGGCATCGAGCAGTTCGAAGACCCGCTCGGCCGACGCCACCCCCGACTGCAGGATGTTCGCCATCGAGCCGAGCTGCGTCAGCGGCTGGGTGAACTGCCGGGCGTACTGGATGAATGCCTGCACATCGCCGAGGCTCAGCGACCCGCTCGCGACCATCAACCCGCCGACCACAGCGATGGCCACGTAGACCAGGTTGCCGACGAACATCATCGCCGGCATGATGATGCCCGACACGAACTGCGCCCCGAAACTCGCCCGGTACAGTTCCTCGTTCTTCTGCCGGAAGACCTCGTTGATCTCGCGGTGCCGGCCGAACACCTTCACCAGGGCATGGCCGCTGTAGCTCTCCTCGATGCGGGCGTTCAGTGTTCCCGTGTGCTTCCACTGGGCCACGAAGAGCTTCTGCGACCGCTTCGCCACCACAGCCGTGATGAGGAGCGTGAGCGGAATGGTGACGAGCGCGATGAGAGCGAGCAGCGGCGAGATGACGAACATCATCGTGATCACCCCGATGACCGTCAGCAGCGATGTCATGATCTGTGAGAGCGACTGCTGCAGGCTCTGGGAGACATTGTCGATGTCGTTGGTGACCCGGCTGAGCAGCTCGCCCCGCGGCATCCGGTCGAAGTAGCCGAGGGGCAGCCTGTTCATCTTGTCTTCGACGTCGGCCCGCAACCGGAACACCGTGCGCTGCACCACCCCGTTCAGCAGGTAGGCCTGGGCCCAGCCGAACACGGAGGCGAAGACGTAGATCGCGAGCACCATCAGCAGCACCGTGCCGAGCTGCGGGAAGTCGATTCCCGAGCCGGGTGTGAGCGTCACCCCGCCGAGCAGGTCGGCCTGGGCGTTGTTGCCGGATGCCCGCAACCCCTCGATGACCTGCTCCTGCGTCTGGCCGGCCGGCACCTGCTTCGACAGGATGCCCGCGAAGATGATGTTCGTGGCCGTGCCGAGCATCTTCGGCCCGAGCACCGACAGGGTGACGCTGATGACGGCGAGCAGAGCGACGACGCCGATCAGCATCCGCTCGGGACGGAGCCTGCCGACGAGCCGCTTCGCCGACGGCCCGAAGGACTTGGACTTCTCGGCCGGCATGCCGGTACCGCCGAACGGGCCGCTACCCCCGGGCCCACGGCGCACCGGCGGGCGAGCGGGCGCGCTCTTCTCGTCGCTCATGCCGCCTCCTCCGCCGTGAGCTGCGATTCGACGATCTCCCGGTACGTCTCCGACGCCTCGAGGAGCTCGGTGTGCGTTCCCCGGTCGACGATCACCCCGTCTTCGAGAACCAGGATCTGGTCGGCGTCGATGATGGTCGACACCCGCTGGGCGACCACGATGATCGTGGCGTCTCCCACGTCACGCCGGAGGGCTGCGCGCAGCCGCGCATCGGTGGCGAGGTCGAGCGCCGAGAAGGAGTCGTCGAACACGTAGATCTCCGGCTTCTTCACCAGCGCACGGGCGATCGCGAGTCGCTGCCGTTGCCCGCCCGACACGTTCGTGCCGCCCTGGGAGATGGCTGATTCGAGGCCGAGCTCCATCTCGGAGACGAAACCGCGTGCCTGAGCCGTCTCGAGCGCCGCCCAGAGCTCGTCGTCACTGGCATCGGGCCGGCCGTACCGGAGGTTCGACGCGACCGTGCCCGAGAACAGGTACGGCCGCTGCGGCACGAGACCGATGCGCCCCCACAGCAGGTCGGGGTCGAGCTCGCGCACATCGACGCCGTCGACCCGCACCGACCCGGCTGTCGCGTCGAACAGCCGCGGCAGGAGGTTCACGAGCGTCGTCTTGCCCGAACCCGTGCTGCCGATGATGGCCGTGGTCTGCCCGGGGGCGGCGACGAAGGTCAGGTGCTGAAGAACCGGCATGGCGGCGTTCGGGTAGCTGAAGCTGACGTCGTCGAGCTCGATGAGCCCTCGCTCCGTCACCGAGAGAACGGGCGACGAGGGCACCACCACCGACGACGGGGTCGACAGCACTTCGGTGATGCGGTCGGCGCACACGGAGGCGCGCGGGATGAGGATCGCCATGAACGTCGCCATCATCACGGCCATCAGGATCTGGATGAGGTACGTCAGGAAGGCTGTCAGTGTACCGATCTGCATCGACCCGTCGTCGATGCGGAATGCACCGAACCACAGCACGGCGACACTCGACACGTTGAGCACCAGCAGCACGATCGGGAACATCAGTGAGAAGAGACGCCCGGCACGGAGCGCTGTGTCGGTCACCTCCCGGTTAGCCACCTCGAACCGTGCCGTCTCGATGTTCTCCCGCACGAAGGCGCGAACGACCCGGATGCCCGTCAGCTGTTCGCGGAGCACCCCGTTGACCCTGTCGATGCGCTCCTGCATGAGGCGGAACAGCGGCACCATGCGCACGATGATGAACGCGAGCGAGACGAGCAGCACCGGGACCGCGATGCCGATCAGCCCCGACAGCGGCACGTCGAGCGACAGCGCGGCCACGATGCCGCCGATCGCCAGGATCGGCGCCGACACCAGCAGCGTGCAGGTCAGCAGCACCAGCATCTGCACCTGCTGCACGTCGTTCGTCGTGCGCGTGATGAGCGAGGGCGCCCCGAACTGCGACACCTCGCGTTCGGAGAACTCCCCCACGTGGGTGAAGACGGCCTGCCGCAGGTCGCGGCCGACCCGCATGGCGAGCTTGGCCCCGAAATAGACGGCGACGATGGCGCAGACCACCTGCGCGAGGGTGATCAGCAGCATGACGCCGCCGATGCCGAGGATGTACCCGGTGTCGCCCGTCGCGACACCCTGGTCGATGATGTCGGCGTTCAGGGTCGGGAGATAGAGGGAGGCGATGGACTGGGCGAGCTGGAACACGATGACGCCCACGATGAGCCGCCAGTGCGGCTTCACGAAGGCGCCGATCAACCGGAGGAGTTTCACGAGACAACCATTTTCATGGCGCTCACTCTAGACCCGGCCACCGACTTTCGTCAGCGGGAGCTCACTCCCACTCGATCGTTCCCGGCGGCTTCGACGTCACGTCGAGAACCACCCGGTTGACCCCCGCCACTTCGTTCGTGATGCGGTTCGAGATGCGGGCCAGCAGAGCGTAAGGCAGCCTCGTCCAGTCGGCTGTCATTGCGTCTTCAGACGACACCGGACGCAGAACGATCGGATGCCCGTAGGTGCGCCCGTCACCCTGCACGCCGACCGACCGCACGTCGGCCAGCAGCACGACAGGGCACTGCCAGATCTCGCCGTCGAGCCCTGCCTCGGTGAGTTCCGCCCGCACGATCGAGTCCGCGGCGCGCAGCAGTTCGAGTCGCTCGAACGTGACCTCCCCGACGATCCTGATGCCGAGACCGGGGCCGGGGAAGGGCTGGCGCCCCACGATGACCTCGGGCAGCCCGAGCTGGCGGCCGATGGCCCGCACCTCGTCTTTGAAGAGTGCCCGCAGCGGCTCGACGAGCTCGAACTGCAGGTCTTCCGGCAGACCGCCCACGTTGTGGTGGCTCTTGATGTTGGCTGTTCCGCTGCCGCCGCCCGACTCCACCACGTCGGGGTAGAGCGTGCCCTGCACGAGGAACTTCACGGGCTCGCTCGAGTCGTCGGCCGCCGCTTCGAGCACGAGCGCCTCTGCGGCTCCCTCGAAGCTCCGGATGAACTCCCGCCCGATGATCTTGCGCTTCTGCTCGGGGTCGGTGACCCCGGCGAGAGCGTCGAGGAACTGCTGCCGGGCATCCACCGTCACGAGGCGCACGCCGGTCGACGCCACATAGTCGACCTCGACCTGGCGGCGCTCGTCGGCGCGCAGCAGGCCGTGGTCGACGAAGACGCAGGTGAGCTGGTCGCCCACCGCTTCGTGCACCAGAGCTGCAGCAACGGCAGAGTCGACCCCGCCCGAGAGCCCGCAGATGACCTTGCCGCTCCCGACCTGCTCACGGATGATCGCGACCTGGTCGGCGATCACGTTGCCGCTGTTCCAGTCGGCCGGAATGCCCGCTGCATCGTGCAGGAAGTTCTCGAGAACATCCTGCCCGTACTGCGTGTGCTTCACCTCGGGGTGCCACTGCACCCCGTAGAGCCGGGAGTCGTCGTTCGCGAAGGCAGCGACGGGGGTGGATGCACTGCTCGCCACGACCGTGAAACCCTCCGGTGCCTTCGAGACCTGGTCTCCGTGGCTCATCCAGACGGTCTGGTCTTCGGGCTGGCCCTCGAGGAGCACGCCGCCGTCACCGGTGACCTGCATGTCGGTCGCGCCGTACTCGCGCAGGCCGCTGTGCGCGACCTCGCCCCCGAGCGCCTGCGCCATGACCTGGAAGCCGTAGCAGATGCCGAGAACCGGCACACCGAGGTCGAAGATGGCCGGGTCGAGCCCGGGCGCACCTTCTTCGTAGACGCTCGACGGCCCGCCGCTCAGCACGATGCCGACCGGGGACTTCGCAGCGACCTCTGCAGCGGTGATGTTGTGCGGCACGATCTCGGAGTACACGCTCGCCTCGCGCACCCTGCGCGCGATCAGCTGCGCGTACTGCGCGCCGAAGTCGACGACGAGAACGGGCCGGGAACGGCTGGCCTCAGCGGCCTCGACGGGGGTGCTAATGGGATGCCTCCACAGGTGGTTGGGTCGAAGCAGGGGGTGGGGTCGATGTCGGCGCACCGGCGGCCTCGCGGCCCGCCAGGTAGGCGAGAACCTCGCGGGCGATGCGGCCCTCGAGGAAGAAGGAGAGGAGCGGGATGATGCCACCGAGCGCGAGCACGACGAAGCGGCTGAACCCCCAGCGCATACGACTCCACAGCTGGAAGCAGGAGAAGAGGTACACGACATAGAACCAGCCGTGCACGATCAGGATGCCGGTGGAGATGTTCACGGCCTTCACCGTGCCCTCGGGCACGAACGCGAGAAAGCCGTGCGACCCGCCCAGTTCGAGCTCGACCGCCAGCGGCGTGTACTTCAGCAGCATCTCGGCGCAGAGCAGCAGCAGGAACGTTCCCGTGATCACGGAGCAGACCCGGTAGAAGGTCAGCGCCGAACGGATGCGCCCGAAGTCGGCGCGTTTGGGCTCAAGTGGCATGAGTCGATTCTACTTCTGCCTCTTCGGTCTCCCGCTCCCAGGCGTCGCGCACCAAGCGGTACCAGAAGAAGATCGCGAACCCGGCGAAGATGACCCATTCGACGGCGTAGAAGATGTTCAGCCAGTTGAGTTCGGTGGTGCGCTGTGGGATGGGAGAGTCGATCGCGGCGAGCCCGGCGGTGGGGGTGGATGCCACGACGTATCCGCCGTAGACCGTGGCCGTGTCGGGAAAATCCGTCCACTCGTTGATGAGCGACGCGATCGACATCGTCGACATCACGCGCTCGCTGGCCGGCTTGCCCTCGGAGTCCTTGATCTCCGGACCGTCGGAACCCACGTACCGCCCGAGTATCTGCTCGGTGGGGAAGACCGCGGTCTGGTTCAGCTGCCGTGCGGCGGCCTCGGCCTGCGAGCGGTCGGCCGACCATCCCAGGGCCACGGCCACCGAGGTCGACGTCCCTCCGGCCTGCGCCTCGGCCAGATCGAAGCGGCCGACGACCCAGTAGCCGAGCGTTCCGCCGTTCAGCCGGTCGGAGACGATGGTGAAGTCGGGTGCGACGAGGGTTCCCGTCGCCGTCACCATCTGCCCGTCCTGCGCCTCGAAGACGGCCGCGTTGGCCGTCGCCGCCTGCTCGAGGGGCTTCGCGATCTCGGTGGTCGCGTTCGGGTTGGGGCCGTTGGAGGTGACTGCTCGGCTCAGCTGCCACTGGCCGAGAGCTGCGAAGATGCCGGCGACGACGAGCGCGAGAACGAGGGACCACACCCACCGGGGTCGCCGCATGACGGTGAAGACCGTGGGCGGCGCCTCAGCGACGGGAGTCTCGCTCGTGCGGGTCAATACTCGCTGTCTCTCTCGGTGTCGGCGTTCGTCTGGCCGAAGCCCTGCGCGTCGGTCTGGCTCGATGCCTGCTCGGCAACCAGATCACCATACTCCGCGGCAGCTGGGTTCTCGCCGGGCGCCGTCGCAGCCTCGACCAGCGCGATGGTCTCCGCGATCATCGGGTCCCGCTCCCGCTTGCGCGCGGCTGCAGCGGCGGCGGCGACCGCGGCCTTGCGCCGGTTCGACGACCGCAGCAGCCGCCCGCCGATCTTCTCCGAGTTCGCCGCCAGGATGGGGCCCGCCACCGCCATCACCAGCACGTAGAGGCCTGCGAAGGCCTGCAGCCGATCATCCAGACCCGCAGCCAGCGCCAGCGTCGCGAGAATGAGCGCGAACTCGCCCCTGTTCTGCAGGATGACCGTGGTGTTGATGCCCGCCTGCACACCGAGCCCGTTCAGCCGTGCGACGAGCTGCCCGGCGACGATGTTCAGCAGCATCGTCATCACCACGGCGCCGAGCACCGGCCAGATCACCTCCGGGAACTGGGCGGGATCGAGCCCCAGCCCGAAGTTCAGGAAGAAGAAGGCACCGAACACATCGCGGAGCGGGATCGCGATCTGCTCGATCTTGTTGCGGTATCGGGTCGCGCCGAGCACGAGCCCGATCAGGAAGGCGCCGATCGCATCGGTCACGCCGAGCAGTTCGCCGATTCCGCCGAAGCCGATCGCCAGCCCGAAGAACAGGATCGTGAACAGTTCGTCGTCTTTCGTGCGGAACAGTTTCGACACCCAGCGCCCCCCGAAGCGGGCGATGGTGAACATCACGACCAGGAACAGGAACGAGATGCCGAGCTTCGCGATCACCGGCCAGACGGCCGTCTCGCCGCTCAGCACCACGGAGACGATGGCGAGGTAGATGGCGATGAAGATGTCCTCGACGACCGTGACGCCGAGGATCATCGGGGTCTCGGGGTTCGCCAGCCGGTTCAGTTCGATGAGCAGCTTCGTGACGATGGCGCTGGAGGATGTCGCGGTGATACCCGCGATGACCAGCGCCTCCCGCGTGCCCCAGCCGACCAGGAAGCCGAACGCGAAGCCCGCGACCATGTTGATCGCGATGTACGACCCGCCCGAGATGATGAGCTTGCCCGCATTGCCGAAGAACTCGTCCTGGTCGAACTCGAGACCGAGGTTGAACAGCAGCAGCACCAGGCCGAACACTGCGATCAGCGCGATGTAGTCGTGGTTGACGAAGTCGAGGGGGAAGAGGTGGAAGTTCGGGCTCGCCAGAAGCCCGACCACCATGTAGATCGGGATGGCCGGGAGGCCGATCGACTTGCCGAGCCGACCGAGGGCGTAGGCGATGACGAAGAGGATGCCGAGCACGAGCAGGTCGCCGCCGAGGTGCGTCGTGTCGCCCTCGGTGGCTGCGAGAACGAGCTGCATGCCCTAGCCTCCGGGCGGCGCGTCGACGGCGCTCTTGGCCCTGTACTGGCCGCTGCGGAAGAAGTTGAAGACCTTGGCCACCTTCTCGGGCGTGCCGGCCACCACCAGGGTGTCGCCGGGGAAGACCTTGAAGTCGCTGGCCGGCGCCGGGTTCGCCGATCCGTTCCGAACGACGGCGACGACCGTGACGCCCACGACGCCGCGGTCGGCCGGATCGCCGAGCTCCTGGCCGGCGATGTGGTCTTCGTAGTCGACGGTGAACCAGTCGATCGAGAGGCCGGGAATTTGGTCGAGTTGCGTCAGCGACTCGGTGATCTGTGTGCCGCCGAGCAGCTCGGCGAGGGTGTGCGCCTCGTCTTCACTGAGGCGCAGCGAGACCTTGTTCGACTCTGCGCCGTCTTCTTCGTCGGCGAAGGTGATGAGGTCGCTGTGGCCCGAACGGTGCGCGATGACGCCGACCTTGCCGCCGTCGTCGGTGATGAAGGTGTGCAGCACGCCCACCCCCGGGAGTTTGACCCGTCGTACGTCGACCATGGCTGATCTCCCTCGTGTGCCGTGCTGGTTTGCGAGCTTCCAGTCTACCCGCGGGCCGTCGGCCGACCGCCGCTCAGCGGGCGGCCGGGCCGCTCAGCGGGCGGCCGCCCCGGTCACGCAGCAGCCGCTCAACGCGCAGCGTAGGGTGCGACGACGACCTCGATGCGCTGGAACTCCTTCAGGTCGGAGTACCCCGTCGTCGCCATCGACCGGCGGAGCGCCCCTATCAGGTTCGCGGTGCCGTCGGCGACCGGAGACGGGCCGAAGAGAATCTGTTCGAGCGGCGCGACCGCCCCCACGTGCACGCGGTTGCCCCGCGGCAGCTGGGCGTGGTGCGCCTCGGCGCCCCAGTGGTAGCCGCCGCCCGGAGCATCCGTCGCCCGCGCCAGGGCGGTGCCGAGCATCACGGCGTCGGCCCCGACGGAGATCGCCTTGACGATGTCGCCCGAGGTGCCGAGGCCGCCGTCGGCGATGACGTGCACGTAGCGGCCGCCCGACTCGTCGAGGTAGTCGCGGCGGGCGCCGGCCACATCTGCCACCGCCGTCGCCATCGGCGCGTGGATGCCGAGGGTCGCCCGGGTGGTCGACGCGGCTCCCCCGCCGAACCCGACGAGCACGCCGGCAGCTCCGGTGCGCATGAGATGCAGGGCGGCCGTGTAGGTCGCGGCGCCGCCCACGATGACCGGAACGTCGAGCTCGTAGATGAACTTCTTGAGGTTGAGGGGTTCGACGGTCTTCGAGACGTGCTCGGCAGAGACGGTCGTTCCCCTGATGAAGAAGAGGTCGACGCCGGCCGCGACGACCGTCTCGTAGAGCTCCTGGGTGCGCTGCGGCGAGAGGCTGCCGGCGACGGTGACCTCGGATGCCCGGATCTCCGCCAGGCGGGCCGTCACCAGCTCAGGCTTGACGGGCTCCGCGTAGATCTCCTGCATGCGCACGGTGGAGGCGCCGACCGGCAGCTCCCGGATCTCGGCGAGCAGCGGCTCGGGGTCTTCGTACCTCGTCCACAGGCCCTCGAGATCGAGCACGCCGAGGCCACCGAGGCGGCCGATCGCGATGGCGGTCGCCGGTGAGACCACCGAGTCCATCGGGGCAGCGAGCACGGGGATGTCGAACTGGTACGCGTCGATGCTCCACGTCGTCGAGACGTCGTGCGGGTCGCGGGTGCGCCGCGAGGGAACGACCGCGATGTCATCGAATGCGTAGACCCTGCGGCCGCGCTTGGACCGGCCGATTTCTCTTTCCATACTCACCCGGCAAGCCTACCGGGCAGAGTCAGCGCCTGTAGTTCGGCGCCTCGACCACCATCTGGATGTCGTGCGGGTGGGACTCCTTCAGCCCGGCGGCCGTGATGCGCACGAACTTGCCGCGGGCCTTCAGTTCCTCGACCGACCGCGCACCGACGTAGAACATCGACTGGCGGAGGCCGCCGAGCAGCTGGTACGCCACGTTCGAGAGCGCACCGCGGTAGGGCACCTGGCCCTCGATGCCCTCGGGGATCAGCTTGTCGTCGGTCGGCACATCCGCCTGGAAGTAGCGGTCCTTCGAGTACGACGTCTTCTCGCCGCGCGTCTGCAGGGCGCCGAGCGAACCCATGCCCCGGTAGCTCTTGAACTGCTTGCCATTGACGAAGACGAGGTCGCCCGGGCTCTCGTCGCAGCCGGCCAGCAGAGAACCGAGCATCACGGTGTCGGCGCCGGCCACCAGCGCCTTCGCGATGTCGCCCGAGTACTGCAGCCCGCCGTCGGCGATCACCGGCACACCGGTCTCACGCGCCGCGAGAGACGCCTCGTAGACCGCGGTCACCTGGGGCACGCCCACACCGGCGACGACCCGCGTGGTGCAGATGGAGCCGGGCCCGACTCCGACCTTGATCGCGTCGACACCCGCGTCGATGAGGGCCTGCGCACCCGAGCGGGTGGCGACGTTACCGCCGATGATGTCGACTCCGGATGCCGCGGGGTCGCTCTTCAGGCGCTTCACGATCTCGAGCACGCCGGCGCTGTCGCCGTTGGCGGTGTCGACCACCAGAACGTCGACCCCGGCATCCACCAGCGTCATCGCACGCTCCCACGCGTCACCGAAGAAGCCGATCGCGGCGCCGACCCGCAGCCGGCCCGAGTCGTCTTTCGTGGCGTTCGGGTACTTCTCGCTCTTGTCGAAGTCCTTCACCGTGATGAGCCCGCGCAGGTGCCCCGCCGCATCCACGAGCGGCAGCTTCTCGATCTTGTGCTGGGCGAAGATGGCGATCGCGCCGTCGGGGTCGATGCCCTCGGGGGCGGTGACGAGCGGCGCCTTCGTCATGACGTCGCGCACGAGCGTCGTGCTCTTCTCCCAGGCGGAGACGAAACGCATGTCGCGGTTGGTGATGATGCCGACGAGGATTCCCGCGGCATCCACCACCGGAAGACCGGAGACCCGGAACTGGCCGCAGATCAGGTCGGCCTCGGCGACGGTCGCGTCGGGAGAGGTCGTGACGGGGTTGGTGATCATGCCCGACTCGCTGCGCTTCACCTGGTCGACGTTCGAGGCCTGATCGGCGATCGAGAGGTTGCGGTGGATGACGCCGAACCCGCCCTGGCGCGCCATCGCGATGGCCATGCGGGACTCGGTGACCGTGTCCATCGCAGACGAGAGAAGGGGAGCCGCGAGGGAGATGCGCTTGGTGAGGCGCGACGTGGTGTCGGCCTCGCTCGGGATCACGTCGGTGTGGCCGGGCAGCAGCATCACGTCGTCGTAGGTCAGGCCGATGAATCCGAACGGATCGTTCTGTTCCATAACTGCATTTCTCCCACGACTCGATACATCTCTACTGTTGTGCCAATTCTAACGAAGCGATAACCGCTGCTATTCCGTGCCCAGCCGAAACACGCATGACACAAACGCGCTATAACGTAAGCTCACTTGCAACTCACCCGCAGCGTCCAACGATGCGCGCTCTCTCGGAGGAATAAAAACTTGACGACACTGACCGTGCCGCAAAGGCCCGAGGGCCGCGTGAGAGTCTGGCGACTCATCGCGACGATCATGCTGATTCTCACCGGGGTGATCCTGGCGCTGAGTCTCGGCGCCTCCCCCGCCCAGGCCGCCACCGCGCCGCCGCTGACGGCCGCCCCGTGCGCCACCGACGACGCGACCGGCTGCCTGCAGGGAACGATCAAGCTCCCCAACGGCGACCCGGCCGTCGGCATCGAACTGGCCATCACAGGCGCCGACCTCGACACCGTCGCTGTCACGGGCGACGACGGCAAGTGGAGCCAGGCGATCACCGTCGCCGGCCCGTACACGATCGAGCTCGACACCTCGACGATCCCCGACGGAGCCGTTCTCGACTCGAACGCCAAGAACCCGGCCACCGTCACCGGTGCCCTGAACAAGAACACCGGATACATCTTCAAGATCGTGGGCGGAACCACCGCCGACGACGGCACCACCACGCAGACGCCGACGGCGGCCGCTGGCACGGGCATCACGTTCGACCGCTTCCTGCAGCAGCTGGTGTCGGGCATCCGCCTCGGCCTGCTGCTCGCCCTCGCGGCCGTCGGCCTCTCGCTGATCTTCGGAACCACGGGGCTGTCGAACTTCGCGCACGGCGAGCAGGTCACCCTCGGTGGTCTGCTGGCCTACCTCTTCGCGAACGTGCTGGGGCTGAACCTGATCCTCGCTGCGATCATCTCCGTCGTGATCTGTGCGGCGACCGGCTACTTCCAGGATGCGCTGATCTGGAAGCCCCTCCGGCGCCGGGGGCTGGGCACGACCCAGCTCATGATCGTGACCATCGGGCTCTCGATCGCGCTGCAGTACGCGTTCCAGTACTTCCTGGGGGCATCCACGGTGCGTATCGACCAGGCGAACCCGGTGACGGTGGCGCTCGGGCCGGTCACGCTCTCTGCACAGTCGCTCATCTCGATGGGTATCGCCGTGGTCATCATCGCGCTGGTCGGCTTCGTGCTGGTCAAGACGCGCATCGGCCGGGCCACCCGCGCCGTTTCAGACAACCCGTCGCTGGCGGCGGCATCCGGCATCGACGTCGACCGCATCATCCGCTTGGTGTGGACGTCGGCGGCAGCCCTCGCCGGCCTCTCGGGCGTGCTGCTCGGCCTCGTGCTGAACGGCGTCAACTGGCAGACCGGCCTGCAGCTGCTGCTGCTGATGTTCGCCGCGATCACCCTCGGCGGGCTCGGTACCGCCTTCGGCGCCCTCGCCGGCGCTATGATCATCGGCCTCGTCGTGGAGCTCACGAACCTCGTTCTGCCGGGCGACTTCAAGTACGCCACGGCACTCGTCATCTTGATCCTCGTGCTGCTCGTCAGGCCGCAGGGCATCTTCGGGCGCCGAGAGCGCATCGGTTAGAAGGGCTGTACTCATGGATCAATTTCTCACCACTCTGACCTCGATTCTCAACTCGGCGATCTCGCCGCAGACGGCAGCCCTCGCTATTGCGGCGATAGGCCTCAACATCCACTTCGGCTACACCGGCCTGCTGAACTTCGGCCAGGCCGGGTTCATGCTGATCGGCGCCTACGCGTTCGCCATCTCGATCATCGGCGGGCTGCCGATCGTCCTGGCCGTGCTGATCGCGCTCGTCGCAGCGACGATCTTCGCGCTCATCCTCGGCATTCCCACGCTGAAGCTGCGGGGCGACTACCTGGCGATCGTCACGCTGTCGGCGGCGGAGATCGTGCGGATGGTCGGCCGCTCCTCGCTGCTGACCAACGTCACCGGCGGCTCGAACGGCATCACAGGCAACGAGTACCGCGGCCCGTTCACCGACCTGTCATTCTTCGGTGACGGCCACATCGACTTCGGCCCGTGGAGCTACGACGCGACGGGCTCGAACGGCTGGTGGTTCATCGCCACCGCCTGGCTCGTCGTCGCGCTGCTCTGCCTCTTCGTCTGGGCGATCATGCGGAGCCCCTGGGGCCGCGTGCTCCGCGGCATCCGCGAAGACGAGGATGCCGTGCGCGCGCTCGGCAAGAACGTCTACAGCTACAAGATGCAGGCCCTCATCCTCGGTGGCGTGATCGGTGCGATCGCCGGAATCGTCTACATCCTGCCGGCGTCGCTCCAGGCCGACAGCATGGGCCGCTCGATGACCTACTTCATCTTCACCGCCCTACTGCTGGGTGGCGCTGCGACGGTGTTCGGCCCGGTGCTCGGGGCGATCGTCTTCTTCGCGATCCGCCTCTTCGTGCAGGGTGTCGCCGGCCAGTTCGTGCCCTCGAACATCATGAACGGCCAGCAGACCGAGCAGTTCGCCTGGATCGTCATCGGCATCACGCTGATGCTGGTCGTCATCTTCAGACCGCAGGGAATCCTCGGCAACAAGAAGGAGCTGAGCTTCGATGTCAAGTGACGTACCCACCACCACCAGCACCATCACCGCGGCGGGAGCGGCCGCCAAGGCGAGCGTCGCCGGCGTCTCCCCCACCCCCGGGGTGGCCAAGCCCGACCCGATCCTGACCGTCGACCATGTCACCCGCCGCTTCGGCGGCATGACGGCCGTCGACGTGCAGCACCTCGAGGTGCAGCGCGGCATCATCACGGCCCTCATCGGCCCGAACGGTGCCGGCAAGACCACGTTCTTCAACCTCATCACCGGCTTCGACAAGCCGAGCTCGGCGCCGAAGCTGATCGGCGGGCCGAAGGCGGGCGAGGCGGCCAAGTCGTCGTTCAACGGCAACGAGGTGGGCAACATCGGGGCGACCAAGGTCGCCAAGAAGGGCATGGTGCGCACCTTCCAGCTGACGAAGGCGCTCTCGAAGCTCACCGTTCTCGAGAACATGCGCCTCGGCGCGAAGGACCAGCCCGGCGAGAACCTGCTCGTCGCCATCGTCAAGCCGCTCTGGGCCAAGCGCGAGGCGGAGATCACGGCCAAGGCCGAGGAGCTGCTGGCACGCTTCAAACTGCTCGAGAAGAAGGACGACATGGCCGGCAGCCTGTCGGGCGGCCAGAAGAAGCTGCTCGAGATGGCCCGCGCCCTGATGAGCGACCCCGTGATGATCATGCTCGACGAGCCGATGGCCGGGGTGAACCCCGCGCTGACGCAGTCCCTGCTCGGCCACATCCAGGCGCTGAGAGACGACGGGATGACCGTGCTCTTCGTCGAGCACGACATGCACATGGTGCGCCACATCTCCGACTGGGTCGTGGTCATGGCCGAGGGCAAGGTCGTCGCGGAGGGCCCGTCGGGCACCGTGATGGACGACCCGGCCGTCATCGACGCCTACCTCGGAGCGCACCACAACACCGATCTCGGTGACGACTCGCTGCTCACCGACGAGGTCGCCGAAGAACTTGCCGCCGAAGTCACTGCAGAAGAGGGTAAAGCCTAGACATGGCCGATTCGACCGAGACCCGCGTTCCCGTGATGCAGGCGACCGACCTGGTCGCCGGCTACCTTCCGGGCATCAACATCCTGAACGGCTGCAACCTCGACGTCTACCCGGGCGAGCTGATCGGCATCATCGGCCCGAACGGCGCCGGCAAGTCGACCCTGCTGAAGGCGCTCTTCGGCCTCGTCAACGTGCGCTCGGGCTCCGTCACGCTGAAGGGCGAGGACATCACCGGCTACAAGGCCAACAAGCTCGTGCAGGCCGGCGTCGGCTTCGTGCCGCAGAACAACAACGTCTTCCCGTCGCTGACGATCGAGGAGAACCTTCAGATGGGGCTGTTCCTGCGACCCAAGCTGCTGAAGGAGCGCCTCGAGGCCATCTTCGACCTGTTCCCGGTGCTGGCCGATCGCCGGCAGCAGCGCGCAGGGTCGCTCTCCGGTGGTGAGCGCCAGTCGGTCGCGATGGCCCGTGCACTGATGATGGACCCGTCTGTGCTGCTGCTCGACGAGCCCTCCGCAGGCCTCTCCCCCGTGCGCCAGGATGAGACGTTCATCCGCACCCGCCGCATCAACAAGACGGGCGTGTCGATCATCATGGTGGAGCAGAACGCCCGCCGCTGCCTGCAGATCTGCGACCGCGGCTACGTGCTCGACCAGGGCCGGAACGCCTACACCGGCACCGGCCGAGAGCTCGCCGACGACCCGAAGGTGATCGAGCTCTACCTCGGCACCCTCGCGAAAGACGTCGAGGGCGAGACGGGCGCGAACGCCCCCGGCGTCATCTAGAACCACGCTGCCCGCTCTGCGCTGCGCCTCCGCACCCCGAAAGGCCCCGGCCCCGGTCATCCGGCGGCGGGGCCTTTCTGTGGTCGCCGTTCGACGTCGCCCCCGGCCAGGGTTGCGCGTCAGTGCGCGGACTTGCGAAGCTCGGCGTCGTATTGGGCGGCCGTGAAGTGAATCTCGGGCAACAGTGCGAACTCACCGCCGCCGCCCGGCGGAACAGGTTCGCAGTCGGTCTCCCAAGTGAAGTCCGACCAGACTATCTCGTCGCCACGCCTCGTGACCCGAACTGCGAATGCTCCACACCCGATATCCAGACACTCTGGGCAGCGGTAGAGCACAGCACGCCCAGAGGGCAACTCAGCACTGCTTCGGCGTCGCAACACTTCGACCATACGCTGTGCTAGAGGCTCGTAGTCCGGCAGGCCTACGATGTCCCACACATTCGTACGGCCGGTTCGGTTGTCGATCCAGGTGCGGAGCGACACCCCGTCGACTTGCCAGTCTTTGAAGTGAATCCCGCCTCGTCGTCGAATGTCGGAAACAACCGAAAATTCACTGAGCATATCTCGAGTATATAACACCGTCGTCTTGTGCATCCTCCCATCCGTCTGCCGAGAGCAGCAGACTCACGGGCGGCCGGGCGCACGAAGAAGCCCCCGACCGGCGAACCGGGCGGGGGCTTCTCGGTGTGAGAGTGCTACTCCTTAGTAGGAGGTCTGCCCCTCGATGGCCGACTGGAACGTGTACGTGTTGTCAGCGTTGAACTTGTAGATGCCGATGAACGCGCTGGAGGGCTCGTTCTTGTCGTTGAGCGGGCCGGTGCCGGCCTGGCCGGTGTACTGGATCTCCTTGCCGGCCGAGACGAGAGGCGCGCAGGCAGCGTAGCTGTCGCACTTCTCTCCGCCGTTCTTGCCGGAGACAGCGAGCAGTTCCTTGTTCAGGTCTGCCGACACGTTCGACTTGGCCTTCAGGGCCGCCAGGGCGGTCAGGATGGTCGCGTCGTACGACTCGGGGCCGTAGGCGAAGTCCTTCAGGTCAGCGCCCTCAGCACCCTTGTACCAGTCGACGAGCTGCGTGCGGAACTCATCGTTCGGCGTCGCGCCCGGGATGGTTCCCTGAACGTCGGTCAGCGTGCCGGACTGGAAGTCCTTGCTGTAGTCCGACGTGTTGCCGTCCGACAGGTAGGTCTTCGGCATCGTCCAGCCCTGGGCGACGAGCTCGGGGATGATCGACTTGGTCTCGTCGAATGCGAGGATGACGATCGCGTCGGGCTTGGAGGCCAGAGCCGCCGTCACCTCGGCCGAGAACGTGGTCTGGCCGGGAGGGAACTCCTGGCCAGAGCCCTTGCCGCCGTAGACGACGGTTCCACCCGAGGCTTCGATCGATGCCTGCGTGAAGTCGCGGAGACCGGTGCCGTAGGAGTCGTTGAAGACGAGGAAGGCGACGTTCGAGTTGCCGTCACCCGTGATCAGCGAACCGAGCGCCGAGCCCTGCACCGAGTCCGGCGGAGCCAGACGGAAGTAGTAGGGGCCGTAGCCGCTCAGCTTCGCCGACGTGTTGGCACCCGAGATCTGGGTGATCTGCGCCGAGGCGAATGCGTCGACGACGTTCAGCGAGACGCTGGAGGACGCGGCACCGATGGCGACCGAGACCTTCGCGGCGATCAGCTTCTGGGCGCTGGCGGTCGAGACGCTGAGGTCGGTCGAGTCGCCGGAGTCGGTTGCGACGACACAGGCCGGCTTGCCGTCGACGCCACCGGCGGCGTTGATGTCGGAGACGGCCAGACCGACGCCCGCCTGCTCTGGCGGGTTGAGGTAGGCGAGCGTTCCCGTGACGGGGAGGATCGTACCGACGACGAGGTTGCTGCTCGTGGTCGCGTCGCTCGCGCAGTCTGCCGACGTCGCCGCGGCTGACGCCGGTGCGGAGGAGGTCGAAGAAGTCGTGCTGCCACCGGAGGCACAGCCGGAGAGCATGATGGCAATGATGCCTGCTCCGGCCAGAACGGACGTCCGGAGGGCACTCTTGGATTTGATCATCCTGTTGAACCCTTTCATAGTGCTCGCGAATTCCGGGCCACCACAGCGACGGCCCCTCGCGTTCATTAGGGTCAAACCTAGGGTTCTTATGTTTCGAGGATGTTTTCTGAACGGTCTGATAAGAGATTGTTAGCATTTCGTGACCGGGCACGACCGGCGCGACCGGCGCGGCCCGCACGACCGGCGCGCACCAGGTCGACGCTGAGCACGATGAGCGCCAGCCACACGATCGCGAACCCCGCGAGGCGCTCGGGCGGCATCGGTTCGCCGAGCAGGAACACGCCGACGACGAACTGCAGGATGGGCGTCAGGTACTGCACGAAGCCGATGAAGACGAGCGGCAGCCGCTTCGAGGCCGACGCGAACAGCAGCAGCGGAACGGCCGTCACGACTCCCGCGCCGATCAACCCGGCGGCATGCCAGAAGCCGAGCGCCCCGAAGGAGATGCCGGTGGTGGCTCCGACCACGGCCAGCTGGACCACCATGAACGGGAACAGCCAGAGCGACTCCAGCGTCAACCCGTCGAGCGCGTCGATGCGCGGCCCGACCTGCTTCTTCACCAATCCGTACAGCCCGAACGACCCGGCGAGGATGAGCGAGATCCACGGGATGGCGCCGTACCCGATGGTCAACACCACCACGGCGACGAGGCTGATCGCGAGGCTGGCCCACTGCAGCATCCGCAGCCGCTCCCGCAGGATGAACACGCCGAGCAGAATCGTGACGATCGGGTTGATGAAGTAGCCGAGCGACGCTTCGAGGATCTGCCCGCCGGTGCTGGCGATGACATAGGTCTGCCAGTTGATGTAGATGAGAACGCCGGCCAGGCCCATCACCAGAACGAGCCGCGGCTGGCGGAAGACCGCGAAGAACCTCGACCAGCCGCGCAGCACGGTCAGCAGCAGCGCGCAGACGACGAGCGCCCAGACCACCCGCCAGGCGACGATCTCGAACGCACTCGCCGGCACCAGCAGAAGGAAGTAGAGCGGGAGAAGGCCCCAGACGAGATAGGCCCCGAGGGCATAGAAAAGCCCGGACCGACTCGGCCCGGGCTTTTCAGGAGAACTGGAACTCACTAACGAACGATAACAGCCAGAACGTCGCGGGCCGACAGCACGAGGTACTCTTCGCCGTCGTACTTGACCTCGGTTCCGCCGTACTTCGAGTAGAGAACCTTGTCGCCGACGCTCACGTCGAGCGGCACGCGGTTGCCGTTGTCGTCGATGCGGCCGGGGCCGACAGCCTCGACGACGCCCTCCTGCGGCTTCTCTTTGGCCGTGTCAGGAATGACGAGACCGGAAGCAGTGGTCGTCTCTGCTTCGACCTGCTTGATAACGATGCGATCCTCGAGCGGCTTGATGGAGACCGACACAGTTGACCTCTTCTTTCTTCGGTTCAAAGTCAATTTTTTGGCACACTCACACTGAGAGTGCTAACTCCACTTTAGGGGTGCTGCTGGCACTCGGTCAACCTGAGTGCCAGCCCGCAGCCCGGCCCCGCCTAAACTTGGCGCATGCAGAGATCCGAGCTCGACGTGCTGATGACAGCTGAGGGCCTGAACCTCCTCGACTCTCTCCCGCCCTACACGAACGGGGCCGACATCGTGCGGTCTGTCGCCGATCTGCGGAAGCAGGGCCACCCGGTCGACCTGGTCGGAGCGGTCATGACGCAGGCCCGCCTCCGGGCGCGCGCGACCGTCAAGTTCGGTGACTTCGCCGACCGGATGCTCTTCACCGCCGCCGGGCTGGAACAGGCCACCCGGCTGAACGTCGCCGCCCTGCACGCCGGGCGGTTCCGTGCAGCGGGCATCGAGCGGGTCGCCGACCTCGGCTGTGGCATCGGAGGCGACGCCCTCGCCTTCGCGGGCCTCGGCCTCGAAGTGGTCGCCGTCGACCGCGACGAGGTGACAGCAGCCCTGGCCTCCTACAATCTCGCCCCCTTCGACACGGCGACGGTCGAGCTCGGCGAGGCCGAGGCCTTCGACACCTCCCGGGTCGACGCGGTCTACTTCGACCCCGCGCGCCGAACGGCGGGCCACAGCAACACGGCGCGGCTGACCGATCCCGATGACTACACGCCGTCGCTCGGCCATGTCTTCGAGACGGCTGGGCGGATGCCCGTGGGCGTCAAGCTCGGCCCGGGCCTCGATCGCGAACTGCTGCCGCAGAACGCCGAGGCGCAGTGGGTGTCGGTCGACGGCAGTGTGGTCGAGACCGGGCTGTGGTTCGGAGCGCTGGCGCGGCCGGGCATCCACCGCTCGGCACTCGTGATCGCGAACGGGCGAACGAATGAGCTCACCGCCGCGGCGGACTCGCCCGATGTGGAGGCGGGGGCGCTCGGCGAGTACCTCTACGAGCCCGATGGCAGCGTCATCCGGGCCCGCCTGATCGGCGACCTCGCCCGCCGCATCGACGCACGCATGGTGACGGAGCAGATCGCCTACCTGACAGCCGACGCGCTCGTCGAGACGCCGTTCGCCTCCGCGTTCCGGGTTCGAGAGGTGCTGCCCTTCAGCGTCGGTGCGCTGAAGAAGCGGCTGCGCGCGCTCGGTATCGGGCGGCTCGAGATCAAGAAGCGCGGGGTCGACGTCGACCCGGCGGCGCTCCGGCCGAAGCTCGCGCTGCAGGGCGACGCCGAGGCGACGCTGTTCGTGACGCGGCTCGCGGGTCGGCACGCGGCGATTCTCGCCGACCGGCTGGGCTGAGCGGGCCGACCGGCTGGGCTGAGCGGGCCGACCGGCTGGGCTGAGCGGGCCGACCGGCTGGGCTGACCGGGCAGACCCAGCCCCGCACGCGGAGAGGGCGCCGAGCCGAAGCCCGACGCCCTCTCTGAGACGACTCTGTACGAGTAGTACGCCTCAGTACGAGTAGTACGACGAGTTGTTGTCGTTGATGCCCATCGCGATGAGCACGACGAAGCCGATGATCAGCACGATCGACAGCAGGATGCCGACGAAGCCCACGATGATCGCGGTCAGCCAGAACCCCTTCGCCGTCGGCTCCTTGCGGCGGCCGATGAAGCCGAGCACCACACCGCCGACGGAGAAGATGAACCCGCCGATACCGATGCTGAACGCCGAGATCAGAATGCCGAGGATGGCCGCGATCATGCCGATGAGGCTGAGCACGGGCGTCGGCTTGCTCGCGCCCGGCGCGCCGTAGGCGGCGGGAGCGCCGTACCCGGGGGCAGCGGGCGCCCCGGGTGCGCCGTACGAGGGGCCACCGGGTGCGCTCGGTGCGCCGTAGTTCGGGGTGCTCGGCGCTCCGTAGTTCGGCGCGCTCGGTGCACTGTAGCTCGGCGCGGCGGGCGGCGCGGTCGGCGGGGCCGGCGGTGCGGGCGGGCCCGGCACTTCGGCCGGGGTGGGCGCCGGAGGCGGCGTGTCGGAGCCCGAGACGGGCGGCACAGCCGGGTTCGCGGCGTTGTCGCCGCTCGGGTTCTGGGGATCGGTCATGGTGAGCGTTCCTTCCGCTTGTTCGGTCTTCGGTGCTGGAGGACTCTGTCGAGCCTAGCGGTCAGTCGTGGCCGGGCCGGGTCGACGAACCGGTCAGTAGCTGCTCGAGACCGACGAGGCACCCACCACGGCGATCACGAAGATGATGTAGATGATCAGCAGCGCCAGCTCGACGAAACCGATGATGATCGCCGCGATCGCCAGGCCACGCCCGCCCTCGCCGGTGCGCTTGATCTGGTTCAGGCCGACGAAGCCGAGCACGATGCCGATGATCGTGAAGCCGACGATCGACACCACGAGGGCCACGATCGAGAGCACGTTGGTGCGGCGGGCTGGCGCTCCACTGGCGGAGTATGAGGCAGGTGTGGTCATGGCGATGGGCTCCTTTGTCGGTGCCCATAGTGGCAGTCATCCCGAACGGGTGTCAACGCGCGTGACTCCGGGCTACGCCACCTGGATGTCGGTGACCGGCAGCGTGGAGTCCGCTCCGAAATCGAGACCCGACGGTGCGTGGCCGCGCATGACCAGCTGCGCCCCGAGCGCCGCGATCATCGCGCCGTTGTCGGTGCAGAGCGACAGCGGCGGAATGCGCAGCGCGACGCCCGCGGCATCCGCCCGCTCCTCGGCGAGTTCGCGCACCCGGGCGTTCGCCACGACGCCACCGCCGAGCAGCAGCCGCGGTACCCCGAGGTCGGCGCAGGCGGCCAGCGCCTTCGTCACGAGCACGTCGGCGACCGCTTCGCGGAAGCTCGCCGCGACATCCGCCACCGGAATCTCCTCACCCCGGTCGCCGCGCGCCTCGACCCAGCGCGCCACGGCAGTCTTCAACCCCGAGAACGAGAAGTCGTAGCGGTGCTTCTCGCGGTCTTTCGGCAGGCTGAGCCCGCGGGGGAACCGGATGGCCTTGGGGTTGCCACCGACGGCGACCCTGTCGATCTGCGGGCCGCCCGGGTAGGGCAGTCCGAGCACCCGCGCCACCTTGTCGAATGCCTCGCCGGCCGCATCGTCGATTGTCTCGCCGAGCAGTTCGACGTCGCCGACCAGGTCGCGCACGAGCAGCAGGGAGGTGTGCCCGCCCGACACCAGCAGCGCGACGGTCGGGTACTCGAGCGGCTCGGAATCCGGCGTCACCAGGTCGACGCCGACATGCCCCACGAGGTGGTTGACCGCGTACAGCGGCGTGCCGGTCGAGAGAGCGAGGGCCTTCGCGGCCGCCACTCCCACCATCAGAGCGCCAGAGAGCCCGGGCCCGCAGGTGACGGCGATGGCGTCGATGTCGTCGAAGGTCAGCTCCGCTTCGGCGAGGGCCGAGTGGATGGTCGGGGTCAGCGCCTCGAGATGAGCCCGTGCGGCGATCTCGGGGACGACACCGCCGTAGCGCGCATGCTCGTCCATCGACGAGGCGATCACGTTTGCCAGCAGGGTGGTACCGCGCACGATGCCGACGCCTGTCTCGTCACAGGATGTCTCGATGCCGAGCACGACGGGTTCGCGGGCGGCCGGGGCCGTGGCTTTGTCAGCAACCGCAGCGGCGGTTGCGGCCGGGGCCGTGTCGGCGGCCGCAGCGGCGGTTGCACCTGTCACTGCACCTGTGTCTGTCATGCGGCACCTCCGGCCGGCAGGTCGAGTCGCATCACCACGGCGTCGACGTCGTCGGGCTGGTAGTACCCGCGGCGCACTCCGATCGGCGAGAAGCCCAGCGCGTCGTAGAGCGTCTGCGCTCCCGGGTTGTCGGCCCGCACCTCGAGGAAGACCCGGCGCGCGCCCCGCGCCACCGCCTCGGCGATCAGTGCGGTCATGAGCGTTCGCCCAAGCCCGCGCCGCCGGGCATCCGGAGCCACGGCGATCGTCTGGATGTCGGCATCCGCCGCTCCCCGCGGGCTCATCAGCCCCGCGTACCCCGCGAGCGCCGGCGCGTCGCCCGGCGCAACGCCCGGCGCGTCGCCCGGCGCGCTGCCCGTCGCGGCGGTGGCGACCAGGTAGTAGCAGTACGGCTGCGACAGATCGCCGAGCATCATCGCCCGCGACCACGCGTCGTTCTCGAAGGTCGCCGTCTCGAGCGCCATGATCGCGTCGACATCGTTCGGCCCCGCCACCCGCAGCACGAACTCCTCCGCGCGCTCTGCCGCGCCACTCACGGCACCACTCACTGCGCCACTGTCTGCGCCGCCCACTGCGTCACTCTCTGCGCGGCTCACTGCGTCACCCGCTTCACGCCGGTCGACACCGTGACGTCGGGCGACCGCAGGTAGAGCGCCTGGTCGGAGGCGAACGCGCCACCCGTCTGCTTCAGCGCGAGCGCCACCAGCGCCAGCGCCCCGGCAGACACATGCGCCCCGTCGGTCGTTCGCGCGAGCGGATGCGGCAGTGCCTCGGGCTTCGCAAGCCCCGGCCCGCCGAGGCGTCGCGGCGGCACCGGCGTCGTTCCCGCGAGGGGCGCCGCTGCTGCGAGGGGCGCCGCACCCGCAGGGGGCACAGCCCCCGCGTCGCCGAGCTCGTAGAGCGACCAGTACACCTCGTGCCGCCGGGCATCCGTCACCACCAGCAGCTCGCCGACCCCGCCGGCCGCCGCCTCGGCGAGCGCGATCGCGTCGTGGCTCACCACCGGCAGCAGCTCGATTCCGGCGCCGAGCGCGAAGACGCGTGCCGCGGCGATGCCGACACGCAGCCCGGTGAACGGACCCGGCCCCATGCCCGCCACGACGCCGGTCAGCTCACCGACAGTCACCCCGGCCTCGGCGAGCGCCTGCTCGATCAGTCGGCCGATGACCTCCGCGTGCTTCATCGTGTCGAAACCGTCTGCCTGGCTGAGCACTTCAGGGCTCTGGATGCCCGCCCCACCCCGCACGACGGCCACACTGGTGCCCGCCGAGGTGTCGATCGCCAGCAGAAGCTCGGGCGTGCCGGTCATCGGCGCTCCCCCGCCGGCTCGGCTGTCTCGCCGGATGCCAGCGCACGCCCGGCCGCACCGCGGCGGTAGAGCGCCACCCGGCGCGGCTCGACCGGCTCGTCGACGTCGACCTCGCCGCCCGCGCCCTCGGCCGCGCCATCGTCTCCGGCCCTGACCGCACCGTCACCCGAGTCACCGCGTGGGCGCTCGATCACGAGTTCGCTGTACCCGTCGACGAGGTTCTCGATCATCCCCGCCCCCCACTCGACCACCACGATCGAGTGCGCGAAGTCGATGTCGAGGTCTTCGAGCTCGGCCGCGGCGCCCAAGCGGTACGCGTCGACGTGCACCAGCGGAACCCCGGTCGCTCCGTTCGGATGCGTGCGCGCGAGCACGAAAGTGGGGCTCGTCACGGCTCCCCGAACGCCCAGACCCTCGCCGAGCCCGCGGGTGAAGGTCGTCTTGCCTGCCCCGAGCTCCCCGGTCAGCACCAGCACGTCGCCGGCCGCCAGCCGCCCCGCGAACTGCACGCCGAGCGCGTGCATCGCTTCGGGATCGGCGACCACCCACGACTCGACAGCCCCTGCGTCTCCCTCTGCGTCTGCCTCTGCCTCAGCCTCGCCCGCGCGCTCCGCGCCGGCCGCCTTATCGCCGACGTACTGCCGCACCACCCTCGGACCCACCCGGGCCACGATCTCGTCGCCGATCGTGCGGGCCCAGCCGGCCCACTCCTCGGCCGTCGGCACCGCGCTCGCCCCCGCACCAGCTCCGGCATCCGCAGCCGCCCCGGCACCCGCGCCAGCGCCCGGCGCCTCGCCGAACACCACCACCTCGTCGCCGAGCGCCACCGGAGCATCGCCCACATCGACCACGATCTGGTCCATCGCCACCCGGCCGGCCACCCGGTACCGGGTGCCACCGATCCACACCTCGCCGCGCCCGCTCGCCGCGCGCGGAATGCCGTCCGCATACCCGAGCGGCACCAGCGCCAGCGTCGTCTCGCGCGTCGTGCGGTAGTCGAACCCGTACGACACACCGTGCCCCGCCGGCACCCGCTTCACCGACACTACCGGAGCCGTCAGCGTCATCACGGGCCGGAGCCCCAACTCTTCGGCGGTCTCATCGTCGAACGGCGAGACCCCGTAGGCGGCGATGCCGAAGCGCACCATGTCGAAGCGTGCCTCTGGCATGCGGATGCCCGCCGAGCTCGCCGCGAGATGCAGCTTCACGAATCGCGCGCCCAGCCCCTCTGCGACGGTCACCGCCGCCCGGAACGCGTCGAGCGCATCGCGGTCGTGCTCGGGCGAGGCATCGGCCAGGTGCGACCACGCCGCGTAGAGCCGCAGCGAACCGGCCGCATCGAGCTCCAGCGCCCGGGTCACCAGTCCGGGCCACTGCTCGACCGTTGCCCCGTTGCGGTGCAGCCCGGTGTCGATCTTCAGGTGCACGCACGCCGGTTCCGCATCCGTGAGGCGACCGTGCGCGTCCGCGATGCGTTCCAGCTGCCACAGGGCAGACACCCCGATGTCGATGCCGGCCGCGACCGCGCCGTCGAAGTCGGCGTCGGGTCCGTGCATCCACGCGAAGATCGGAACCGTGAACCCCGCCTCCCGCAGCGCGAGCGCCGCAGGGATGTCGAGCACGGCGAGCGCCGTCGCGCCGGCCTCGAGCGCCGCAGCGGCCAGCTCCACCATGCCGTGCCCATAGGCGTCGGCCTTCACGGCGACCATGGTCTCGGCCGGGGCGGCCAGGCCGGCGAGCACGCGCACGTTGTGCCGGAACGCGTCGAGGTTTATCCGCGCCACCCGCTCGGGCGCATCCCCGCTCCGCAGGAGGTCTTCCTTCACGATGTGCTCGCTCACGACACGTACCGCCGTTCGATGCGCTGCCCGACCCGGGTCACGATCTCGTAGTTGATCGTCTCGGCGGCTTCCGCCCACTCCTCGGCCGACGGATGCCCGTCCCGAGGGTCACCGAACAGCACGACCCGGTCCCCCACCGCCACGGACGCGTCGTGCACGTCGGCCACGAACTGGTCCATCGCGATACGCCCCGACACACGGAACCGCTCGCCGCCGATCGACACGGGCGCCCGGTTCGACCCCAGCCGCGGAATCCCGTCTGCATAGCCGAGCGCCACCAGCGCCAGGGTCGACTCCGCCGAGGTGCGGTAGGTGTAGCCGTACGAGACGGCGCTGCCCGTCGGCACGCGCTTCACCGAGATGACCCGCCCTTCGACGCGCATCGCGGGCCGCAGCCCCAGGTCGGCAGACGTTGCGTCGTCGAACGGCGACAGCCCGTACATCCCGATCCCGAGTCGCACCATCGACAGCCTCGTCTCCGGCAGTCGCAGCGCCCCCGCCGTCGACGCGAGGTGGATGATCGGCGGCACCACACCGGCCACCCGGGCCTGCTCGACCGCGCTGTGCAGCCGCGCGAGCTGGGCGCGGTCCTCCTCGTCGCTGGTGTTGGAGAGGTGACTGAACAGCCCCGTCACCACCACTTCGCCGCTCCGTTCGAGCTCCGCAGCCCGCCCGAAGAGTGCGCTCCACTCGGCCTCGCACGCGCCGTTCCGCCCGAGCCCCGTGTCGATCTTCAGCTGAACGCGCGCCACAGCGCCGACCTCCCGCCGCAGCTCCGCCACCGTCGCCGCGATCGCGTCGAGCTGGCGCACCGAACTCACGCCCACATCGATCGACCGCAGAACCGCCTGGGTGAACCCCGCCTGCGGCCCGTGCAACCACGCCAGCACCGGAACGTCGAGCCCGGCATCCCGTAGCGCCAGCGCCTCGTCGAGGTCGGCCACCCCTAACCACGTCGCACCGGCGTCGATCGCCGCGCGCGCGACCTGCACGGCACCGTGCCCGTACCCGTTCGCCTTGACCACGGCCATCACCTCGGCCGGCCCGACCAGCGCCCGCACCGCCTGCACATTGTGCCGCACCGCACCGAGGTCGATCACGGCCAACCGCAGCGGCGGCGCCTCGGCCACTCCGCCGACCTCATCCACCGCACTCACTGCGCCCCGCCTTCCGCCACCACGAACGCGCACGCAGAATCCCCGTCGTGGCTCATCGACAGGTGCAGCACTCCGATGCCGTGCGCCGCCACCGACTCGGCGGCGAACCCGGCGAGCCGGAAGGACGGCTTGCCGTGCGCATCCGACACGATCTCGACGTCGTGCCAGCGGAACCCGGTCGGGTCGCCCACCGCCTTCACCAACGCCTCTTTCGCCGCGAACCGAGCGGCCAGCGAACGAAGCGACAGGGCGCGTTCGCTCTCAGCGAACAGCCGCGTCACGAGGGCCGGAGTGCGCGACAATGACCGCTTGAACCGCGGTACGTCGACGATGTCGACACCCACGCCGATGATCACGAACCCGAACCCCGGGCCGCTACTCGACCGTGACCGATTTGGCGAGGTTGCGGGGCTGATCGACGTCGAGGCCCTTGGCGGTCGCCAACTCCATCGCGAAGATCTGCAGCGGAACAACGGCCAGCAGCGGCTCGAACAGCGCACCCGCCAACGGAATCGGAATCACTTCGTCGGCGAAGGGCAGCACCGCGGCATCGCCCTGCTCGGCGACCGCCAGAATGCGGGCACCGCGCGCACGGATCTCCTGGATGTTCGACACGACCTTCGCGTGCAGGGAGTTCGGGTCGCGCGGGCTCGGCACCACCACGAACACCGGCTGGCCCGGCTCGATCAGTGCGATCGGCCCGTGCTTCAGCTCGCCGGCGGCGAATCCCTCCGCGTGGATGTACGCCAGCTCCTTGAGCTTCAGCGCCCCTTCGAGTGCCACCGGGTATCCCACGTGCCGACCCAGGAAGAGCACGGCGCGGGAGTCCGACATCCACTTCGCCAGCTCCTGGATGCGGGTGGAGGTCAGCAGCACCTGCTCGAGCTTCCCGGGGATGCTCGACAGCTCGTCGAGAGCCCCGGCGATCTCGTCGCCCGACAGCGTTCCGCGCACCTCGGCGAGGTGCAGGCCGAAGAGGTAGAGCGCCGCGATCTGCGCGACGAACGCCTTCGTCGACGCCACCGCGACCTCGGGGCCCGCGTGCGTGTAGATCACCGCATCCGACTCGCGGGCGATCGTCGCCCCCTGCGTGTTGCAGATCGAGAGCGTCGCCGCACCTGCGTCGATCGCGTACTTGACGGCCATCAGCGTGTCCATCGTCTCGCCCGACTGGCTGATCGAGACCACCAGCGTGCGCGGCGTCAACACGGGCTCGCTGTACCGGAACTCGTGCGAGAGCTGCACCTCCACCGGGATGCGGGCCCACTTCTCGAGGGCGTACTTGCCGAGCATGCCCGCGTAGCTCGCGGTACCGCACGCGATGATGACGATGCGGTCGATGTCGGCGAGTTTCTCCCCGAGCCCCGCCAGGTCGGGTAGAACGACACGGTCGTCATGGATGCGCGTACGCAGCGTGTTCGCGACCGCCTCGGGCTGCTCGCTGATCTCCTTCGCCATGAAGCTCGACCAGCCGCCCTTCTCGGCGGCGGAGGCATCCCACGAGACCTGGAACTCCTGCGCCTCGACGTCGGTGCCGAAGAAGTCCGTCACCGTCACCGAATCGGGCGTGATCGTCACGATCTGGTCCTGGCCGATGGCCACCGCGCGCCGCGTGTGCTCGACGAAGGCCGCGACATCCGACCCCAGGAAGTTCTCGCCGTCACCCAGCCCGATGACCAGCGGGGAGTTGCGGCGGGCGCCGACCACGACGAGCGGCTCGTCCCGGTGCAGGGCGAGCAGCGTGAAGGCGCCCTCGAGGCGCACGACGACCCGGCCGAGTGCGGCAGCGAGCCCGCCCCCGGCCTCGTACTCGCGACCGAGCAACTTCGCGGCCACCTCCGTGTCGGTCTCGCTCTCGAAGGTGTAACCGTCGGCGAGCAGCTCGGCCTTCAGTTCGGCGAAGTTCTCGATGATGCCGTTGTGGATGAGCGCGAGCTTGCCGTCCCTGCTCAGATGCGGGTGCGCGTTGACGTCGGTCGGGCCGCCGTGGGTCGCCCACCGGGTGTGACCGATGCCCGTCGAACCGTCGGTCAGCGCCTCTGCGGCCAGATCATCCACCAGCACGGAGAGCTTGCCCGCACGCTTTCGCGTGACCAGGTCGCCCTCCTCGGTGATGATCGCCACCCCGGCGGAGTCGTATCCGCGGTACTCGAGTCGCCGCAGCCCCCCGAGGAGAACCTCCAGGCTTTTTGGTCGTCCGACGTAGCCCACGATTCCACACATGGATTCGATTTTACAGGGGGGTTCCCTGAGTTGAGGCACAATGGACTCCTATGGCTGATTCCGCGTCGATTCCCGCAGTGGGGCAGACGACTCCCTACGTCGAGATCGACAGGGCCGACTGGGCAGCGCTGGCCCCGGCCACGCCGCATCCGCTCCTCGAAACCGAGATCGTGCAGTTGCGGGGCCTCGGCGAGCCGCTCGACATGACAGAGGTCGGCGAGGTCTATCTGCCCCTCAGTCGGCTGCTGAACCTCTACGCGGGGGCGCGCCAGCACCTGCACCGCCAGACCGCAGACTTTCTCGGCGAGCGGGCGGAGCGCACGCCGTTCGTCGTCGGCGTCGCGGGCTCTGTGGCGGTCGGCAAGTCGACCATCGCGCGGCTGCTCCGCGAGCTGCTGGCGCGCTGGGATGACACGCCCCGCGTCGAGCTCGTCACCACCGACGGCTTCCTGCTGCCGAACCGCGAGCTGAACCGTCGCGGCATCATGGACCGCAAGGGCTTTCCCGAGAGCTACGACCGCCGCGCGCTGCTGCGCTTCGTGAGCGCCGTGAAGAGCGGGGCCGAAGAGGTGCGTGCCCCGTTCTACTCGCACCTCAGCTACGACATCGTGCCGAACGCGCAGATCGTCGTGCGCCAGCCCGACATCCTCATCGTCGAGGGTCTGAACGTGCTGCAGCCGCCGTCGCCCGCCCACCGTCTCGCGGTCAGCGACCTCTTCGACTTCACGATCTATGTGGATGCCCGCACGACCGACATCGCGCACTGGTACGAAGAGCGCTTCCTGAAACTGCAGCGCGGCGCCTTCGCGAACCCGAGCTCGTACTTCCACCGGTACTCGAGCCTCACCGAGGAGGAGGCGCGACGCACCGCGCGCACCATCTGGGAGTCGATCAACGAGCCGAACCTGCTGCAGAACGTGCTGCCCACCCGCTCGCGCGCGACCCTCGTGCTGCAGAAGGGCGCCAACCACGCGGTCTCCCGCGTGCTCCTCCGCAAGCTCTAGCGACCGGCGGCCCCCGCCCAGCGCGGGGCAGACTGCGCAGGAGCCCAGCGGGGCAGCCTGCGCTAGAGCGCGAGCTGGGCGCGCACGACGGCGGCGAGGCCCTCGGCCACGCGGTCGGCGGTCGCCTGGTCGGCGGCCTCCACCATCACGCGCACCAGCGGCTCGGTTCCCGAAGGCCGCAGCAGCACACGGCCCGAATCCCCGAGCTCCTCGCCTGCGGCCCGCACGGCGGCGGCCAGCACCTCGTCGGTCGTCGACCGCGAACGGTCGACCCCGGCCACGTTGATGAGCGTCTGCGGGTAGACCGTCATCACCGACGCCAGCTCGGCCAGCGTCTTGCCCGTGCCGGCCATGTGGCTCGCCAGCTGCAGCCCGGTCAGGATGCCGTCACCCGTCGTCGCGTAGTCGCCGAAGATGATGTGACCCGACTGCTCACCGCCGAGGTTGTACCCGTTGGCGTTGATCGCCTCGAGCACGTAGCGGTCGCCCACCTTCGTCTCGAGCATCCGGATGCCCTGCTCCGCCATCGCCCTGCGGAGCCCGAGGTTCGACATGACGGTGGCGACGAGAGTGCTCTCGACGAGCGCCCCGCGCTGGTTCAGGGCGGTCGCGAGGATGGCCATGATCTGGTCGCCGTCGACGACCGCGCCCGTGGCGTCGATCGCGAGGCAGCGGTCGGCGTCGCCGTCGTGCGCGATGCCGAGGTCGGCGCCGTGCTCGACGACGGCGGCGGCGAGACCGGCGAGGTGGGTCGAGCCCACACCGTCGTTGATGTTCTCGCCGTTGGGGTCGTTGCCCATCACGGTGACGCGGGCGCCGGCATCGGTGAAGACGTCGGGCGAGACCCCCGCCGCTGCGCCGTGCGCGCAGTCGAGCACGACGTGGATGCCGTCGAGCCGGTGTGGAAGCGTGCCGAGGAGGTGCACCACGTAGCGGTCTTCGGCGTCGGCGAAGCGCCGGATGCGACCGACGTCGCCACCGAGCGGAACCAGGAACGGTTCACCGAGGGCGGCCTCGATGGCCTCCTCGATCTCGTCGTCGAGCTTCTTGCCGCCGCGCGCGAAGAACTTGATGCCGTTGTCGGGCGCAGGGTTGTGCGAAGCGGAGATCATGCAGCCGAAGTCGGCGCCGAGGTCGGCGACGAGATAGGCGGCGGCCGGCGTGGGGATCACACCGGCGTCGAACACGTCGACGCCCGAACTGGCAAAGCCGGCCGCGACCGCTGCGGCGATGAAATCACCGGAGGTACGCGGGTCTCGTGCGAGAACCGCGATCGGTCGTCGGCCGGCTGAACGTGCCGGGGCGCCGAGCACCACGGAGGCGGCTTGAGCTACGCGAAGAGCCAGATCTGCCGTGACATCTCTGTTCGCGAGCCCACGCACACCATCGGTGCCGAACAGGCCAGCCACAACGAAGAACTAAACGCCGGGGGCGATCAGCGCTTGGAGAACTGAGGAGCCTTACGGGCCTTCTTGAGACCAGCCTTCTTGCGCTCCTTGACTCGGGCGTCGCGGCTCAGGAAGCCGGCCTTCTTCAGGGTCGCGCGGTTGTTCTCTTCGTCGATCTCGTTGAGCGCGCGGGCGATGCCGAGGCGCAGTGCACCGGCTTGGCCGGAGGGGCCGCCGCCGGAGATCTTCGCGATGACGTCGTAGCTGCCGAGCAGGTCGAGGAGCTTGAACGGGTCGTTGATCAGCTGCTGGTGCAGCTTGTTCGGGAAGAAGTCCTCGAACTCACGGCCGTTGACGACGATGGTGCCGGAGCCGGGGGTGAGACGCACGCGGGCGATGGCCTGCTTGCGACGACCGACGGCCGCGCCGCCGACGCTCAGCACGGGGCGAGCAGCCTTCGGGGTCTCGACGGTGGGGGTTTCAGTCGAGTAGCTCTCGGGAGCTACGTCGATCTGGTCTGCGATTTTCGCCACTTTGGTTACGAATCCTTTGTCTGAAGTCTGAAAGACCGGCGGGCGCTACTGCGCGACCTGGTCGAAGGTGTAGGGAACGGGCTGCTGGGCAGCGTGAGGGTGCTCAGAGCCGGTGTAGACCTTCAGCTTCGTCAGCTGGGCACGACCGATCGAGTTCTTCGGGAGCATGCCGCGGATGGCCTTCTCGACCGCGCGGGTGGGGTTCGTCTCGAGGAGCTGCGTGTAGTTCATCGACGAGAGACCGCCCGGGTAACCCGAGTGGCGGTAGGCGATCTTCTGGGCGGCCTTCGAGCCGGTCAGGGCGACCTTCTCCGCGTTGATGATGATGACGAAGTCGCCACCGTCGAGGTGCGGGCTGAAGGTCGGCTTGTTCTTGCCGCGCAGGATGATCGCGGCGTGGCTGGCCAGGCGGCCGAGCACGACGTCGGTCGCGTCGATGATGACCCAGTTGCGAACGATCTCGCTCACTTTGGGAGAATAGGTACGAGTCACAGTGATAGTGCTTTCTTGGTCGAAATGAGGTGTCCGTGAATCCCACTCCGTGGCCGATTCACTTCGCGCACACCGAGAGGATCGGTTTCGCGAGCGAGGAACGGGCCTGTGGAGGGCTCAACTTCGGGCGGCACAGAGAACTGTTGCACACCAAGGGTCGACTCTAGTCGATCTGGAGCCCGATAGCCAGTCGGTGCTCGGCGAGCAACTCCCGTGAACGGCGGGCGCGGGTCTCCTCCGCGCGCTGCGCCAGGCCCGCGGCATCCGGATACCCGACTTCTGTGAGAGTGAGGCCGCGGGCGGGCATCACCTTGAACGCACTCGTTCGCTCGAGCGCATCGCGGAGCCGCACGATGTCGTCGAGGGCGAGCCGGCCCTCCCCCACCGCCACAGAGGCACCGACGACCGCGCGCACCATGCTGTGGCAGAACGCGTCGGCCTGCAGTGTCGCGGAGACGATGCCGTCATCGCCCCGTGACCAGCGGAAGTCCTGCAGGGTGCGGATGGTGGTGGCGAACGCCCGCGGCTTGCAGAACGAGGCCCAGTCGTGAAGGCCCAGCAGTTCGTTCGCGACCTCCTGCATGGCGTCGACGTCGAGCACCTTCGTCGTCCACGCCGTGATGCGCCGGGTGAGCGGGCTCCGCGCCGGCAGGGTGTCGGCGATGCGGTACTCGTACCGGCGCCAGAGCGCCGAGAACCGGGCGTCGAAGCCTTCGGGGGCGACGCTCGTGCGCCGCACGACGATGTCGGCCACGCGGCCGAGCACCCCGTTCACGCTCAGGGCGATGCGGCTGATCCGGATGTTCGCCGCCTGCTCCGGCGTCAGGTCGAGGTGCACGACCTGGCCCTGGGCGTGCACCCCGGCATCCGTGCGCCCGGCGACGACCACCGACGGCAGCACACCGAGGCCGGAGTACAACCGGGCCAGCGCGCCCTCGAGCTCGCCCTGCACCGTACGGAGCCCGGGCTGCTTGGCCCAGCCCGCGAAGTCGGTTCCCTCGTAGGCCAGGTCGAATCGCACCCGCACCAGCTCGGCCACGCCCGCCGCCTCTCAGATCGCGGGCGCTGCCCCCAGCTCGGCACCCTCGGGGTACGTCTCGAACATTCTCGACGCGAAGTCGTCGGTGTCGACAGTACCAAGGCCGAGCAGGGTCTCTGTGCGCAGGATGCCCGGCATGCCCGGCACGCGCTCGAGAATGAGTTCGCGCAGGTGCGGCTGGTCGCTGATGCGGAAGCGGGCCGTGAGGTCGTACCGGCCGGTGACGACGGTGAGCTGCTCGAGTTCGGGCAGTTCGGCCAGGGCGTCGATGGTCGCTGACCGGTCTTCCTCGGGTTTCAGCGTGATGTTCACCACGGCGACGACACCGAGGCCCAGCCGCGCCCAGTCGATCGCGACGGAGTACTGCTTGACGACACCTGTTCGCTCGAACCGGGCAAGCCGCTCGGCGACGGCAGGCGGCGACATTCCGACCTTCCGGCTGAGGGCCCGCTGCGACTGGCGTGAATCACGGGCCAGCTCCCTCAGCAGGGCCACGTCTTTGCCGTCGAGACTCACCTCGGGGCCGGCGAACCCGGCGGCGATCTTCGACGAGAACAGGCTGCGCTTCTTCATTTACTCTCCACACGTTCATCCCCTATGACAAGCGAATCTGAGTATAACTTACCTTTTGGCGCAAAAAAGAACCCCGGCAGCCGCGCTCGGGTGCCGGGGTTCTCGCGTGGTGCGGAACTACTTGGTGTCGGCCTTCTCGGCAGCGTCTTCCTCGACCTCGGCGGCAGCCTCGGTGGGCTCCTCGTCGGCGATGGGCTCGCTCGTCTCGACAGCCTCGGTCTCCTCGGCGGGAACGTCGGAGTCGGTGGCCTCGTCGGAGACGACGGTGTCGTCGTTCGCAGGGGTCTCGTCGGCGACGGGCGCGGCGGCCGCGCTGCTGCGGGTCGAACGCACCTTCGGCGTCACGGGCTCGAGAACGAGCTCGATCTGCACCATCGAGGCGTTGTCGCCCTTACGGAAGCCGAGCTTCGTGATGCGGGTGTAGCCACCGTCACGCTCGGCGACCAGCGGAGCGATCTCGGTGAACAGCTCGTGCACGACGCTCTTGTCACCGATGGTCGCGAGAACGCGACGACGGGCGTGCAGGTCGCCCTTCTTGGCGAACGTGATGAGACGCTCGGCTACCGGGCGGAGGCGCTTGGCCTTCGTCTCGGTGGTCTTGATGCTCTTGTGCGTGAACAGCTGAGCGGCCAGGTTCGCGAGCAGCAGGCGCTCGTGCGCCGGCCCGCCGCCGAGGCGGGGCCCTTTAGTGGGGGTAGGCATGTCGTTTTCTCCAGTGAGTGGTTCGTGAAATCAGTCCGGCCGGGCCGGAGCGAAGACAAGTGGGGGTTAGATGTTCTCGTCGTCGTAGCCGCCGTAGAAGTGGGCGCCGTCGAAGCCGGGCACCGTGTCCTTCAGCGACAGGCCAAGCTCAACGAGCTTGTCCTTGACTTCATCCACTGACTTCTGGCCGAAGTTGCGAATGTTCATGAGCTGGGTCTCGCTCAGCGCAACGAGCTCGCTGACCGTGTTGATTCCCTCGCGCTTGAGGCAGTTGTACGAGCGCACAGACAGGTCGAGGTCTTCGATCGGCACGGCGAGCTCGGAGCTCAGAACGGCGTCGACGGGAGCCGGGCCGATCTCGATGCCCTCTGCGGCGGTGTTCAGCTCGCGAGCGAGACCGAACAGCTCGGTGAGCGTGCGCCCGGCCGAAGCGATTGCGTCGCGCGGCGTGATGGCCGGCTTCGTCTCGACGTCGACCACGAGGCGGTCGAAGTCGGTGCGCTCACCGGCACGGGTGGCCTCGACGCGGTAGGTGACCTTGAGCACGGGCGAGTAGATCGAGTCGACCGGGATCTGGCCCGCTTCGCTGAACTCGCTGCGGTTCTGGGTCGACGAGACGTAGCCGCGGCCACGCTCGATGATCAGCTCGAGCTCGAACTTCGCCTTGTCGTTCAGGGTGGCGATCACGAGGTCGGGGTTGTGGATCTCCACACCGGCCGGAGCCGAGATGTCGGCAGCCGTGACCTGGCCCGACGCGTGCTTGCGCAGGTAGGCCGTGATCGGCTCGTCGTGCTCGCTCGAGACGACCAGCCCCTTGATGTTCAGGATGATCTCGGTGACGTCTTCTTTCACACCCGGGATGGTGCTGAACTCGTGCAGCACGCCGTCGAGACGGATGCTGGTGACCGCTGCGCCGGGAATCGACGAGAGCAGGGTGCGGCGGAGGGAGTTACCGAGGGTGTAACCGAAACCGGGCTCCAGGGGTTCGATGACGAACCGCGAACGGAACTCGGAGATGTTCTCTTCGGTGAGCGTTGGACGCTGTGCAATGAGCACTGTTGATTCCTTTCGGCTAAGTGTCCGCTATATGACACTTGCGTTTGCATACCGGGTGGCGAGCCCGACGTTATTGAGTTATCAAACTGAGAAAGTTCAGCACGCACCAAGACCATCTCCGAAGAGATGGCCTTGGCACGCGAACTTTTCAGAAGCGCGTGTCGCTTCTGAAAACAGGAATCAGGTCAGACGCGACGACGCTTGGGCGGGCGGCACCCGTTGTGCGCCTGCGGGGTGACGTCGTTGATCGTTCCGACCTCGAGGCCGGCGGCCTGGAGCGAACGGATCGCGGTCTCGCGACCCGAACCCGGGCCCTTGACGAAGACGTCGACCTTCTTGACGCCCTGCTCCTGCGCCTGGCGGGCGGCCGACTCGGCCGACAGCTGCGCGGCGAACGGGGTCGACTTGCGTGAACCCTTGAAGCCGACGGTTCCCGACGAGGCCCAGCTCAGCACGGCACCGGAGGGATCGGTGATCGTGACGATCGTGTTGTTGAACGTCGACTTGATGTGAGCCTGGCCGACGGGGATGTTCTTCTTCTCTTTGCGCCGCGGCTTACGAGCGGCCGATTTTGGTGCTGCCATGATGTTCTCCTAAAACGTTTATGGCGATGCCGTGCTTCGGGGCGTGAGCCCGGAAGTGTTGGCTATCGGGCCTTCTTCTTGCCTGCAACGGTGCGCTTCGGGCCCTTGCGGGTACGAGCGTTGGTCTTGGTGCGCTGGCCGTGCACGGGCAGGCCGCGGCGGTGACGGATGCCCTGGTAGCTGCCGATCTCGACCTTGCGGCGGATGTCGGCGGCGACCTCGCGGCGGAGGTCACCCTCTACCTTGTAGGCGCCTTCGATGTGGTCGCGCAGGGCGACCAGCTGCTCGTCGGTGAGATCTTTGACGCGAACGTCACCCGAGATCTCGGTGTCGGCGAGGGTCTGAAGCGCCCTCGTGCGGCCGACGCCGTAGATGTAAGTCAGTGCGACCTCCACGCGCTTGTCGCGCGGAATGTCTACTCCTGCAATACGTGCCATGGTGGCATGCTCCTGTTGTGAGTGGAGGTCTGTAGCAGCTCCGGTGCCGCGGCCTCCAACCGCGGGTGTCCCCCGGGCCCCTCCGAAGAGGAGCCCGGGTTTCTGGCTCTGCTATGAAACTGGGGGTGCTGCTAGCCCTGGCGCTGCTTGTGGCGCGGGTTCGACTTGCAGATGACCATGACGTTTCCGTTGCGGCGAATGACTCGGCAGTGCTCGCAGATCGGCTTGACGCTGGGGTTGACCTTCATTGTTCTGTTTTCCTTTTTCGCTGTCTTCGTACCCACCGAGTGCGGCGGGCCGTTACTTTCCAGCGATCAACGACTGCTACTTGTAGCGGTAGACGATACGACCACGGGTGAGGTCGTAGGGGCTGAGCTCCACGATCACGCGGTCCTCAGGGAGGATGCGGATGTAGTGCTGTCGCATCTTGCCCGAAATGTGGGCAAGCACTTTGTGTCCGTTGGTCAACTCAACGCGGAACATCGCGTTGGGAAGAGCCTCGACCACTGCGCCCTCGATCTCGATGACACCGTCTTTTTTGGCCATAACTCACTGTCTGTAGAAGTATTGATAACTGGTCGTGCGTGTATTGTCTCGGTGCCTAGACACCAAAGATCGAGCCTACCATAGGCTCAGCTACCCGAGGCGACCGATCTGAAGGTCTGCACCAGTGAAGTGAACAGCGGGTGACCCTCTGTTATGCCCGTGACCTCGGCCACGGCATCCTCAGCCGACCGTGACGCGAGAATCTGCTGCAGCTGCACCGACTCGGGATCCGCCGGCACGTCGAATTCGAGGGCGGCCCGAATGGCGACCAGGAGCGCCGTGGGCTCGATGCCCCGCTCGGCGAGCTGCGCGGCCGGCCCGATGAAGCGCTCCTTGCGGCTGAGCTTCCGGAGCGGCGCTCGGCCCACCCGGTCGACGGTGTCGGGGAGGTACGGGTTGGCGAACCGCTGCAGGTTCTTCTCGAGGTAGGCCTCCTGCACGGCCGGCTCGAACTCGTGCTTGGCGACGAGCAGTGTCTTCGTCTCCTCGAGAACGGCCTTCACCTTCTGGAAGATGTCGGGCACGGCGATCGCCTCGGCGACCGGTGCGATGCCCTCCGCGGCCCCGAAGTACGCTGTCGCCGCGTGCCCGGTGTTCACCGTGAACAGCTTCCGCTCGATGTAGGGAGCGAGGTCGGGTACGAAGTGGGCTTCGGGGATGTTCGGCAGAGCGTCGCCGAACGGGCCGGCCTCGATGGCCCACTCGAAGAAGTCCTCGACGGTCACGTTCAGGCCGGCATCCGGAGCCTGGCCGGGAACGATGCGGTCGACGGCCGTGTTCGCGAACACGGCACGCCCCGAGACGGCAGCGAAGTCGTCGCCGAGGGAGGCTTCGATGTGGCCCCGCAGGGCATCCGTCGCATTGATCGCGTTCTCGCAGGCCATGACCTGCAGCGGTGCGTCTGAATCGGAGCGCGCGAGCAGCGCCCGCCCGATCAGCGGAGCGACGAAGCGCAGGATGGTGGGGCCGACCGCCGTCGTGACGATGTCGGCAGACGCGATCTCGGCGATGACGCCGGCCTCGTCTGCCGCACTGTTCAGCGCCCGGAAGTTGTCGACCGTCCACGTGCGGGGCGAGAGCCCGACTTCGTGTACGTCGTAGGTCGGCGCGGCGGCGAGGGCGTCGATGAGATCGGAGTTGACGTCGGCGAAGACGACCTCGTAGCCCGCGTTGTGCAGAATGAGCCCGACGAAACCGCGCCCGATGTTCCCTGCCCCGAAGTGAACGGCCTTCATCAGTCTTCGTTCACCTCGGAGAGGAGCGCGAAGACGGCTTCGTCGCTCGGCGCCTTCAGCAGTTTCTCGACCTCGTCTTCGTCGCTGAAGATGATGGCGATCTTCGACAGGATGTCGAGGTGGCCGCCCTCCTTGCCGGCGATGCCGACCACGAAGCGAACCTCCTCGCCGTTCCAGTCGATGGGCTTCGCGTAGCGCACGAACGAGAGTGCGGAGGCGAGGATCGCATCCTTGCCCTCGTTCGTGCCGTGCGGGATCGCGAGGTAGTTGCCCATGTAGGTGGAGACGGAATTCTCACGCTCGAGCATCGACGCCAGGTAGTCGTTCGTCACCGCTCCGACCGCGAGCAGCAGTTCGTTCGCCTCGGCGATCGCCTCCTCCTTCGTCTCGGCCGTTCCGTGGATCTTGATCGAGTTCTGCGTCAATACGTCGCTCATGAGAATTCCGTCTCCTTGTCGTGCGGCTGGCGGGGCTGTCGCCTACGCCTTTTCGGTGTCGTGCTGGCGCTCGAGCAGACCGACGATCTCGTCGTATTTCGGGCTCGACATGAAGTTGTCGACCGAAACGTGCTCGGCACTCGGCGACTGCTGCCTCGCCCGAGCGGTCAGGTCCTGGTGGGTGATGACCAGATCGATGTCGTCGGTGAGGTTCGAGATCGCCTTGTTCACCACAGTAACGTCCGTGATGCCGGCTTTCTTGATCTTGTTGCGCAGAACGGATGCTCCCATGGCGCTCGAGCCCATGCCGGCGTCGCAGGCGAACACGATGTTGTGCACCGCGGTCATCGACTGTGCCTCCTGGGCACGCGACACTTCTTCGGCTGCGTCACGGTCGCGGGTCGACAGGTCGGCCAGGCCGCCCGCCTCGTTCGCCAGGCCGTCGGCCTGCAGGTGACCGAGAACCGAGCTCTCCTTGCCCTTGTTGGCCTGGGTCTGCGCAATGGCAGCGCTCAGGTCGCCCGCGTTCTCGGCAGCGAGGTCACGCTTGCGCGAGGCGCGCAGGATGACCGCGGTGACGAGGAACGACACGGCCGCAGAGGCGATGACCGACAGGATGACGCCGACGTAGGAGTCGGGCGCCGTCTGGATCAGGATCGCGATGATCGACCCGGGCGAAGCCGGTGCGCGCAGCCCCGTCTGGAAGAGCACGTTCACGAACACGCCGGTCATGCCACCGAGGATCGCGGCGATGATCGTCATCGGCTTCATCAGAACGTACGGGAAGTAGATCTCGTGGATTCCGCCGAAGAACTGGATGATGATCGCACCGGGAGCGCTGGCCTTGGCCAGACCCACACCGAAGATCGCGAAGGCGATCAGAATGCCGACACCGGGGCCGGGGTTCGATTCGATCAGGAACAGGATGCTCTTGCCCGACTCCGACACCTGCTGCACACCCAGCGGCGTGAACACGCCGTGGTTGATCGCGTTGTTCAGGAACAGCACCTTGCCGGGCTCGACCAGGATCGAGGCCAGCGGCAGCAGACCGAGGTTGACCAGCCCGTTGACCGCCGACTCGAGGGCCGCGCTCAGCCCGGTGATCACCGGGGCGATCAGGTAGAAGCCGATGACGGCGAGGATCGCGCCGAGAATGCCGCCCGAGAAGTTGTCGACGAGCATCTCGAAGCCGGGCTTGATCTTGCCGGCCCAGATCTTGTCGATCTGCTTCATCAGGTAGGCGGCGAGCGGGCCCATGATCATGGCCCCGATGAACATCGGAACCGGGCTGCCGACGATGACACCCATGGTCGCGATGACGGCGATGACGCCGCCTCGGGTGTTGTAGATCATCCGGCCGCCGGTGTTCGCGATGAGCAGCGGCAGCAGGTAGGTGATCATGGGGGCGACGAGACCGACGTTCGCGGTTCCGTCAGCGCTCGGGAAACCGCCGATCGCCGGCACCAGAATGCCGAACTGGGCGAGCCAGCCCGTCTGGATGAAGAGGGCCGTGATGAGGCCCCAGGCGATGAACGCGGCGATGTTGGGCATCACCATTCCCGAAAGGAAGGTTCCGAATCGCTGTACGGCGACGCGGGCTCCCCCCTTCGTCTGGGTGCCGGCGGGCCCGCCGGTCTGGGTGGTTGACGTCGTCGTCATGGCCTGTCTCCTTCGTGTGCGTGGGAACTGCGGGGATGGGTATTGCGGGGGTGGGTACTGCTGGGGTCGGTACTGCTGGGATCGGTACTGCTGGGGTGGGTCTGGGCCTCGAGCACCGCGGCGCGCGCCTCGAACGCCGAGTTGGCGGCCAGCGCCAGCGTGGCGTAGTGCTGTGCCTGCTCGAGCGTGTACAGCGCCAGTTCGGCACGCACGTCGGCGAGCGCAGCGGGCGACATCGAGAGGGATGTCACCCCCAGGCCGACGAGCACCACGGCGAGCAACGGATCTGCCGCTGCCTCACCGCAGACACCGACCGGCTTGTCGAGGGCCTGGCCCGCGCGCCCGACGTCACCGACGAGTCGGAGAACGGCCGGATGCCACGGGTCCTGGAATGCGGCGACCGACCCGAGAAGGCGGTCGGCAGCGAGGGTGTACTGGGTCAGGTCGTTGGTGCCGATGCTGGCGAAGTCCGCGTCGGCGAGGATGCGGTCGGCCAGCAGCGCGGCAGAGGGAACCTCCACCATCACGCCCAGCGTCTTCAGCCCGAGCTCCCGGCCGAGGGCCGTGAAGTAGCGGGTCTCCTCGACGGTCGACACCATCGGCGCCATGACCCAGAGGTCGGCGTCGGTGACGGCGTCAGCGTTCGCGAGGGCGGTGAGCTGGTCGCGCAGGATCTGTTCGTTGGCGCGCAGCGCCCTCAGACCACGGAGGCCGAGGGCCGGGTTCTCCTCGTCGGCGTCGTTGAGGAAGCTGAGCGGCTTGTCGGCTCCGGCATCGAGCGCCCGCACGACGACCTTCTTGCCCGGGAACGCGGCGAGGAGTTTCGTGTACTGCTCCTGCTGCGCCTCTACCGTGGGCGCGGCGGTGGAGTCGAGGAAGAGGAACTCGGTGCGGAACAGCCCGACGCCCTCGGCGCCCTTGCCCACGGCGTCGGCCGCGGCATCCGCAGAGCCGAGGTTCGCGAGGAGGGGTACGGCGGTTCCGTCGGCGAGGCGGCCGGCGCCGGTCGGGGCGGAGGGGCGCGCCTTCCGCTCGGCGAGCGTCTGCTGCGCAGCCGCGATGTCGTCTGCGCTCGGTGACGCGGTGACCGAGCCGGCCGCGGCATCCACGATCACCGTCTCGCCGTCGGCCAGCTCCAGGGCGCCGGCGGCACCCACCACGGCGACGATCGCCTTGTCGCGCGCCAGAATCGCCGTGTGCGAGGTCGGGCCGCCCTCGCTCGTGATGAGGGCGAGCACCTTGTCGAGGTCGAGAAGCGCCGTGTCGGCGGGCGCGAGGTCACGGGCGACGAGCACGAACGCGAAGTCGGGGTCGGGGATGCCGGGGGCCGGCACACCCTGCAGGTTCGCCACCACGCGCTGCGACACGTCGTTCAGGTCGGTTGCGCGCTCGGCCATGTAGCCGCCCATGCTCACCAGCAGGTCGCGAAAGCCGGCGAACGCCTCGAAGACGGCCCGCTCGGCGGTCAGACCGCCCTGCACACGGGCCTCGACATCGTCGGCGAGGGTCGGGTCTTCGGCCATGAAGGCCTGCGCCTCGAGCACGTCGTGCGCGGTTCCGCCGGCCCGTTCGCCGCGGGCGCGGATGTCTGCTGCGGTCGCGGCGAGCGCCGCGGTCGCGCGGTCGAGCTCGGCGGCCGGAGTGAGGGTCGAGGGCGTCTCGGCCGGCTCGGGCAGGGGTGCGGGCATCCGCAGCACCGGCCCGACGGCGAGGCCGCGGCCGATACCGGCTCCGCGGAGCAGCGTCGTCACGCCGGAGCCGCTACCCGCTGCCGGAAGCGTCGCGTCACTCGGCATCGAGGTCGCGCTCCAGCATCGCGGCGAGGTCGTCGAGCACGGTCTCGGAGTTCTCCCCCTCGGCCGACAGGGTCACGGTGTCGCCCGACTCGATGCCCAGCGAGATGATGCCGAGGATGCTCGCAGCGTTCACCGCCTTGCCGTCGCCCTTCGCCAGGTGCACCTTCACACCCGACTTGGCGACCGCCTGCGTGAAGAGCGAGGCAGGGCGGGCGTGCAGGCCGTGGGACGAGGCGATGGTCGCAGTGCGTTCGGTCATGAGAGGTCCTCCGTGGTTGTCGTTGCGGGCAAGGGGTCGAGGTCGGGCTCGTTCGGGTTCTGGATGTCGCGCAGGGCGTCGATCGCAATGCTCAGTGCCTCGTGCTCGCCACCGCTGCCGAAGATCGACTCGGGCAGCAGCGCCACCGGCACGCCGTAGCCCCCGGCGATCTCGGCCAGCACGGGCAGCTCGGCAGCGAGATGCGGACCGACGAGCAGTACGTCGACCCCGGGCATCCGGGAATCCAACGCCGACTGGCTCGCGGCCTTCACGGTCGCTTCGTAGCCGCGCGCCCTGGCCGCGGTGCGCATGCGGTGCGCGAGGAAGGTGCTCGACGCACCGGCGCCGCAGACCACGAGGATGTTCGTCACGGTTCTCGCCTCCTTGCGCGATCGTGCAGGCCGCTCGGGAACGGCCGGAATTCAGGTACCCGACAAGTCTGCTGAGAATGGGCCGTGCGTTCCAGCAGGGAATCTTCCGCCCCTGCGGAAATGCCCTGCGGAAAGGCCTGCCGAAAGGCCCTGCGGAAGGCACCGCGGAAGCTCGCTGCGGGGCACGGACCTGTAGAGTGTCACGCCATGAGCGACAGACGCCAGCGGCTGCTCGACTATCTGGCCGAGAACGACGGCTGGATGACGTCGGGTCAGCTCGCCGACCGTCTGGGCGTCACAACCCGCAGCGTTCGCAGCTACGTCACGGCGGCCAAGGCGGCGGCAGAACCGCACGACATCATCGCCTCCTCCCCCGAGGGCTATCGCCTGAACCGAGACGCGTATGCGAGCTGGATCGGGCAGCGCGACCCCGAAGGGCCGCGCGACCGGCTCTACAGCGTCGTGCGCCAGCTGAACGAGTCACCCGGCGGCGTCGACATCTACGACCTCGCGGCGAGCCTGTTCGTCAGTGAGTCGACGATGGAGGCCGACCTCCGGAAGGTCAGGCCGCTGCTCGAGGAGTCGGGGCTCAGCCTGCACCGTTCGGGCAGCCGTGTCACCGCCCAGGGCACGGAGGAGAACAGGCGCCGACTCGTCAGCCGCATGTTCCGCGCCGAGAGTGCTCGCGGCTTCGTCGAGGTCGAGCGCATCCAGAGCGAGTTCGGCTCGGCCAACCTCACCGCATTCAAGACCGACCTGCTCGAACTGCTCGACGCCGGCGGCTACTTCGTGAACGAGTACGGGCTCGACAGCGTTCTGCTGCACGTCGCGATCGCGGTCGACCGCACCCAGAAAGACCTCGTGCTCGACGGCGGGTCCGCACCCGAGCAGGCGCCCGCACAGAGCGAGCTGGCAGGCGGCATCCTGAACCTGATGCACCGCCACTTCGATGTCGCCCTCTCGGTCGCCGACCTCGACCACCTCGTGCTGCTGCTGACGACGCGGGTGATCACCCCCGGTCACGACCTGCCGCTCGACGAGCAGACCGAGCAGCTCGGCCTCACCGACGACGTCGAGTTCATTCGACAGATCGCGCGGAAGGCCGGCGAGCAGTACCTGATCGACCTGAACGGCGACGAATTCGCCGTGCGGCTGGCCCTGCACGTGCGCAACCTCATCGCCCGGGCGCGCGTGCGTTCGTACTCGCGCAACCCGATGACCCGCTCGATCAAGACGTCGTACCCGATGACCTACGAACTCGCGGTGTTCATCGCCAGCGAGATCCAGCGCACCGAGTCGATCACCATCAACGACGACGAGATCGCCTACATCGCCCTGCACGTCGGGTCGCACCTCGAACGCCAGGCGCGACGCGAGGAGATGGTCACCTGCACGCTCGTGTTCCCGAACTACTACGACATCCACCTGATGATGCTGCGCCGGCTCGAGCAGGCGCTCGGCGACGACGTGCAGGTCGAGAAGATCATCACCCGCACCGACATCGACCTCGCGGAGATCAGCACCGACCTCATCATCACCACGGTTCCCGCGCTGGCCCTCGGCGAGCGGGCGGTGCTCGTGCAGACCTTCCTCACCGACGACGACATCGACACGATTCGCCGGGCGGTGCGGCGCGTGCGCCGGCTGCAGCGCCGCCGCCAGTTGCGCGACGACCTGATGCTGTACTTCAGCGAAGAACTGTTCGTGCGGAACCTCGCGGCCGTCGACGAGGTCGACATGATCACGCTGTTGGGCGAACGGATGCTCGTGGCTGGCGTCATCGACAGGCCGTACATCGACGGGGCGATCGAACGCGAACGCATGTCGTCGACCGCCTTCACCGACTCGGTCGCCGTGCCCCATTCGATGCTCATGACGGCGGAGCGTACCGCGATCGCCATCGCGGTGAACGACACCCCGATGGACTGGGGTGAGAACCGCGTGAACGTCGTCGCGATGATCGCCTTCTCCTCGAACGGCCGCAATTCGTTCCAGACGATCTTCGACCAGTTCGTCGAAGTGTTCTCAGAGCGCGACGACGTGCTGCAGCTCATCCGGGGCTCGAACGACTTCGCGAGCTTCATCGAGGCACTCGTGCACCTCATGGACAAGTGAGTGCGTGATCGGGTCGCCAGGCCCTGACCCTGCGGGCGCGACCCGGCAGACGCCCGGCCAGCAGATCCGCCTGTCAGGCGATGGGTACGGGCATGACGCCGAGCTTCGCGAGCTCGGCCGCGCCGCCGTCGGCCGCCGTCAGCACCCAGATGCCGCCGGCGTGCACGGCCACGGAGTGCTCCCAGTGTGACGACATGCTGCCGTCGGCGGTCGCCACCGTCCAGTCGTCGTCGCGGGTGAAGGTGTCGATCGACCCGGCGGTCACCATCGGCTCGATCGCCACCACGAGACCGGGCCTCACGTCGGGCCCCTTCGCCCGGACCCGGTAGTTGAACACCGGCGGCTCCTCGTGCATGCTCCGGCCGATGCCGTGGCCGATGTAGTCGGTGAGGATGCCGTAGCTGCCCTGGGACTCGATGAAGTCCTCGATCGCCTCGCCGATCTCGTTGAGATGCCGGGCGACGGCGAGGCGGGCGATGCCGTGCCACATCGACGCCTCGGTGACGTCGGAGAGCCTCTGACGCTCGGCTACGATCTCGGGTCGCGCCGGGTCGGGCAGAACGATGGTGATGGCGGAATCGCCGTTCCACCCGCCGATGTCGGCGCCGGAGTCGATGGAGACGATGTCGCCGGCCTCGAGCACGCGCTCCCCCGGTATGCCGTGCACGACGTCGTCGTTCACCGAGGAGCAGATGGTGTGCCGGTACCCGGGCACGAGCTGGAAGTTCGACCGCCCACCGAGCTGCTTGATCGCGCGGTCGGCCGCGGCATCCAGCTCACCCGTCGTCACACCGGGGCGGATGATCGACCGCACCGCCTCGAGGGAGGCCAGAGTGGCGAGACCGGGCTCGACCATCGACCGGAGTTCGGCCGGCGTCTTGTAGAGCGACTTGCGGAACGCCACGGTACGGGTCGGCCGGCTCAGTTGAGCGTCAGCACGATGTCGCGGGCCAGCAGCGCATCGGTGATGCGCTTCGTGACCTCGTCGACGGAACCGAGACCGTCGACCGTGACGACGAGGTCGCGGGCGGAGTAGATGTCGATGAGCGGTGCGGTCTGCTCTTCGTACACCTCGAGCCGGTGCCGGATCACCTCTTCGGTGTCGTCACTCCGACCCTGCTCCTCGGCCCGCTTCGACAGCCGGGTCACGATCTCGTCGGCATCGGCCACGAGCAGCACCACGACGTCGAGCGCGTGGCCTCCGTCGGCCAGGATGCCGTCGAGCTCGTCGACCTGTGCGGTCGTTCGCGGGTAGCCGTCGAGCAGAAAGCCGCCGGCGACGTCGGCATCGTGGAGACGCGAACGCACGAGGTCGTTGGTCAGGCTGTCGGGAACGTACTTCCCGGCATCCATGAACTCCTTGGCCTTCAGCCCGAGCTCGGTCTCGTCTGCCACGTTCGCGCGGAAGATGTCACCCGTCGAGATGGCGGGAACACCACAGGCCTCGGAGAGTCGCACGGCCTGCGTGCCCTTTCCTGCGCCGGGCGGACCGATCAGCAGGAGGCGGGTCAACGCAGCAGCCCTTCGTAGTGACGCTGCTGCAGCTGCGAGTCGATCTGCTTGACCGTCTCGAGGCCGACACCCACGATGATCAGGATCGAGGCGCCACCGAACGGGAAGTTCTGGTTGGCTCCGATCAGCGAGAACGCCGCGAGCGGGATCAGCGCGATCAGACCCAGGTAGATCGACCCGGGCAAGGTGATGCGGGTGAGCACGTAGTCGAGGTACTCGGCGGTGGGGCGACCGGCCCTGATGCCCGGGATGAAGCCGCCGTACTTCTTCATGTTGTCGGCGACCTCTTCGGGGTTGAAGGTGATCGCGACGTAGAAGTACGTGAAGCCGACGATGAGCAGGAAGTACAGCAGCATGTAGAGCGGGTGATCGCCCTTCGTCAGGTAGTTCGTGACCCAGGTGACCCACGCGGCAGGCTCCTGCCCGGCCTGCGGCTGGTTGAACTGGGCGATGAGCGCCGGCAGGTACAGCAGCGACGAGGCGAAGATCACGGGCACGACGCCGGCCATGTTGACCTTGATCGGGATGTACGTGTTGTTGCCGCCGTACGTTCGCCTGCCGACCATGCGTTTGGCGTACTGCACCGGAACACGGCGTTGCGACTGTTCGACGAACACCACCCCCGCCATGGTCAGGATGCCGATGACCAGCACCACCGCCAGGATCTCGATGCCCTGCTGCTGCCAGATCGACTGCAGCGAACCCGGGAAGCGGGCGGCGATCGATGTGAAGATGAGGAGGGACATGCCGTTGCCGATGCCGCGCTCGGTGACGAGCTCGCCCATCCACATGATGAGGCCGGTACCGGCGGTCATCGTGACGACCATCAGCATGATGGCGTACCAGGAGTCGTTCGAGATCAGCTGCGTGCACTCGGTCGTCGTGCTGGTGCCGAACAGGGCGCCGCTTCGCGCCACGGTGATCAGCGTCGTCGACTGCAGAACGCCCAGGGCGATCGTCAGGTACCGCGTGTACTGGGTCAGCTTGCTCTGGCCGGCCTGGCCCTCCTTGTAGAGGGTCTCGAAGTGTGGGATGACCACGCGCAGCAGCTGCACGATGATCGAGGCCGTGATGTACGGCATGATGCCGAGCGCGAAGATCGACAGCTGCAGGAGGGCGCCACCACTGAAGAGGTTCACCAGCTCATACAGGCCCGACGTGTTCTGGTTGGCGGCGAGACACGCCTGCACATTCCCGAAGTCGACGAAGGGAGCCGGGATGAACGACCCCAGCCTGAACAGCGCGATGATGCCGAGCGTGAACAGAATTTTCCGGCGGAGATCCGGAGTACGGAAGATCCTGCCGACGGCTCTAAACAAGAAAAAGGCCTCCTGCTAGGTGGATACGAGACTTCTGCGAACAGAACCCCCGACAGGAATGAATTCCCACGGAGAACTCTACTCGATACTCCCCGGGCCGAGAGGCCAAAGGGGCGGCTGCCCGAAGGTAGCCGCCCCCGCGACGAGCGTGTTGCAGTGTTACCTGACGGAACCGCCCGCGGCAACGATCTTCTGCTCGGCCGAGCTCGAGACCTTGTCGACGGTCACGTTCAGCGTGACGGCGATGTCCCCGTTGCCGAGAACCTTCACCTTCTCGTTGTCGCGAACCGCGCCCTTGGCGACGAGGTCGGCGATCGTGACGTCTCCACCCGAGGGGTAGAGCTCAGCGAGGCGGTCGAGGTTGACGACCTGGTAGTACACCTTGAACGGGTTCTTGAACCCGCGCAGCTTCGGCGTACGCATGTGCTGCGGCATCTGGCCACCCTCGAACCCGAGACGCACGTTGTAGCGCGCCTTCGTGCCCTTGGTACCACGGCCCGCGGTCTTACCCTTGGAGCCTTCACCGCGGCCGACGCGCTGGCGCGCCTTCTTCGCACCCGCAGCGGGGCGGAGGTGGTGTACCTTCAGCACCTGCTCACGGGGGTCGGCCGGCTCAGCCGTGACCGACGTGGTCGCGACGACCGCTTCTGCCGCGGCGGGAGCCTTCTTCGCGGGCGCCTTCTTGGGGGCGGCCGCCTTCTTGGGAGCCGCTGCTGCAGCGGGCTCGGTTGCTTCTTCAGCCATTAGTCAATCTCCTCGACTTTCACCAGGTGAGCGACGTGGCGAACGTAGCCGCGGTTCTGCGAGTTGTCTTCACGCACGACGAACTGGCCGATGCGGTGAAGACCGAGGCTACGCAGAGTGTCGCGCTGGTCTTGCTTTTCGCTGATCTTGGATTTGATCTGCGTGATCTTCAGGCTCGTGGCCATCAGGCACCTGCCTTTGCGAGAGCGGCGGCCGAGTCGGCGTCAGCCTGCGCGCGGAGAAGGCGTGCGGGCACGACCTGCTCGAGCGTCAGGCCACGACGTGCTGCCACGGCGCGGGGCTCTTCGAGCTGCTTGAGCGCTTCGACGGTCGCGTGAACGATGTTGATGGTGTTCGACGAACCGAGCGACTTGCTCAGAACATCGTGGATGCCGGCGCACTCGAGTACGGCGCGCACCGGGCCACCGGCGATGACGCCGGTACCGGCAGCGGCCGGACGGAGCAGAACGACACCGGCGGCCGCCTCACCCTGCACGGGGTGCGGGATGGTGTTCGCGACACGGGGGACGCGGAAGAAGTTCTTCTTGGCTTCTTCGACACCCTTCGAGATCGCGGTCGGCACCTCGCGGGCCTTGCCGTAGCCGACGCCCACCAGACCGTTGCCGTCACCGACGACGACGAGAGCGGTGAAGCTGAAGCGACGACCACCCTTCACCACCTTGGAGACGCGGTTGATGGTGACGACGCGCTCGAGGAACTGGCTCTTGTCAGAGTCGCGTGCTCCACGATCCTTGTTCGGGTTGCGCTCACGGCCTCCACGACGGGCCTCGCGGGGCTCGTTCTGTGCAGCAGCCGTGGTCTCGGTTGCGGGCGCCTCAGTAGCTGAGGCTTCAGTGCTCGTAGCGTCTGCCACGGTAGCTTCCTTTGCTTTTTCGTCAGTCACAGGTCCAGGCCACCCTCTCGGGCGCCGTCGGCCACAGCCGCGACGCGTCCGGCGTAACGGTTGCCGCCGCGGTCGAATACGACTGCTTCGATGCCAGCAGCCTTGGCGCGCTCGGCGACGAGTTCGCCGACTTTGTGTGCCTTGGCCGACTTGTCACCGTCGAAGGTGCGCATGTCTGCCTCGAGCGTCGAAGCCGATGCAAGGGTGAAGCCCTTGCTGTCGTCGACGACCTGCACGAACACGTGGCGGGCCGAACGGGTGACGACCAGGCGCGGGCGCGCCTCGGTGCCCTCGATCTTCTTGCGCAGGCGGTCGTGGCGACGGCCGCGTGCTGCAGCCTTGCTCTTGCCTCTGGTTCCAGTAGCCATGATTACTTACCGCTCTTTCCGGCCTTGCGACGAACGACTTCGCCGGCGTAGCGCACACCCTTGCCCTTGTAGGGCTCGGGCTTCCGCAACTTACGAATGTTGGCGGCTACTTCGCCCACAGCCTGCTTGTCGATACCGCTGACAGTGAGCTTGTTGACGCCCTCGACCGTGAAGCTGATGCCCGCGGGCGGCTCGACGGTGATGGGGTGGGAGTAGCCGAGAGCGAACTCGACGTTCGCGCCCTTTGCTGCGACGCGGTAACCGGTTCCGACGACCTCGAGGCCCTTGGAGTAGCCATCGGTGACACCGATGATCTGGTTGGCGATCAGCGTGCGGGTCAGTCCGTGCAGCGAACGCGACTCACGCTCGTCGTCGGGACGGGTGACCAGGATCTGGCCGTCTTCGACCTTGGCCTCGATGGGAGCCTTGACGGAGAGCGTCAGCTCACCCTTCGGGCCCTTGACCGAGACGAGCTGGCCGTCGATGGTGATGTCGACCCCTGCAGGGATCGGGATGGGGAGTCTGCCGATACGTGACATCAGTGATCACCACACGTAGGCGAGGACTTCCCCACCCACGCCCTTCTTGGAAGCCTGTCGATCGGTCAGCAGACCGGACGACGTCGAGAGGATTGCGACGCCGAGACCACCGAGAACCGTGGGGATCTCAGTCGACTTGGCGTAGACCCGGAGACCCGGCTTCGATACGCGCTTGATGCCCGCGATCGAACGCTCACGGTTCGGGCCGAACTTGAGGGAGAGGGTCAGCGTCTGGCCGACCTCTGCGTCTGCGACATCCCACGAGGCGATGTAACCCTCGCTCTTCAGGATGTCGGCGATGTGCGACTTGAGCTTGCTGTGCGGCATCGACACGGTGTCGTGGAATGCCGAGTTCGCATTGCGCAGTCTGGTCAGCATGTCTGCGACCGGATCTGTCATTGTCATGGAGGTGTTGCCCTTCTGGCCTGGTTTCGACACCCTGTGCAAGGATGCCGACCTGTGGTCTCGACCGGCTCAGCCGAATTGCTGAGCCGGGGTGGTGCGGGGTGCTGCGGGTGGTGCTGGGTGTTACGGGTGGTGCTACGCGCTCTCTGCGGCGCGGAACGGGAAGCCGAGCGCCTTCAACAGCGCGCGACCCTCGTCGTCGTTCTTCGCGGTGGTGACGACAGTGATGTCGAAACCACGCACGCGGTCGATCTTGTCCTGGTCGATCTCGTGGAACATCGACTGCTCGGTCAGACCGAAGGTGTAGTTGCCCGATCCGTCGAACTGGCGGTCGGAGAGACCACGGAAGTCGCGGATGCGGGGAAGCGCCAGCGAGAGCAGGCGGTCGAGGAACTCCCATGCGCGGTCACCACGGAGCGTGACGTGTGCACCGATGGGCTGGCCCTCGCGCAGCTTGAACTGGGCGATCGACTTGCGGGCCTTGGTGACCTGCGGCTTCTGGCCGGTGATCGCGGTGAGGTCCTTGACGGCCCCATCGATGATCTTGCCGTCGCGGGCTGCCTCGCCGACACCGGTGTTCACGACGACCTTCACGAGGCCGGGAACCTGGTGCACGTTGCTGAAGCCGAAGTCGCTCTTCATCTGTGCGACGATCTCGTTCTGGTACTTCTGCTTCAGGCGCGGCTGCACCTTGACAGCCGGCGCAGCAGTTGTTGTGTCAGTCATTAGATGTCCTTGCCGCTCTTCTTGGCATAACGAACGCGAACGTTCTTGGTGACGCCGTCTTTGGTGACCTGCTCGACGCGGAAACCGACACGGGTCGGCTTCTTCGAGTCGGGGTCGATCAGAGCGACGTTCGACACGTGGATCGGGGCCTCGACGGTCTCGATGCCACCGGTCTTGGTGCCGCGCTGGGTCTGGCCGACGCGAACGTGCTTCTTGACGAAGTTGATGCCCTCGACGATCACACGGTTCTTCTCGACCTGCACCTCGATGACGCGACCCTGCTTGCCACGGTCTCCGCCGCGGGCCTGGCTCTTGCCGGTGATGACCTGAACGACATCACCCTTCTTGATATTCGCCATGATTAAATGACCTCCGGTGCCAGCGAGATGATCTTCATGAAGCTCTTGTCGCGAAGCTCGCGGCCGACCGGGCCGAAGACACGGGAGCCGCGAGGCTCCTTGTCGTTGGCGCGGAGGATGACCGCTGCGTTCTCGTCGAACTTGATGTAGGAACCGTCGACGCGACGGGTCTCTTTCTTGGTGCGCACGATGACGGCCTTGACGACGTCTCCACGCTTGACGGTGCCGCCGGGGATGGCGTCTTTGACGGTGGCGACGATGACGTCACCGAGGCCGGCGTAACGGCGTCCTGAGCCACCGAGTACACGGATGGTCAGCAGCTCTTTGGCGCCGGTGTTGTCGGCGACCTTGAGCCGGGATTCCTGCTGAATCACTTCTACTCCTTACGTAAGTAAGCGCGGGGCGCTTACTTGGCCTTTTCGAGGATCTCGACCAGGCGCCAGCGCTTGGTGGCGCTCAGCGGTCGGGTCTCGGAGATGAGCACCAGGTCGCCGATGCCGGCGCTGTTGGCCTCGTCGTGCACCTTCACCTTGGAGGTACGGCGGATGACCTTGCCGTACAGGGGGTGCTTCACGCGGTCTTCGACCTCGACGACGATGGTCTTCTCCATCTTGTCGCTCGTGACATAGCCACGACGGGTCTTGCGGTAGCCGCGCTCCTGCTCGGGCGCGGCAACAGTCTCGACGGTTGCAGCGGTCGCTGCCTCAGTCTTGGCCATTACTTGGCCTCCTCAGTTGTCTCGGCGACGGGTGCCTCTTCAGCAGGGGCGGCCTTAGCCTTGCGGGTCTTCTTGGGCGCCGGCTCGGCTGCCGGGGCAACCTCGACCGGAGCGGGCGTGGCACGGATGCCGAGCTCGCGCTCACGCACGATCGTGTAGATGCGTGCGATGTCGCGCTTCACGGCGCGCAGGCGGCCGTGGCTCTCGAGCTGGCCGGTGGCCGACTGGAAGCGCAGGTTGAACAGCTCTTCCTTGGCCTTCCGCAGCTCCTCGGCGAGGCGTGAATCTTCGAATGTGTCGAGCTCGACGGGGGTGAGCTCCTTGGAACCGATCGCCATTATGCGTCGCCCTCCTCGCGCTTGATGATGCGTGCCTTCAGGGGCAGCTTGTGAATTGCACGGGTGAGCGCCTCGCGAGCGACGATGTCACTGACACCGCTGAGCTCGAAGAGCACGCGGCCCGGCTTGACGTTCGCGATCCACCACTCGGGGCTACCCTTACCGGAACCCATGCGGGTCTCGGCCGGCTTCTTCGTGAGCGGGCGGTCGGGGTAGATGTTGATCCACACCTTCCCACCACGCTTGATGTGACGGGTCATCGCGATACGAGCGGACTCGATCTGGCGGTTCGTCACGTAGGCGGGGGTCAGGGCCTGGATGCCCCACTCGCCGAACGACACCTCGGTGCCACCGGTGGCGTGACCGCTTCGGGTGGGGTGGTGCTGCTTGCGGTGCTTGACTCTGCGTGGAATCAACATGGTTATGCCTCAACTCCTGCTGCTGCCACGGGGGCAGCGTCTGCCTTCGGCGCGTCGGAACGCGGGGCGGCCGAGCGCGGCGGACGACGGTCGTCGCCACCGCGGCGGTCGTCACGACGCTCGGGGCGCGACGACTTCTGGTTGGCCTGCTCGCGGGCGAGCTCCTTGTTGGTGATGTCGCCCTTGTAGATCCAGACCTTCACACCGATGCGACCGAACGTCGTACGGGCCTCGTAGAAGCCGTAGTCGATGTTGGCGCGGAGCGTGTGCAGCGGCACACGACCCTCACGGTAGAACTCCGAACGGCTCATCTCCGCGCCGCCGAGGCGACCGGAGACCTGGATGCGAACACCCTTGACGCTCGGCATGCGCTGGGCACCCTGCAGGCCCTTCCGCATTGCGCGGCGGAAGGCCACACGTGCGGAGAGCTGCTCGGCGATGCCCTGGGCGACCAGCTGCGCTTCGGCCTCGGGGTTCTTCACCTCGAGGATGTTCAGCTGGATCTGCTTCTTGGTCAGCTTCTCGAGGTCGGCACGGATGCGCTCGGCCTCGGCTCCGCGGCGACCGATCACGATGCCCGGACGGGCGGTGTGGATGTCGACGCGAACGCGGTCACGGGTGCGCTCGATCTCGATGCGGGCGACGCCGGCACGGTCGAGGCTCTTCGTGAGCAGGTTGCGGATCTTCACGTCTTCGGCGACGAAGTCGCTGTAACGCTGTCCTACTTTGGTGCTGTCAGAGAACCAACGCGACACGTGGTCGGTCGTGATGCCCAGACGGAAACCGTAGGGGTTTACTTTCTGGCCCATTACTTCTTCCCTGCCTTCTTGGAACCCTGAGCGGATGCTGCGACCTCATCGGGCGTCGAGAGGACGACCGTGATGTGGCTCGAGCGCTTCAGGATCTGGAATGCGCGTCCCTGTGCACGGGGCTGGAAACGCTTGAGGGTCGTGCCCTCGTCGACGTAGGCCGCCGAGACGAACAGATCCTGCTCGTCGAGGTAGCTGTTGCTTGCATCGGCCTTGACCTTCGCGTTCGCGATCGCAGAGGCGACGAGCTTGTAGACAGGCTCGCTTGCGCCCTGCGGGGCGAACTTCAGGATTGCCAGGGCCTCCATGGCCTGCTTGCCGCGGATCAGGTTGACGACGCGACGAGCTTTCATGGGGGTGACGCGGATGTGACGCACGCGTGCGATCGACTCCACCATTTCTCTCCTCCTTCCGTCACCGCGTTAGCGGCGACGACCCTTCTTGTCGTCTTTCACGTGCCCACGGAAGGTACGCGTCGGCGAGAACTCGCCGAGCTTGTGACCGACCATGGTCTCCGTGATGAACACGGGGATGTGCTTGCGACCGTCGTGGACGGCGATCGTGTGACCCAGCATTGCGGGGATGATCATCGACCGGCGTGACCAGGTCTTGATGACGTTCTTCGAACCGGCTTCGTTCTGTACGACGACCTTGCGGAGCAGGTGGTCATCAACGAAGGGGCCCTTCTTGAGACTGCGTGGCATCTTCTCGACTCCTACTTACGCTTCTTGCCGACGTTGCGGCGACGAACGATGAGCTTGTCGCTCTCTTTGTTGATGTGGCGGGTGCGGCCCTCTTTCTGGCCCCACGGGCTGACCGGGTGGCGACCACCGGAGGTCTTGCCCTCACCACCACCGTGCGGGTGGTCGACCGGGTTCATCGCGACACCGCGGACGGTGGGACGAACGCCGAGCCAGCGCTTGCGGCCGGCCTTGCCCCAGTTGATGTTCGACTGCTCGGCGTTGCCGACCTCGCCGATCGTCGCGCGGCAGCGCGCATCCACATTGCGGATCTCACCGCTGGGCAGACGGAGCTGAGCGTAGGGGCCGTCTTTCGCGACGAGACGAACCGAGGCACCGGCGGAACGGGCCATCTTGGCACCGCCGCCCGGCTTCAGCTCGATCGCGTGGATGACCGTACCGACGGGGATGTTCTTCAGCGGCAGGTTGTTGCCCGGCTTGATGTCCGCGCCCGCACCCGACTCGATGATGTCGCCCTGGTTCAGCTTGTTCGGGGCGATGATGTAGCGCTTGGTGCCGTCGACGAAGTGCAGGAGCGCGATGCGCGCCGTGCGGTTCGGGTCGTACTCGATCTCGGCGACCTTGGCGTTCACGCCGTCTTTGTCATTGCGCTTGAAGTCGATGACGCGGTACTGGCGCTTGTGGCCACCACCGATGTGACGGGTCGTGATGCGGCCGGCGTTGTTACGGCCACCGGTCTTGGGAAGGGGACGGAGCAGCGACTTCTCGGGCGTGGTGCGCGTGATCTCTGCGAAGTCGGAGACCGACGAGCCACGACGACCGGGAGTGGTCGGCTTGTACTTGCGAATAGCCATGTTTTTATCCTCTGGATTCCGACTCAGCCAACAGCCGTGAAGATGTCGATGGTTCCGGACTTCAGGGTGACAATGGCACGCTTGGTGTCTTTGCGCTTGCCCAGGCCGAACTTGGTGCGACGGGTCTTGCCGATCTTGTTCATCGTGTTCACCGAAGCGACCTGGACGTTGAAGATCTTCTCGATCGCGAGCTTGATCTCGGTCTTGTTCGACGTCGGCGCCACGATGAACGTGTACTTGCCCTCGTCGATCAGGCCGTAGCTCTTCTCGGAGACGACCGGCGAGATGATGATGTCGCGGGGGTCTTTGTTGTTGCCGCTCACGCTGCAACCTCCTCAGTGGTCGAGACGTTCTTGCGCTTCGAGGCGATGAAGCCGTCGATCGCGCCCTTGGTGAAGACGATGTCGTCGCTCACCAGAACGTCGTACGCGTTCAGCTGGTCGTAGGTCAGCACGTGCACTTCGGGCACGTTGCGAACGCTCTTCACAGCGATGTCGTCGCCGCGCTCGACAACCACGAGAACGTGCTTGCTGGTCGCGATCTTGGTCAGGAGCTCGAGGGCCGTCTTGGTCGACGGAACCGGGCCGAGCGTCAGGGAGTCGACGACGTGCACGCGGCTGCCGCGGGCACGGTCGGAGAGAGAACCGAGCAGGGCTGCCGCGATCATCTTCTTCGGGGTGCGCTGGTCGTAGCTGCGCGGGGTCGGCCCGTGCACGATGCCACCACCGGTCATCTGGGGGGCGCGGATCGAGCCCTGGCGGGCGCGACCGGTTCCCTTCTGCTTGAACGGCTTGCGGCCGGCACCGGAGACCTCGCCGCGGCCCTTGACCTTGTGCGTGCCCTGGCGTGCGGCAGCGAGCTGCGCGACGACGACCTGGTGGATGAGCGGAACGTTGGTTGCCACGTCGAAGAGCTCGGCGGGGAGCTCCACGGTGCCGGCCTTCTGGCCCTTGGCGTCGATGATGTCGACAGTGGTGATGTTCGCGTCAGTCATGGACTACGCCCCCTTCACTGCGGTGCGGACGAATACGAGACGGCCACGGCCACCGGGAACGGCGCCCTTGACGAGGATGAGGTTCTTCTCGGCGTCGACCGAGTGAACGACGAGGTTCAGAACGGTCACACGCTCGCCACCCATGCGGCCCGCCATGCGCATGCCCTTGAAGACACGGCTGGGGGTCGACGAAGCACCGATGGAACCGGGCTTGCGGTGGTTGCGGTGCGAACCGTGCGACGAGGAGACACCCTTGAAGTTGTGACGCTTCATGACACCGGCGAAACCCTTGCCCTTGCTGGTGCCGACGACGTCGACCTTCTTGCCGGCCTCGAACACGCCGTCGACAGTGAGTTCCTGCCCGATCGTGTACTCGGCGGCGTCAGCGGTGCGGATCTCGGTGACGTGACGGCGAGGCGTGACGCCCGCCTTGTCGAAGTGACCGGTCTCGGGCTTGTTCACCTTGCGGGGGTCGATCTGGCCGGCCGCGATCTGAACGGCCTGGTAGCCGTCGACCTCGGGGGTACGGATCTGGGTCACGACGTTCGGTGTGACCTGAACGACGGTGACGGGGATGAGGCGGTTGTTCTCATCCCACACCTGGGTCATGCCGAGCTTGATGCCGAGCAGGCCCTTGGAAGTCTTGGTTGAAGTTGCCATCAGTCGCTCCCTACAGCTTGATCTCGATGTTGACATCGGCAGGGAGGTCGAGGCGCATCAGCGAGTCGACGGCCTTGGGCGTCGGGTCGATGATGTCGATGAGACGCTTGTGGGTGCGCTTCTCGAAGTGCTCGAAGCTGTCTTTGTACTTGTGGGGCGAACGGATGACCGCGATGACGTTCTTCTCGGTCGGCAGCGGCACGGGGCCCACCACGGTTGCACCTGCACGAGTGACTGTGTCGACGATCTTGCGCGCCGAGCTGTCGATGACCTCGTGGTCATACGACTTAAGTCGAATGCGGATCTTCTGTCCCGCCATGTTTGACTCATCTCTCTTGTCTTGCGTCTTACGCTCGGGAACTCGTCCCTCGTCGCATTGGACGCGCTTATCACTCTTGTTCTGTCAAGACCCGCTCGGACGCACAGCGATGCGCTGGGTTCTGAGGGGGTGTTTCAAGCCTGTTCTGCTACCCGCGGCCTAGCCCTACAAGATCGAGGATCTATAGCTATGCACTGCCTGGTAGTGATGCGGGCACACTTCCACCCGAATTACTGAACTATGAGAGTCTGCCACACCGGGAGGCTCCGTGCAACCCGGGCGTGTCGCGACGGCGTGTCGGCCGCCGACCGCTCGTGTGCCGCGCCACTGCTGGGCAGGAGCCGCCTCGCCCGATCTATTCTTACGGGGTGAGCACCTCTGCGAAGACGACGGATCGGCCACCGACGGAGCACGCCTGCGCGATCCACCGCAGCCTCGATCTGCTCGGTGAGAAGTGGTCGCTGCTGATCATCCGCGACGCCTTCCGGGGCACCACGAGGTTCTCGGGGTTCCGCGACTCGCTCGGCGTGCCGAGCGACATCCTCACGGCCCGCCTGGCGACCCTCGTCGGCGCGGGCGTACTCGAACGCCGGGCGTACCGGGAGCCCGGCGCGCGCGAGCGGTCCAGCTACCACCTGACCGCTCGTGGCCTCGCGCTGAAGACGGTCCTCGTCGCCCTGCAGGAGTGGGGCGACGAGTTCGTGCCGAACCCGGGCGGCCCCGTCACGCTGGTGCGGCGGGCGGGCACCCACGAGCACGTCGCCCTGGTCTTCGTCGACGACGCCGGCACCCCCGTCCCGCCCGCCGCACCAGCGTGACGGGGCCGCCCGGGTTCGGCAC
>NZ_PSTT01000084.1 GCF_002931235.1 Subtercola sp. Z020 | reverse complement strand
GTGGGGGGAGGGGGCGTCGCGCGGGGTTTTGTAGGGGCGTCACTGCAGGTTTGGCGGCCGGCGGGGGCGCTCCTAACGTGAGGGTGCGAACTTCTGAGCTGACGCAAGAGATGAGGGCCACCGATGGTCACCACGGCAACATCCACCACTTCCGCGAGCGGTGCGGCCGCGAACGCCGCCGCCGCTGATGGCGAGATGGCGAACGACGGCACGGCCGCGAACGCCGCCGCCGCCTCAAACGACTCGACCCCGCACACCGCCGCAGCAACAGGCGCGCCTGCCGCCACCGCGAACACCGCCGCCGCTAACACTGCAGCCGCGCCTGCCGCCGCCGCCAGCGGCGAGACAGCGAACGACGCCGCCGCGAACGCCGGCACGGCCGGCGCCGCCGCCGCCGCCGCCCCGAAGCTGCGCCGCGTCGAGACGCCCGGCCGCCGCGCCGGCGGAGCAGCGAAGGCGAACGCAAAGACCCAAGTGCAGGCGCCCACCGCGACCGCGGCCATCGACGTCGACTGGCTCAGCCACTACCTGCTCGGCACCTGGGCCGACGCCCGCCTCGAGTCCCGCCGCGTCACCGCCCGCCCCGAGATGCAGCGCATCGAAGGGCAGAGCGTCGCCGAACACCGCAAGACCGTGCTCGGCCAGCTGCACCTCCTCGTCGCCGAGGGCGCCGTGAACAAAGCCTTCCCGACCCACCTCGGCGGCCAGGACGACCACGGCGGCAACATCGCCGGCTTCGAGGAGCTTGTCACCGCCGATCCTTCCCTGCAGATCAAGTCGGGCGTGCAGTGGGGACTGTTCGGCGCCGCCGTGCTGCACCTCGGCACCGAGTACCACCACGAGACGTTCCTGCCGGCGATCATGAGCCTCGAGGTTCCGGGCGCCTTCGCCATGACCGAGACCGGCCACGGCTCCGACGTTGCCAGCATCGGCACCACCGCCACCTACGACCCGGCCACCGAGGAGTTCGTTCTGAACACCCCGTTCCGGGGCGCGTGGAAGGACTACCTCGGCAACGCCGCCGTCGACGGCACCGCCGCCGTCGTGTTCGCCCAGCTGATCACCGCCGGCGTCAACCATGGCGTGCACGCGTTCTACGTACCCATCCGCTCCGTCGACAGCGACAGCGACAGCACCGGAACCAGCCGCTTCCTCGACGGCGTCGGCGGCGAAGACGACGGCATCAAGGGCGGCCTGAACGGCATCGACAACGGCCGCCTGCACTTCGACCACGTGCGCGTGCCCCGACTGAACCTCCTGAACCGGTACGGCGACGTCGCGGCCGACGGCACCTACACCTCCTCGATCACGAGCCCGGGTCGCCGTTTCTTCACGATGCTGGGCACCCTCGTTCAGGGCCGCGTCTCGCTCGACGGGGCATCCACCGCCGCAGCGAAGATCGCCCTCAAGATCGCCATCACCTACGGCAGCCAGCGCCGCCAGTTCACCGCCGGCAGCGACACCGACGAAGAGGTGCTGCTCGACTACCAGAAGCACCAGAGCCGCCTGATTCCGCGGCTGGCGACCACCTACGCGGCGAGTTTCGCGCACGAAGTGCTGCTGACCAAGTTCGACAGTGTGTTCTCGGGCGCGCACGACACCGACGCCGACCGGCAGGATCTCGAGACCCTCGCCGCCGCACTCAAGCCGCTGAGCACGTGGCACGGTCTCGACACCCTGCAGGAGGCGCGCGAAGCCTGTGGCGGCGTCGGCTTCCTCGCCGAGAACCGCCTGACCAGCCTGCGTGCCGACCTCGACGTGTACGCCACCTTCGAGGGTGACAACCATGTGCTGCTGCAGCTCGTCGCGAAGCGCCTGCTCACCGACTACAGCCGCCGGTTCGCCAAGGCGGATGTGGGTGTGCTCGCCCGCTACGCCGTGGAGCAGGCCACCGACCGCACGGTGAACGGCACGGGCCTCCGCCGTCTCGCGCAGAACGTCTCCGACCGCGGGTCGATGGCGCGCTCCGTCGGGCAGCTGCGCTCGGCGAAGACCCAGCGCGCCCTGCTCACCGACCGGGTGGAGACGATGGTCGCCGAGATCGCCGGCAACCTCCGCCCCGCCAGCCAGGGTTCGAAGAAGCCCGGGGCGAAGAAGAAGGCCGCCGATCTGTTCAACCAGAACCAGAACGCGATGATCGAGGCCGCCCGCGCGCACGGCGAACTGTTGCAGTGGGAGGCGTTCACCGATGCCCTCGCGAAGATCGACGACCCCGGCACGAAGATGGTGCTCACCTGGGTGCGCGACCTGTTCGGGCTCGGCCTGATCCAGAAGCACGCCGCCTGGTACCTCATCAACGGTCGACTCTCGCCGAGCCGCGCGAAGGCCGTCGAGGCGTACATCGAGCGCCTCACGAGCCGGCTGCGCCCGCACGCGATCGACCTCGTCGACGCGTTCGGCTACGGTCCTGAGCACGTGCGCGCCCCCATCGCCTCGGGCGCGGAGGCCGAGCGCCAGAACGAGGCCCGCGACTACTACCACGAGCTGCGTGCGAGCGGCAACGCTCCGGTCGACGAGAAGGCCCAGAAGAAGTAGCAGCCGCCGCCGCCCCAGGTGGTACTCGGGTACCACCCGGGGCGGAGCCTCGCCGCTGAAAGACCCACCCGTGGGCGGATGCCGGGTACCGGGGCATCCTCGTAGTGTCGAAGCATGATCGAAGCACACTCACTCACCAAGAAGTACGGTTCGAAGACCGCGGTCGACCAGGTGACCTTCACCGTTCGCCCCGGGCTCGTCACAGGCTTCCTCGGCCCGAACGGCGCCGGCAAGTCCACCACGATGCGCATGATCGTCGGCCTCGACCGGCCGAGCGGCGGCGACGTCACCGTCAACGGCAAGCTCTACCGCGACCACGCCGCCCCGCTGCACGAGGTCGGTGTGCTGCTCGACGCCAAGGCGATCCACCAGGGCCGCTCGGCCTACAGTCACCTGCTCGCGCTCGGCGCGACCCACGGGATCGGTGCGAAGCGGGTTCACGAGGTCATCGAGATGACCGGCCTCGATTCCGTCGCCAAGAAGCGCGTCGGCGGTTTCTCGCTCGGCATGGGCCAGCGCCTCGGCATCGCCGCCGCCATGCTCGGCGACCCCTCCACCCTCATTCTCGACGAGCCGGTCAACGGCCTCGACCCCGAGGGTGTGGTGTGGGTGCGCGAGCTCGTGCGCTTCCTCGCCTCGGAGGGTCGGACCGTCTTGCTCTCCAGCCACCTGATGAGCGAGATGGCCCAGACCGCCGACCACATCATCGTGCTGGGCAAGGGCCGGGTGCTCGCCGATGCTCCGGTGAAAGACCTGGTCAGCGGCGCGACGACCTCGTCGGTTCGAGCGGTCAGCCCGCGGGCCGCAGAGATTGCCCGCCTGATCAACTCGCCCGGTGTCACGGTGACCAGTGTCGACGGCGAGACGCTCGAGATCGTCGGGCTCACCGCGGCTGCCGTCGGTGACGCTGCCGCTGCCGCCGGTATCGCCCTGCATGAGCTCACCCCGCTTCGCGGCTCGCTCGAAGACGCCTACATGAACCTCACGGCCGATGCCGTCGAGTACCGCACGGGCGTGTTCGACCCGGCAGCCCCCGCCACCTCCGCCAGCGCGCACGCGCACGCCGGCCCGATCGTCGACGACGAGCAGGCCGCCCCCCAGAACGCACCCACCCACGCGGCGAGCCACGCCGCCCCCACCAGCACGGAGGCCACCCGATGAGCACGTCAACTGCTCCCGCGCGTCGCAGCACCGCACTTCCCGCTTCACCGATCCGGCTCACGGTCGGCGGCATCCTCCGCAGCGAGTGGATCAAGCTGCGCTCGCTGCGCTCCACCGTCTGGGCCTACGCCGTCGTCTTCGCGCTCCAGGTCGCAATCGGGCTGCTCGTCGTCTCCGTGACCGTCAGCAACACCGGCGAGACGTTCCGCGGCGGCCCGGGTGCGAACATCCCCGAGCTCGCCACTCTCGGTGCCACCGCCGGAGTCATCTTCGGCCAGCTCGTCGTCTCTGTGCTCGGCGTTCTCGTGATCAGCGGTGAGTATTCGACCGGTCAGATCCGCTCCAGCTTCGCCGCCGTGCCCAAGCGTCTGCCGGTGCTCTGGGCGAAGCTCGCCGTGTTCGGCGTGACGACCTTCGTGGTGTCGCTCGTGAGCATCCTGATCGCCTTCTTCGTCACGTACCCGATCCTCTCGAACGCGAACATCACCGCCGACCTGTGGGACCCGAACGTCTTCCTGAAGCTCGTCGGCGCCGCCGGCTACCTCGCACTGAGCGGGATGCTCGCCCTCGGCATCGGCGCGATCCTCCGCAGCACGGCGGGCGGTATCGCTGCGGCTCTCGGCCTGCTGCTCGTCGTGCCGATCGTGTTCGGTCTCATTCCGGCGGACTGGTCCGCCACCATCAGCGACTGGCTGCCGGGCAACGCGGGCACCGCCATCTACCAGTCCAGCCGGATCTTCGAGTGGTGGCAGGGCCTGTTGATTATGCTCGGATGGATCGCCGTGGCCATCGCCGCAGCTGCGACCCTGATGCGCCGGAGGGATGCCTGAGCATGACCTCCCCTGAACACCCGGCCCCGACGCCCGAAACGGCGACGGTGGCCGGGCGTTCAGCGTTTCTCGACGACCTGCGCCTGCCGAAGCCCCCCGGGGTGTTCCGCACCTTCTTCGCGCGGCACGCCTGGGTCGTCGACAGCGCGATCGTCGTGCTCTTCGGCCTTCCCGCCATTCTCACGCTGTTCGCCTTCCGGCCGGGTTCCCGGCCAGAGGCCGTCTCGGTGCCCGTCTTCGTGCTCTCGATCATCGGCACGGCGCTCGTTCTGGTGACTCTCTACCTGCGCCGCCGGTATCCGCTCGTGCTGGTCGGAGCGGTAGCCGCGGGGGCCCTGCTCGCACAGGGCGTCAACGGTGTCGACAACATCCCGCCCTTCGTCGCGCTCTACGGCGCCGCCGTCTACGTCTCGGTGCGAGCCGCCTGGTTGGCGTTCGCCCTGCTCTCCGTCGTGCGGATCGGCTCCGATCTGCTCTGGCAGGGCGGCGACATCGCGGGCACCCTCGGCACGACGTCGGTCTCGATCTTCCTCATGCTCATCGCGACACTGGTGGGTATCAACGTCGGCAACCGCAAGCGGTACGTCGAGGCCCTCCTCGACAGGGCGGCCCAGCTCGCCCGCGAGCGCGACCAGCAGGCGCAGCTTTCCGCGGCCTCCGAGCGGGCTCGTATCGCGCGGGAGATGCACGACATCATCGCGCACAGCCTGACCGTGATGGTCGCCCTCGCCGACGGTGCCGATCGGATGGTCGGGGTCGACCCCGATCGGGCACAGGATGCCATCCGCCGGGTCGCCGAGACCGGTCGCGGTGCGCTCGCCGACATGCGCATCGTGCTCGGCATTCTCGCGAAGCCGCTCGAGGTCGACTCGCCGTCGGTCGGAGGCGGCCCGATCGACCCGCGCGGGGAGGGTGCGCTCGCTCTGCCGCCGGTCAGGGAGACGCTCGATGCGCCGGGTGGGGGAGCATTCCAGCCGCAGCCGGGCCACGAAGACCTCGACACGCTCGTCGCCTCGTACCGCAGCGCCGGAATGGTGGTCGTCTACACGGTGACCGGTGCGATCACGCCCGATCCCGGCATCCAACTCGCCGTCTTCCGCATCGTGCAGGAGGCGCTCACCAACAGCCTGCGGTACGCACCCGACCCGAAGCACGTCACGGTGACGGTCGTCTACGAGGCACCGGCCATCACCGTCACCGTCGCCGACCAGGGCCAGTCGCAGCTCGCGGCGCCCTCGATCGGCACCGGCAGTGGCATCATGGGCATGCGCGAACGGGTGCGGGGGTACGGCGGCAGCGTCGAGGCCGGCCCGACGACCGCGGGTGGGTGGCGCGTGCGGGCCGTGATTCCGCAGAAGGAGCCGTCGCCGGCGGCGCAGGTCTCGTCGGAGTCGCAGTCACAGTCAGAGGGGGAGCAGTCATGACAGAGGTGCGGATTCTGCTGGTCGACGACCAGGCGCTGCTGCGGATGGGCTTTCGCATGGTGCTCGAAGCCGAACCCGGTTTCGTGGTCGTCGGCGAGGCCGCAGACGGGGCAGCCGGTGTGCGCGAGGCCGTCCGGCTGCAGCCCGATGTGATTCTGATGGACGTGCGGATGCCCGGAATGAACGGCATCGACGCCACCCGTGAGATCGTTCGCCAGGTTCCGACCAGCAAGGTGCTCATCCTCACCACCTTCGACCTCGACGAGTACGCGTTCGAGGCGTTGCGCGCCGGCGCGAGCGGCTTTCTCCTGAAGGATGCCCGCCCGACCGAACTCGTCGCCGCCATCGCCGCGGTCGCCGCCGGGGACGCTGCCGTCACGCCCCGCGTCACTCGGCAACTGCTGGAGATGTTCGGGCCGTCGCTGCCCGCGGCGGGGGGCGCCGGGGCAGGCGCCGAAGGCGGGGCAGCCGGGGCAGGCGCCGCCGGCGCAGCAGCCGGGGCCGGCGCCGCTGCCGCCGACCGCGCCGCCGCGGCATCCGGCCCGCCCCCCGCCGACCACACCGCAGACAGGCTGAACGACCTCACCGAGCGCGAGCGCGAGGTGCTGCTCGCCATCGCCGAGGGTCTCACCAACACCGAGATCGGCGAGCGGCTCACCGTCTCGGAATCCACCGTCAAGACCCACGTCGGCCGCGTGCTGCTCAAACTGCAGGCCCGCGACCGGGTCCAGGCGGTCATCCTCGCCTACCAGGCGGGCCTGGTCGGGCCGTAGGCTCGGTGCATGGCTGAACTGCGCACCCTGTACCCCGAGATCGAGCCCCACGAGATCGGCTTCCTGCCGGTCGGCGACGACCAGGAGATCTACTGGGAGGTCTCGGGAAACCCCGACGGCAAGCCGGTCGTCTTTCTGCACGGCGGGCCGGGTGGCGGCACCAGCCCCGCCCACCGGCGGCTGTTCGACCCGGCGAAGTACCGCATCGTGCTCTTCGACCAGCGCGGCTGCGGCCAGAGCATCCCGCACGCCAGCACCTCGCCCGACCACCTCGCCTCGAACACCACCTGGCACCTGGTCGACGACATCGAGAAGCTGCGCGTGCGGCTGGGCATCGAGCGGTGGATGGTGTTCGGCGGATCGTGGGGCAGCACCCTCGGGCTTGCCTACGCCCAGACGCACCCGTCGCGCGTCACCGAACTGGTGCTGCGCGGCATCTTCACGTTGCGCAAGATCGAGCTCGACTGGTTCTACGAGGGCGGAACGCGCATGATCGTGCCCGACCTCTGGGAGGGGTTCGCCGAGCCCGTGCAGACGTCGCCGCTGGTTCCGGATGATCGGGGTCACCACATCCGCGCCTACCATCGCCTGCTCAACCACCCCGACCCCGCCGTGCACGGGCCCGCCGCCGTGGCGTGGGCCTCGTACGAAGCATCGACCATCACGCTGCTGCCGAACGCGGAGCTCGTGGCCCGCTTCGCCGAGCCCTCCTACGCGCTCGCCTTCGCGCGCATCGAGAACCACTACTTTCTGAACGGCGGCTGGTTCGACGACGGCCAGCTGCTGGCGAACGCGGGGCTGCTGCGGGGCATCCCCGGGGCGATCATCCAGGGCCGCTACGACCTCTGTACCCCCGCCGTCACGGCCTGGGAGCTGCACCGGGCGTGGCCGGAGGCGTCGTTCACGATGGTGCCGGATGCTGGCCACGCCTTCGACGAGCCCGGCATCCTCGACGCCCTCATCGAGGCGACCGACCGCTTCGCGCGCTGACGCGCCCCCGCCCCTCCAGCTCTCCC
>NZ_PSTT01000113.1 GCF_002931235.1 Subtercola sp. Z020 | reverse complement strand
GTCAGGGGGTGGGGGTGGGGGCGGCCAGCAGGTCGCGCACGGTGCGCGGCTCGCGGCCGAGCAGGGTGCCGAGCAGCGGGTCGGTGCCCGCGAACTCGCCGCGGCCGGCAGCGCGGTAGAAGCCGAGCAGGAAGCGCGCCATGAACTCCTCCGTGCCGCCGGCTACCTGCGCCGCGACCCACTCGTCGACGGGCAACACCTCGAGTGTGACGGTGCGGCCCGCGACATCCGAAGCCATGCCGGCAATGTCGGCGAAGGTCGGCGCCGCGCTCGCCGTGAGCGTCACGGGGCCGTTGTGGGCGCCGTTCGACGCGAGGATGATCGCGGCCGCCTCGGCCTCGTCTTCCCGAGCCGTCCACGACACGGGGCCGTCGGCCGGCACGGAGATGACCCCGGTCTGCCGCCAGGCGCCGAGGAACAAGCCCAGGCTGTGGGCGTAGAACCCGTTGCGAAGAGACGTCCACGCGACGCCCGAGTCGGCGAGCAGCCGCTCGGTCGCAGCGTGGTCACGCGACGGGGTGAAGGTGCTGTCGGGCGTGACGTTCTGGTGGGCGGTGTAGAGGATGCGCCCGACGCCCGCGGCGACGGCTGCGTCGATCGCCGTGCGGTGCAGGCCCACGGCGTCGGCCCGCGGGTCGCTCGATGACACGAGCAGCAGCTGGCCGGCGCCCTCGAACGCGCGGGGAAGCAATGCCGCATCCGCGTAGTCGCCCTGCCGCACGGTCACCCCGAGGTCGGCGAACCGGCGGGCTTTCGCCGTGTCACGCGCGACGACGGCGATGTCTGCGGCGGGCATCCGTTCGAGCAGATGGTCGACGGTGGCGCCGTTCAGCGCACCGGTCGCTCCGGTGATGACGATCATGGTGAGGCCTCTCAGGTGGTGGTGTTAACGGTGGAACGCTAAAAACGGTATCACCGATAGTACACCGCTAACAAGGTTGCGTTATCGTTGTCGCATGAGCGATGACACGCGGGCACGGATCGTGGATGTCGCGACCTCCCTCCTGCGGGAACACGGCGCCGCAGCGGTCTCGACCCGCCGCGTGGCGCACGGTGCCGGAGTGCAGGCCCCGACGATCTACCGCCTCTTCGGCGACAAAGACGGGCTGCTCGACGCTGTCGCCGAGCAGGTGCTGGCCACCTACGTCACCGAGAAGGCGTCGGTCATCGAGGCCGCCGCGGCGGCCGATGTCGACCCGCTCGACGATCTGCGCACCGGTTGGCGCACCCAGATCGACTTCGGTGTCGGCAACCCTGCGCTCTTCGCCCTGCTCAGTGCGCCCGAACGCGCCCGCACGTCGCCGTCGGCCCGTGCGGCGCTGGAGGTGTTGCAGGCGCGCGTGCGCCGCATGGCCGCCGCCGGCCTGCTGCGGGTCAGCGAGCCCCGCGCCGTCGACATGATCCGTGCGGCCGGGTCGGGTGCGGTGCTGACGCTGCTGACGAGTGCTCCGGATGCCCGTGACCCCGCCCTGGCCGATGCGATGCTCGACTCGGTGCTCGCCCAGATCCTCGTCGCACCTCCTGCGGGCGCGGCAGTCTCCGCCGGCGGAGCGCTGCCGGCGGCGGTCGCCCTCCGCGCGCAGGCGCCTGACCTCGGCGCGCTCACCGACGCGGAGCGCCGCCTGCTCGCCGACTGGCTCGACCGCGTCATCGCCGCGCCCGAGCCCGCAGCCGCGCCCGCGCCCGCCCCGGCCCCGACGAATTCGGGCGGTTCGGGGGAGGGCGCCGACACCGCGACGTAGGCTTGATGAATGAACCGTCCTACTGCGGCAACGGTCGGCGAGCTCCGGGCTTCGGGGCACGTCTTCAAGACCCTGCGTGCCGAGATCCGCGACAATCTGCTCGATGCCCTCCGCGAGGGCCGTGACCCGTGGCCGGGCCTGCACGGCTTCGAATCCACCGTCATCCCCCAGCTCGAACGGGCCCTCATCGCCGGCCATGACATCGTGCTGCTCGGTGAGCGCGGGCAGGGCAAGACGCGGCTGCTCCGCACCATGTCGGGGCTGCTGGATGAGTGGTCGCCGGTCATCGACGGGTCGGAGCTCGGCGAGCATCCGTTCGAGCCGATCACCACCGCGAGCATCCGGCGCGCCGCCGAGCTCGGCGACGACCTGCCGATTGCCTGGCGGGGCCGCGATGAGCGCTACTTCGAGAAGCTCGCCACCCCCGACACGAGCGTGGCCGACCTCATCGGCGACGTCGACCCGATGAAGGTGGCCGAAGGGCGGAGCCTCGGCGACCCCGAGACGATCCACTTCGGCCTCATCCCGCGCAGCCACAGGGGCATCGTCGCGATCAACGAGCTGCCCGACCTGGCAGAGCGGATCCAGGTCGCGATGCTGAACGTTATGGAGGAGCGCGACATCCAGATCCGCGGCTACGTGCTGCGGCTGCCGCTCGACGTGCTCGTGATGGCGAGTGCGAACCCCGAGGACTACACGAACCGCGGCCGCATCATCACGCCGCTGAAGGACCGGTTCGGCGCCGAGATCCGCACGCACTACCCGACGGAGCTCGTCGACGAGGTCGCGGTCATCCGGCAGGAGGCCGAGCTGGTCGCCGAGGTGCCCGACTACCTCGTGGAGATCCTGGCCCGGTTCACCCGGGGTCTTCGCGAATCGAGTGCGGTCGACCAGCGCAGCGGCGTGAGCGCGCGCTTCGCCATCGCGGGTGCGGAGACGATCGCGGCTGCGGCCATCCACCGGGCCACCCGGCAGAGCGAGGCGGAGGCCGTCGCCCGGCCGATCGACCTCGAGACGGCGGTCGACGTGCTCGGCGGCAAGATCGAGTTCGAGTCGGGTGAGGAGGGGCGCGAAGACGAGATTCTCGCCCACCTGCTGCGCACGGCGACGGCCGAGACGGTGCGCGCGCACTTCCGCGGCATCGACTTCGCCCTGCTCGTCGATGCGCTCGAAAGCGGCGTGATGGTGACCACCGGCGAGCAGGTCGCCGCCCGCGACTTTCTCGCGGGGCTGCCGTCGCTCGGCGAGAGCGAGCTCTACGACGAGATCTGTGACCGGCTCGGTGCGATGAACGACGGCCAGCGGGCCGGGGCGATCGAGTTGGCCCTCGAGGGCCTCTACCTCGCGCGGCGGGTGAGCAAGGAATCGGGCGGCGGCGAGGCGATCTATGGCTAGAACCAACCGCCGGCTGACGCGCGGCTCGCGGTACACCAAGTACGACGGCGGGCCCGATCCGCTCGCCGCTCCCGTCGACCTCACCGAGGCTCTGGATGCCATCGGCCACGACGTGATGGCCGGTTACTCTCCCGAGAACGCGATGCGCGAGTTCTTCCGCCGGGGTGGTCGCGACCAGGCCGGGCTCGACGACCTCGCGCGCCGGGTGGCGGAGCGTCGCCGTGAGCTCACCCAGAAGCACAACCTCGACGGCACGCTGCAGCAGATCAAGGAGCTGCTCGACACCGCGGTGCTCGAGGAACGCAAGCAGCTCGCCCGCGACGCCCTGATGGACGATGGCGACCGCGCGCTCGCAGAGATCAGGCTCGACAGCCTCCCCGCATCGCCGGCCGCAGCGGTGGGGGAACTCAGCGACTACCCCTGGCAGAGCACCGAGGCCCGGCAGAAGTACGAGCAGATCAAAGACCTGCTCGGCCGCGAGCTGCTCGACCAGCGGTTTGCGGGAATGAAGCAGGCCCTCGAGAACGCGAGCGACGACGACAGGGCCGCGATCACCGAGATGCTCGGCGACCTCAACCGGCTGCTCGACGCCCACAAGCGGGGCGACGACACGCAGCAGCAGTTCGACGACTTCATGTCCAAGCACGGCGACTTCTTTCCCGAAGGCCCGGAGAACATCGACGAGCTGCTCGACGCGCTCGCCGCACGCGCGGCCGCCGCGCAGCGGATGCGCAACTCGATGACCCAGGAGCAGCGCGACGAACTCGACGCGCTCGCCCAGCAGGCCTTTGGCTCACCTGACCTGATGGAGGCGCTCTCCCAGCTCGACGGGCAGCTGCGGGACCTCCGCCCCGGCGAGGACTGGGGCGGCTCCGAGCGGATGGACGGCCAGGAGGGCCTCGGCCTCGGCGACGGCACCGGCGTCTTCCAGGACATCGCCGACCTCGACGAGCTCGCCGAACAGCTCGCCCAGTCGCAGACCGGATCGCAGCTCGACGACCTCGACCTCGACAAGCTGAGCCGCCAGCTCGGCGACACGGCGGCTGTGGATGCCCGCACCCTCCAACAGCTCGAACGCGCGCTGCGCGACGCCGGTGCGCTCAAGCGCGGCACCGACGGAACCCTCACGCTCACCCCGAAGGCGATGCGCCAGCTCGGCAAGGCCCTGCTGCGGGATGTCGCCGAGAAGATGTCGGGGCGGCGCGGCAACCGCGATGCGCGGCAGTCCGGGGCCGCAGGCGAACGCTCCGGCGCGACGCGGGAGTGGGCGTTCGGCGACACCGAGCCGTGGGATGTGACCCGCACCGTCACCAACGCGATCACGCGCACGGCCGGTGAACGGGGGCTCGCGGCATCCACTCGCCTGCCCGCCAGCGTGCGGATCGAGATCGGCGACGTCGAGGTGCAGGAGACCGAGGATCGCACCCAGGCGTGCGTGGCGCTGCTCGTCGACACGTCGTTCTCGATGGCGATGGATGATCGCTGGGTGCCCATGAAGCGCACCGCACTCGCGCTGCACACGCTGATCACCAGCCGTTTTCGCGGCGACGACCTGCAGTTGATCGGCTTCGGCCGGCACGCCGAGGTGATGGACATCGAGGAGCTGATCGGGCTCGACGCCAAGTGGGACAAGGGCACCAACCTGCACCACGCCCTGCTCTTGGCGAACCGGCACTTCCGCAAGCACCCCAACGCGCAGCCGGTGCTGCTGATCGTGACCGACGGCGAGCCGACCTCGCACCTCGAGCCCGGCGGCGACGTGTACTTCAGCTACCCGCCCGACCCGATCACGATCGCGTACGCCATCAGGGAGCTCGACGCCTCGATGCGGCTCGGGGCGCAGACGTCGTTCTTCCGCCTCGGCGACGACCCGGGGCTCGCGCGGTTCATCGACTCGATGGCGCGGCGCGTCGGCGGCTCGGTGGTGGCGCCGGAAGCCGACGACCTCGGTGCGGCCGTCGTCTCGTCGTACCTCGGCTCGCGGGGCGGCGCGGGCTCGGCCGGCGGTGGCGGCGCGTCGGGCGGCGGCTCGGGTGGTGGAGGTTCTGATGGCTTCGGCGGAATGTTCGGTCGCGGCTGGGGCCGCTGGTAGCGTCGCTGCCCGCTGCCCGCTGCCCGCTGCCCGCTGCCCGCGGCCCTGGCCGACTGCAAGCTGGCGTCGGCCGGGTTCGCGCCGGCGCCCAGAACGCCGCCGGAGACGGCGAATGGCCCCTCCGACTCGCGGGCCGGGGGGAGCCTCGCGAGCCGAAAGGGCCGATTCGCTGTGATCACGTCGGGCGGCACTGCCATACGCGTGGCGCGACGCCTGCCGGCTAGGAACGGAGGGCGCCTCTGTGCAGATTCGGGCTGCAGATACAGCTTAGACAACAGATGCAAATGCATAGGAGTCCCACTCCGGGGGGTTGCGCTCAGCCCGATCCGGCCGACGTGATCGCTACTCGAGCAGCTTGCCTCCCACTGACACCTCGTCGCGCATCAGAGCGGCGATCTGCTCCGGAATCTGCGGAATCGGCTCGCGCACGATGCCCGCGGTCGGCGACCAGACGAGGTTGACCTGCAGGGCCGGGTCGAGCTCGGGGTAGTCACTGCGGTTGTGGCAGCCCCGGGTCTCGCGACGTTCGAGGGCGGCTTCGAGGGTCGCCCGGGCCGCGAGGGCCGCGGACTTCAGGTCGAAGGCGTGGGCGAGATCCTGGAACCCGGCGATGTCGGGGTGCACGCCCACGTCGGCGATACGCGCCTCGATCGCTTCGAGCTCGGCGAGCCCGGCAAGCAGCCCCTCCTCGCTCCGCACGACGCCGGCGTGCTCGGTCATCGTGTTGCGGATGGCGCGCTGCAGCGCGCGCACGTTCTCGGGACCGTCGCCCGACAGCAGTGCCTCGATCTCGTTCCGGGCGACGTCGACGGCCGCGGCGGAACGCGTCTGGGCCGTGAGCCCGCGGGAGTAGGCGACCGCGGCCTGCCCCACGATGCGGCCGAACACCAGCAGTTCGATCAGCGAGTTGCCGCCGAGCCGGTTGGCGCCGTGCAGCCCGGATGACGCTTCGCCGATGGCGTAGAGGCCGGGCACGTCGGTGGAATGGTCTTCGGGGCGCACCCAGACGCCGCCCATCGAGTAGTGCGCGGTGGGCGCGATCTCGATGGGATCCTTCGTGATGTCGAGCATCTGCAGCTCGAGCATCGTCTGGTAGACGCGGGGGAGCCGGGTCATGATGGTCTCGCGGGGAAGGTGCGAGACATCCAGCCACACACCGCCGTTCGGTGTGCCACGGCCCTCTTTGATCTCGGTGTAGCAGGCGAGCGCGACCCGGTCGCGGGTCGAGAGCTCCATGCGCTCGGGGTCGTAGCGGCCCATGAAGCGTTCGCCGAGCCCGTTGCGGAGGATGCCGCCTTCGCCGCGCGCTGCCTCGGAGATGAGGGTGCCGGCGGCGTTCTCGGGCTCGATGATGCCCGACGGGTGGAACTGCACCAGCTCGGGGTCGCGAAGCCGCCCGCCGGCCTCGACCGCGAGGCGGAACGAGTCGCCGGTGTTCTCGTCGCGTCGCGAGGAGGTGCGCCGCCAGATGCGGTTGTGCCCGCCGGCCGCGAGGATGACGGCGTCGGCGTGGATGAGGTAGCGCGTGCCGTCTTCGACGTCGAAGCCGTAGGCGCCGAACACGACGCCGTCGTCGTTCACGAGGATGCGCGTCACGTACACCGTGTCGAGGATCGGCACGTTCAATTGTGCGGCCCTGTTCACCAGGGTGCGCTGGATCTCGAGGCCGGTGTAGTCGCCGGCGAAGGCGGTGCGGCGGTAGGTGTGTGCGCCGAAGAAGCGCTGCGAGATGCGGCCGTCGGCCTCGCGGGCGAACGGCATGCCGTAGCGCTCGAGGTCGTCGATACCGCGGGCCGCACCCGACGTGACGATCTCGACGGTGTGCGGGTTGGCGAGCAGGTAGGACTCCTTCAGCGTGTCGGCGGCGTGCTGCTGCCAGCTGTCGTCGGCATCCATGGTGCCGAGGGCGGCGTTGATGCCGCCGGCTGCGAGGGAGGTGTGGGCGTCGGACTTCGAGCGCTTGCCGAGGGCGAGCACGTCGACTCCGGCTTCGGCGAGTTCGATGGCGGCGCGGAGGCCGGAGCCGCCGGTGCCGATGACGAGAACAGTGGTGGAGATCTGGCGTTCGTGCGTGGTCATGACTCTACGCTAGGCGTGCTCAGAGGATTACTCCAATGCATATATCGGCTTGCTTCGATGCGCATAGGCTATGGGTATGAACCTCGAACAGCTGACCGGATTCGTCGAAGTCGCCCAGCTCGGCAACTTCACCCGGGCGGCCGAGCGCCTGCACCTCGCCCAGCCCTCGCTGAGCCGCCAGATCGCCTCCCTCGAGGTCGACCTGGGGGCGGAACTCTTCACCCGGGCCCGGGGCGGAAGCACCCTCACCGTCGCGGGGGAGTCGCTGCTGCCGCTGGCCCGGCGCATGCTCGCGGACGCTGAATCGGTGCGCCGCGAACTGGCCGAACTTGCGGGGCTCGAACGCGGCAGGGTGCGCCTCGGCGCGACGCCCACCCTCTGCATCAGCCTGGTCGCCGAGGTGCTGAGCGCGTTCCACGACGCGCATCCCGGCATCGAGTTGCACCTCTCCGAACAGGGCTCGCGCCGCCTGCTCGACGAGCTCGGCGCCGGCGAGCTCGACCTCGCCCTCATCACCACGTCGGACCGGGCATCCGCAGACCGCTTCACGGTCACCCCGCTGCTCGTCGAAGAGCTCGTGGTCATCTCGTCTGCCGCCCTGCCGCCCCTCACGACACGCACCTCGCTGAGGCTCGCGGATGTCGCGGGCTTGCCGCAGATCGTGTTCAGCCCCACCTACGACCTGCGCAGCACGACCGACGCGGCCTTCCATTCGGCGGGTCTCACGCCGCACGTGATACTCAAGGGAGCGGAGATGGATGCCGTGCTGCGGTTCGTCGAACGCGGGCTCGGCGTGGCCATCGTGCCGGCCATGGTGCTGATCGACCGTCCCGGCCTCCGCTCCGTGCGGCTGGTGGCGCCGACGCTCAGCCGTACGATCAGCCTCGCCCGCCCCGCCGACGTTCTGCCCCCGGCCGCCGTCGGGGTGATGCAGCGTACGATCGCCTCGACGGCGGCCGCGTTCGCCGCCCGCGCCGGCGCGACCATGCGACCCGCCTGACCCCGGCC
>NZ_PSTT01000083.1 GCF_002931235.1 Subtercola sp. Z020 | reverse complement strand
GGCCGCGACGGGGCCCACGGTCATCCAGTCGACGGCGTTGCTGCAGGCCGAGATGCCGGCCGACGGCACGAAGAACGCCGTGAAGGAGTGAGGGGGATACACGCGGTAGCCGTCGCCCGCCACGACCGTGCAACTGCCAGCGAGGGGGCCGCCGTCGCTGCCGATGTTGACCTGCTGCAGCGGCGCGCTCACGGTCTGCCCGGGGGCGAGGGCGACGGTCTGTGCGGCGTCGTAGGCGCCTCCGGAGCGCGCCGCCGCGTTGCCGAGCTGCGTGCCGTTCCCGTCGCCGACGACGGAGACGCCGGGCGCGCCGCGGAGTTTGCACGACGCGCTGCCCGTGTTGGTGAACGTGACGGCGAAGAACACCGAGCCCGCGGCCGCCCCTCCCTCGGACGGCGCCACGCTCACCGCCAGCGCGCCGTCGGCGCACTGCCCCTCGGGTGCGTTCGGGTCGACCTGCCCGCTGGAGGTCGGGGTCGGCCCGGTGCTCGGAGTGCCGGTGGGGCTGCCGGTGCCGGTGGGGGTGCCGCTGCCGGTGGGGGCGGCGCTGCCGCTCGCGCTCGGGGAGCTCGTGACGGTGGTGGTCGCGGTGACGGTCGGCTTCGCGCCGCCGCCCGCGCATCCGCTGACGGCGAATGCGGTGGCGGCCGCCGCGACGGCGAGCAGGCTGATGACGGGTCGCTTCTTCACGCCTCCACGCTAGCGCTGCCTGCCCGCCCGTGCCGCGCCACGCGCCGCCGCGTCCGCTGTGCTCCTCCCGTACGGGCGGAGCTCAGCGAAACCAGCGCCGTATGCCCGTCGGATCGGCTGAGCTCCGTCCGAGTGGTGCCGGGACGTGGGCGGGCGGCGCGCCGACAGACGGGGTGGGGTCAGGTCCAGGCGCGGGCGCTGCGCTCCGACCAGTACTGGGCGGGCGGCTCGGCGAGGGCGGCGAGCGCGTCGGCGTCGACGCTCGGTGGGCGGGCGGCGAGGTTCTCGCGCAACTGCGCTCCCGTGACGGCTCCGCTCAGCACGATGTCGGCCCACGGATGCGCCAGCGCCGCCCCGATGGCGAGCCCGGCGAGCGGCTGTCCGTCGTCCGCCGCGAGCTGCGCCGCAGCCCCTTCGGCGCCCGAACTCGCCGACCCGCGCGCCGTCAGGCGCCCGTTCGCCAGCGCCTCCTTCACCACCACGAGCCACCGCGCATCGTTCGCCCGCCCGAGCGCCGCGCCGGCCGACGGCTCCAGCAGGTTCCACGTCGTCTGCACCCCGGAGAACGGCGAGTCCGGCAGCGCCAGCGCCGCGTCGATCACCGCGGCCTGGTGCGGTCCGCTCGTCGAGAAGCCGACCCGCACACCGGTCGACGCGATCTGCCGCAGACGGTCGAGCAGCGCGGCATCGCCGAGGGCCGGGCTGTCGGGCGTCAGCGAGTGCACGAGGTACACGTCGGGCTCGCCCCCGAGAGCGTCGAGCGTCTCGGGCCACTGCCGGTCGAGCATCCGCAGGCCGTGGTCTTTGCGTTCCTGCACCTCGGCGTCGAGCCGCCAGCCGCCCACGTACTCGTAGCCCCACTTCGACCCGATGGTGAGTTCGTCACGGCGACCGGGATGCTCGGCGAGCCAGGAGCCGAGGAACTGTTCGGCCAGGCCGTACGAACGCGCCGCATCGACGTAGCGGATGCCGAGCATCCACGCCCCCTCGAGCAAACGGTGCGCCCGTTCCCGCATCGCGTCGACGGAGCGGTCGTCGCCGTCGCCGAGGTCGTCACCGCGCCCCACCGTGATGTACGCGGGCCGGCCGATGGCGGCGAGGCCGAGCCCGAGGCGCGAGGCGATGTCACTCATGCTCCGACGATACCCGCGCCCACCGACACTCAGGGCGCGGCCTCCGCCGGGCATCCGCGCTCTCGATCCGCCGTCTGCTGCCGCGGGCGGCAAAGCGCAACCCCTCACCCCGGATGCGTGATCCCCCGTAACGTCGAAGCATGACCGATGACCAGTACACGTTCCAGGACCCGTCCAAGATGTTCGCCGACATCACCCCGTCGGCGCAGTACCAGGAGGGCGCCGGACTCGACGCCGACCTCGACGACCGCGCCGACCACGGCGAGAAGACCTACCGCGGCAGCGGCCGCCTCGCCGGGCGCAAAGCCCTCGTCACCGGTGGCGACTCGGGCATCGGCGCCGCCGTCGCCATCGCGTACGCCCGTGAGGGCGCCGACGTGGCGATCGCGTTCCTGCCCGAAGAAGAGGAGGACGCCGCCCGCATCATCGCCCTGATCGAGGAGGCCGGGCAGAAGGCCGTCGCCCTCCCCGGCGACATCACGAGCGCCGAATTCTGCCGTGCACTCGTCGAGAAGGCCGTCTCCGACCTCGGCGGCCTCGACATCGTCGTGAACAACGCCGGCAAGCAGCAGTTCCGCGAGACCCTCGCCGAGATCAGCGACGAGCAGTTCGACGAGACCTTCAAGACGAACGTCTACTCGATGTTCTGGATCACGAAGGCCGCGCTGCCGCACCTCGCAGCGGGCTCGACGATCATCAACACCTCGTCGATCCAGGCCTACGCGCCGTCGGAGACCCTCGTCGACTACGCGACGACCAAGGCCGCGATCAACACCTTCTCGAAGGCGCTCTCGCAGCAGCTCGCGCCGAAGGGCATCCGCGTGAACGTGGTCGCCCCCGGCCCCATCTGGACGCCGCTGCAGACCGCGGGCGGCCAGCCGACCGAGGCGCTGCCGACCGTCGGCGGAGAGACGCCGCTCGGCCGCTGGGGCCAGCCCGCCGAACTCGCACCCGCCTACGTGTTCCTCGCGTCGCCGGAGTCGAGCTACGTCATCGGCGAGACGCTGCACGTGAACGGCGGCATGCCCACGCCGTAACGCCGCGTCGCGTCGCGTCAGACAGCACAGCCCCCGCCGGTTCGCCCGGCGGGGGCTGTGCTGTCTGGTCGGGGTCGCCTCAGGCGTCGGGCGTCAGGCGTCAGTCGACGGGCTGCCCGTGCACCAGCGTCTGATCGGGGTTGGTCGCGGCGATCTGCGACCAGGTGTTGTAGCCGACCACCACTGACAGCACGATGCCGAGCACCGAGAGTGCCGGCCTGATCGCCGTGAGATACCTGTTCATCGTGCCCTCCCCGGGTGCTCGTTGCCTGCTTCTCCCTCAGTGTGAGCGAGACGGCTATGCGTGGTCTGTGCGCAGCCTGTACGGTTTCTGGATGCTCCTGACGAGCACTCAGACGTAGGCTGAAGCCATGGCACGAGAACTCCTGAACGACACCGAACACCAGCGGTACATGCTGCGCATCGACGGGGCGCTCGTGAGCGCGGCGGACTACGTGCTGCGCGACAACTCCATCTCGTTCACGCACACCTTCACCGACCCGAAACGCCGTTCGCAGGGTTTCGCGAACGAGGTCGTCACCTTCGCGGTCGACGATGTGGAGCAGAACACGACGCACCGGGTCGTTCCGATGTGCTGGTACGTCGGCCAGTGGTTCGACCAGCACCCCGAGCGGGCTGGTCTGCTCACGCGCTGACGGCTCGTTCGTGGGCGGGTGCCTGCGGTTGACGGCGGCTGCCGTGGAGTGCGCGGCGCTTGCCCTCGCGGCGCGACGCTTGCCGGCCGGCGGCGGTATGTGTACGTTGTTCACAACGAGATCGAGCCCGCCCGACATCCGGAGGTCGTCGCATGTGCCGAAACATCCACACCCTGCACAACTTCGAGCCCGCCGCCACCGACGACGAGGTGCACGCGGCCGCCCTGCAGTATGTGCGGAAGATCAGCGGGGCCACCAAGCCGTCGAAGGCGAACGAGGCGGCCTTCGACCGGGCCGTCGCCGAGATCGCGCACATCACGGGTCACCTGCTCGAAGACCTGGTGAGCTCGGCGCCGCCGAAAGACCGCGAGGTCGAGGCCGCGAAGGCGAAGGAGCGATCGGCGCGCCGCTTCGCCGTCGCCTGAGCCGGGCGTCTCGTCTCGGGCGTCTCGCCCTGGGCGCCCCGACCCGGGCGCCCCGCCCCGGCTACGGAGCGCTCTGTACGTCGACCACCCAGGTGACGCCGAAGCGGTCGGTGAGCATGCCGAATCCCGCCGACCAGGCCGACGCGGCGAGCGGTTCGAGCACCGTGGCATCGACCGCCAGGGCGTCCCAGAGCGCCGAGACCTCGGCGAGTGACGCGCTGCTGAGCGCCAGGAAGTAGGCCTGGTCGGTGACGGTGAGCCCGTTCTCCCGCCGGGTCGAACCGGGCTGGGATGCCGACCCCGCGGCCTGCTGCGACGGAACGTCGTACGCCATGATGCGCACCCCGTCGCCCGACGTGACCTGCCCCCACACCACCTTGTCGCTGTCGGGCAGCCCGGCGGGCATGCCGAACTCGCTGTAGGTGCGGATGACGGCCTGCGTGCCGAGAACGCCGGCGTAGAAGTCGAGGGCTTCGCGGGCGGTGCCGTCGAAGTTGAGGTGCGGGGCGAGGGATGCGGTCATGGTGATCGTCTTTCTGCTTAGCGTCTGCCGGGGAGGTTTCCCCGTGCGTGCCCGACACTGCCAGCAGAAGCGGTCAGTTCCTGTCCGGTACTGAAGCCAGAATGGAGGCATGGCCCCCTTCTCCCGCCTGCTCACCCTCCTGTCGCTCCTGCAGGCCCGACGGGACTGGCCCGCACAGGTTCTCGCCGACCGGTTGGGCATCAGCGATCGGACCGTGCGGCGGGATGTCGACAGGCTCCGCGACCTGGGCTACCGCATCCAGTCCGTCAAGGGGCCCGCCGGTGGGTACCGGCTCGAAGCGGGCTCCAATCTGCCGCCGCTGCTCTTCGTCGACGACCAGGCCGTCGTGCTCGCGGTCGCCCTGCAGACCGTGGGTCTCTCGGGAACCGGGTTCGAGGAGCCGGCGGCACGGGCGCTCGCGACCGTGCGGCAGGTCATGCCGGGACGCCTGCGTCACCGCATCGATGCGCTGCAGGTCGCGACGGTGCCCGAGCAGCGCGGTGTCGACGAGAAGCCGGTCGACCCCGCCGTTCTCGTGGCGCTCGGCTCGGCGGTGCGGTCGAGGGAGGTGCTGCGCTTCGACTACGCCGCCGCCCGGTCGGTGCAGGCTGGCGCGCCGCAGCCCCTGCCCACCCCGGTCTCTGTGCCGGGCGGCACCCTGCCGCCACCCCGCCGCGCGGAGCCGCACCACCTCGTCGCGCGCTCGGGACGCTGGTACCTCGTGGCCTGGGATCTCGACCGCGCCGACTGGCGCATCTTCCGCGCCGACCGGATCACCCCGCTCACCCACACCGGGCCCCGCTTCGAACCCCGCAACTTGCCCGGCGGCGACGTGCGCACCTTCGTCTCGGGCCGGTTCCGCGGGTCGAACGGCACTTCCCTGAGCTGGCCGTGCACCGGCGAGGCCGTTCTCGCGCTGCCCGCCCACGACGTCGCGCCCTACCTCGCCGACGGCATCGTCGAGGAGCTGCCCGGCGACCGCTGCCGGGTCGTTCTCGGCGCCTGGTCGTGGGTGGCCCTCGCGGCGACCCTCGCCCGCTTCGATGCCGAGATCGAGGTCGTCGGCCCGCCGCACCTCGCCCAGGCCTTCGCGACCCTCGCCCGCCGCTTCACAGCGGTCGCGAGCGGTGCCGCCGCCAACCGCTTACCCGACCTGTGCCCGGAAGACACCACCGCGCCCGCCGCTGCCTCACCCGACACCACCGCGCCCACCGCCGCCCGGGCATGAAAAAAGCCCTACTCCAAGTAGAAGCCTCGAAGTAGGGCAGTGGCTCCGACCGGCATCGATCCGGTGACCTTTCGATTTTCAGTCGAACGCTCTACCAACTGAGCTACAGAGCCGAAGGGGCGAACCCCCTCAGAGTCGAAAACCCTTCCCGGGGGAAGGGTTTCGCGACCTTTGCGACCCTGACCGGACTTGAACCGGCGACCTCCGCCGTGACAGGGCGGCGCGCTAACCAACTGCGCTACAGGGCCAAACTTGTGAAATTTTTGTGTTGTAAAACAGTGCCGCAGATCATCCTAGTGGACTGGTGACCCCAACGGGATTCGAACCCGTGCTACTGCCGTGAAAGGGCAGCGTCCTAGGCCGCTAAACGATGGGGCCGTTTTGACAACTCAACGAGTATGCCACATCCGAAGCCCTCCTCGCCAATCGAACGAACGCTCACTGTCTGCGACGGGGTCCGCTCGCCGAAACTGGGGGCGTTCTGTGCAGTTCGGTCCGGTCGGCGTGGGAGTTCCGCGTGTCGGTGGTGGCGATTATGGTGGCCGAAAGCCGGTGGGTTCTGGATGCCCGACCCACCCCTCTCGACAGGTAGACCGCTGTGACAGAACACTCCGCCCCCGCTCGCCCCCGGCGACCGCTCCGCGCCCTCCTGCAGGCCGCCGTCGTCAGCTTCGCTCTCGTACTGGGTGACGCTCTGGCGCCCGAGGCCGCCCGCGCCGTGGACTACCCGAGCTGGGAAGACGTTCTCGCGGCCCGCTCGAACGAGGCGTCGAAGCAGGGCGAGATCGCGCGCATCCAGAACCTGATCTCGGGGCTCGAGGCAGAGACGGTCGCAGCCCAGGCGCTGTCTGAGCAGCGGGGGGCCGAGTACGAGACGGCCCAGATCGCGTTCGACGAGGGGGTGCGGGTCAGCGACGAGCTCGACCAGAAGGCGGGGGAGGCCGAGGCAGAGGCGGCGGCATCCAGCCAGCGTGCGGGATCCATCGCCGCACAGTTGGCGCGTTCCGGGGGCTCGAACCTGTCGATTGCCCTGCTCGGCGGTTCGGGTGGAGGCGATGCGGATGCCCTGCTCTACCAGCTCGGCGCCCTCAGCAAGCTCACCGAACAGACCTCCGGCATCTACGCGGCCGCCGAGCAGAGCCGAAACAGCGCTGCGGCCATCGCGAGCCAGGCCGAGGTGGCCGAGGCTGCGCTCGACGGGCTGCGCATCGCGGCGGAACAGGCGCTCGCCGAGGCGGCCGCCGCCCAGCAGGCGGTCGAACAGATGCTGGCCGAGGAGCAGAGCCGCAGGGTCGAGCTCGCCGCCCAGCTCGACGTTCTGGTGTCGAACCGCGTGGCGACCGAGGCCGACTACCAGGCGGGCGTCGCCGAGCGGGCGCGCATCGCGGCAGAGCGCGCACGCGCCGAGGCCGAGGCCCGCGCTGCAGCCGAGCGCGAACGGGCTGCACGCGGCGGCGGGGGAGGTGGCGGCGGGGGCGGCGGCGCAGGCGGCGAGACCGGCCCCATCATCACCGGCCCCGGCGGCCAGGGCTGGAGCAGCCCGCTGCCGAATGCGCGGGTGACCAGCGAGTTCGGCAACCGGTTCCACCCGATCGATGCGGTGTGGCGCCTCCACGCGGGCATCGACCTGGTCAGCCCCGGCGGAACCTGCGGCGCGAACGTCTACGCGGCATCCGCCGGAACCGTCACCTTCGCCGGCTCGAACGGCGGCCTCGGCAACGCGGTGACGATCAGCCACGGCGGCGGCCGCACCACGGTCTACGGGCACAACACGTCACTCGTCGTGCGTTCGGGCTGGAGCGTCGTCGAGGGCCAACTCATCGCCAAGGCGGGCACGACGGGCGCCTCGACCGGTTGCCACGTGCACTTCGAGACCCGCCTGAACGGCACCGCCCAGAACCCCCGCCAGGTGCTCGGCCAGTACGGCACCGGCTTCTAACGGGGGCTCAGTTCGACCTAGCGAGGACTCTGCGTGACCTAGCGGGGGCTCGGCGTGATCTAGCGGGGGCTCAGCGCGATCTAGTGCGCGCTCTCTTCGGCGAGCTTCGTGATGCCGTTCTGGATGATCTGCTCGGCGTCTTCGGCCGAACCCCAGCCCTCGGTCTTGACCCACTTGCCGGGCTCGAGGTCTTTGTAGTGCTCGAAGAAGTGCTCGATCTCGCTGCGCAGCTGCGCCGGAATGCTGTCGACGTCGGTGATGTGCGCCCAGCGCGGGTCTTTCGCCGGAACCGCGATGACCTTCGAGTCGATGCCTGCCTCGTCTGACATGTTGAAGACGCCCACGGGGCGCACCTTCACGCCGACGCCCGGGAACACCGGGTACTCGAGCAACACCAGCACGTCGACCGGGTCGCCGTCGAGGCCGAGGGTGTTCTCGAAGAACCCGTAGTCGGTCGGGTAGACGAAGCTCGTGAAGAGCACGCGGTCGAGGTAGACGCGGCCGGTCTCGTGGTCGACCTCGTACTTGTTGCGGCTTCCCTTGGGAATCTCGATGACGGCGTCGTAGCTGGCCATGGCGGGTGCTCCTTCTAGATGGATCAAACTGCAATAACGTTACTGGATGCTCCCCGCCGACCGCCGACCGCGCCTCACGCCGGCGGTGGCCGACGTGCGCCGGGCGGTGCTCGTGGCGCTCGTGGCGCTGCCCGAGGCTCCCGCCCCGCACGCGCCCGCGCCCGACGTCCCGCCCGCCGACC
>NZ_PSTT01000132.1 GCF_002931235.1 Subtercola sp. Z020 | reverse complement strand
ACCCCCTCCCCCACCCCAACCTGCGCGCGCCATCTGCGCCCGCAACGCTATACTTGAGCAAAACTCGCACACCGAATCGCTGAAGGCTGGATGGACACCGTCTTCATCGACGAGAGCAAGACGAAGGGCTACACCCTCGTCGCCGTCACCGTGCCCTCCGAGAGCCTCGTCTCCCTGCGAAAGCAGATCGCCCTCCTCCGGAAGCCCGGCCAGGCCCGCGTGCACATGGTCAAGGAGAGCGACCCCCGCCGCCGCCTCATCCTCTCCACCCTCGCCGACCTCGGGCTACGCGCACGGGTCTACTCCGTATCCGGGTTGGCCGACGCCCCCGCCCGCGCAGCATGCCTGCGCCAGATCGTCGAAGACACCAGCGACAGCGGCGCTACCCGGCTCGTTCTGGAACGCGACGTGTCGATCGAGAAATTCGACCGGCAGGTTCTGCGCACACTCGCGGAGTCGCAGCAGGGCGACAGCCGATTCACCTACTGCCACGAGAGCGCCTCAGCAGAGCCCCTGCTCTGGGTTCCCGACGCCATTGCCTGGGCGTTCGCCCGCGGCGGCGAATGGAAGCGACGCATCACCCCGCTCGTCGTCACCAGAGCACGGCAACCGCGTTAAACGCGAAACTCGGCACACCGACCGTCCGGAAGGCTACCGAGTCCACTTTCTGCCGCTACTGCAACAGACATCCTGAGTATATGTCACCCCGACCCCCGAAGCAACCACCCGACCGCCTCACTCCTCGACGTATTTGCGACCTCGACCGTCTGTCTCCTTGTTGCGCGATCACATGATGGCGCCGATGTAGGAGTACTTCACGAAGACCTCGGCAGCGATGCCGGCCTCGTCGAGCACGCCCTGCACAGCGGTCAGCATGTACTTCGAGTCCCAGCCCATGTAGAGGTGGGTGTCGTCGTCGAGCTGGTCCCAGTGCCCGTTCCACGCCTGGGCGTCGTAGACGGGGCCACCGCGGCGCGCACTGAACGCGATGACGGCGGGGCGAGCATCCGCCCACAACCGCTTGAAGATGCGGTTGAAGAGGTACTTGACGTCGTAGACCTCCCAGTGCTCGCCGCGGTACTCGACGTACTCGAATTCGCGCTCCCAGCCGCGTGGCCAGCCGCGGCGGCGTTGGGCGTCAAGGATGGGCGTCAGCCCGTCGTCGTCGATGACGACGACCGCCGGCCGCGCCCACACGCCGAGAAAGAGGTCGGTCAACGCCGCCGTGCGCGCCGCGATGGAGGCGGTGCCCCAGGCATCGGCGAGCGCGAGCACCGCCGTCGAGGCCACCTCGCTCGCCGCGTAGAGCGCCCGCTTCTCGGGGAACGAGCGATCGATGGTGCGCTCCGCGAGCGGCTGCTCGAGCAGCGCCAGGTTGCCGAGCGTCTGGGCGAGCGCGCGGTGGCTGTTCTGCTCGTCGTCGCTGTACTCCGCCCAGGTGCGGATGCCGTCGCCGCTCCAGCTGTCGGCGGGCGAGAGCGGGAAGATGTTCTCCACGTCGAACGAGGAGAGTTGCGCGAACGGGGCAGCCGCGTCGTCGGCTCCGGATGCCGCGGCCTCCGCCCGGGCGATCCGCCTCAGCACGTACCCGGCGTGCGGCAGGTCGCTGAACTTCAGCGCCACGCGCACCCGCTCATCCGACGGAGTGATGCGGGCGATCGCCTGCACCAGCTCGTCCGGCCCCAGCGCACGGGCCCGGCAGAGCCGCGCCACGAGTCGATCGTTGCTCACTCCGACGACGGTGCGTCGCAGCAGCAGCGACTGGATGTGCTCGAGCGACCGGATGAGTCCCTCGGCCGAGGTGACCCCGCGCGTGTAGTCGAGGTATGCACGCAGGGCGAGCGGATACATCCCGCGCCCGAAGGTGTTCAGGTAGCCGAGCTGCACACCGACGGCAGGGTCGGGCGCCTCGCCCGGTTCGAGCAGCACGCGGTACACCTCCGACAGCTGCCGCCACTGTTCGGCGTGCACGCGCAACGACGCCAGGTCGAGCCGAGGGAACTGCTGCCGGAAGGCGTCGTACACCCCGCGTTCGCCGGCCACGGCGACCTCGCGACCTGTCGTCATGACGAGGTAGTGCCGCCAGAAGCTCGCGATCGACTCTCCCGTGTTCTGCTCGATCGGAAGCCAGTAGGTGTCTTCGATCTCGCTCTGCTCGGCGTGCGAGAGCCCCATCAGCACGTAGTTGTGGATGAGTTCGTGGTCGCGCAGTGGTTCGCCCGTCGAGTTCAGGCTCTCGAAGATCTGCTGCGCGTTCGCGTCTGCGCCGAGGGTGATCGCGACGTGTTCGAGTTTCTGCAGGCCCCGCCAGATGCGGGGAACCTCGTCTGCCAGGACCTGGCTGCGGAAGAAGGCGTAGTTGTCGTCGAACCGCGAATCGCGCAGCTGATCATCCGGTGCCCGCCGATCGAGCACGACACTCTCGAACACCTCGGCCCAGGCCCGGTGCGGGCGCAGCTTGGTGCGTCGGCGATCGGATGCCCGTACCAGCACCGCCTCGAGGTCGCGGGCGAGCGCCGACCCCTGCTGCTCGGGCTGTTGCAGCACGGTGTGGTGCAGAGCGGCGACCAGCAGCATCAGCGTGGTGATGCGCTGCTGGCCATCGATGAGAACGAGTTCGGAGTCGGAGCCGTCGGCCGCGGTCGAGAGGATTGAGCCGAGGAAGTGGCGCTGCCGATCATCCGAATCCGCGACGGCCCTGATGTCGCCGAGGAGCTGTTCGCAGCCGCCGATGTCCCACCGGTACTGGCGCTGGTAGACCGGAACGACGATGGTCGTCTCGGGGGCGGAGAGCCAGTGCACGGTGTTGACCGCAGTGGCGTCGACATTGGTGGCAGAGGACATGGATTCGATCGTACAGACACCCCGGTGTGCTCCCGGCCCAGCCAAATGAGCGGATGTTAGGCTGACCTAACCTGGACCTGTTAAAACGTGCTGGTCCAAGACGAAAGGGCAAGATCTCACTATGGGATACATCAAATCTGCCGCTCTGGAAGAAACTGGCTATGTGGTGCTCGACCGCTACAACCAGGAACTCGACCCCAAAGAGTGGCTGGACATCGAGTACAACGACTGGAAGTCCTCCGGCGACACCCGGTTCGCACCGCTGGCGAGCGCCTTCGGCGCCATCGAATGCAACGGCTTCTGGAACCACAAGCCGCCGCGCACCGACAAAGACGGCGTGTGGATCGACTCCCAGATCGAGAAGGCCCCGAACCTGACGCGTCGCGCGCAGGAGCCGGGTGCCAACGTCGGTCGCTGCCGCGTGATCGAGCTGCAGCCGAACGAGTACGCCGACACCCTCTACAACCTCCACCAGGACGACAACAACCGCCTGAACCCCGACGGTACGGGCTGGGTCGTTCGCGGCTTCTTCAACCTGACCGACGACAAAGACAGCTACTTCGTGCTTCGTCACAACCGCACGGACCCCGAGGGCGAGGTGCGCATCGCGCTTCCGGCCGGAGCCCAGCTGATCGTCGACACCCAGCGCCTCTGGCACGCCGCCACGCACCCCGGCCCCGAGCCGCGGTACTGCCTCATCACGTCGTGGGAGTCAGGCCCCGAGCTCGACGCCTACATCGAGAAGTACAACGGTGTGAACCACGTCGAGAGCGTCGAGGTCCCCCAGGACGTGCTCGACGCCGGCCAGGCCGAGCAGGCCCGCCGCCTCGCGGCACGCGCTGCCGCCCTCGCCGCACGCGGGCAGGCCGAGCAGCTCGTCATGAGCGAGGCGTGATCCTCGGCTCGTAGCGTTGCACACGGGTGCCCCGGCTTCGGCCGGGGCACTTCTGCGTTCCGGGAGGGGTGGCCGGGCATCCCGCGCGCCTTCTGTTCCGGTAGGGGTGGCCGGGCATCCCGCGCGCCTTCTGCAGCTAGCGCGTGAGCGCGACCCCGACGGCCGCCGCCGTGCGCCTCGCGGCGTGGTGCCGCTGGCCCCGGATGGTCACGATACCCACGATCGCCACCCAGACGAGGAACGGGAACGTCGCGAGCGCCGTCACTCCCCCGCCGCCGGCCGAGAACGGATCGGTCGCGCTCGTGCCGTTGAACATCGCCGGAACCGTGACCAGGTTCGAGGCGGCCACCGCGAAGGCGAGCCAGCCCGTCCAGCGCGGGAGCACATCCGACGCGAACGTCACGTAGCCCGCCGCGGCGACCACCAGAGCGGTCAGCACGCAGCCGATCGACCCGAACATCACGATGTGGCCCTCCGTGAGCGCGCGGATGACCGTGCCGTTCGCCGGCTGGTCGATCGTGTCGAGGGCGCCGCCGGCATCCATCGCGTCGCCGACCAGCGTGATCGCCACGAACACCATGCCCGCGCCGTAGCCGAGGTCGGCCACCCACTGCATGTCGTGCCGGGTGTGCGTGATCAGTTGGCGGAAGCTCGCCAGAAAGACGATCAGCGCGGCCATCAGGAACGTGTCGATGAAGATCACGACGAGCGTCGGGTTGGCCGCCTCGGTCATGAACGCGCCGATCGCCTGCTCGTCGGCGAGCTCGGGCCGGGTGCCGACGGTCGTGACCTGCACGAGGAACTCGGCGGCCATCAGGGCGGCGACGGCGATCGCGGAGATGCCGGTCCACCGCCTGACGTCGGGCTTCAGCGTCTCTGGGCGCAGCACTCTGTTCATCTCGGGCCCCCCTCTCCCCGCCGATTCTGGCACAGCCGCGCGCGCGGCGCGAAGGGGCGCAGATCGTGCCAACCACGCGGCCTCGGAACGATCTGCGACCCTTCGCGAGTGGTGAGGTGAGCGGGCGGCGGGCGGGCGCGAGGGCCGTTGTGCGGGGGCGGGTTGGGTGATACCTCTGGAGGATGGATGACGCGGGGGCAGCACGGGTGCGAGATGCGGGTGCAGCGGCGAGCGCGCGGGGAGCGGGGAGCGGGCTGGGAGCGCGAGGCGATCGGGCGGCGGGGGTGGCCGCGGCGGTGCTCGGCGTCGAGGCGGTCGCATTGGCGATCGTGCGCGCGGCAACGGGGCGGCGCGTACTGCTGCCGGTCGACGCGTGGCTGTCGAGCCTGGGTGGGCGGGCATCCGGAACCCCTGGGCCGACCCCCGAACCCGTGCAGATCGCCGTGACCGATCTGGGCGTGGCGGTGGTGGTGCTGTGCGTGCTGGTCGCCGTCGCGCGCGCGCTCGAGGCCGCGGGGCGCACCCGTGGCAGCGACACCGCGCGCTGGGTCGAGTTCTCGGTGACGGCGTCGGTGACCGTGTTCCTGGTCGCGCAGCTGAACGGGGTTCAGGATGTCACGACCCTCGTGCTGGTCTACGCAGCGACGAGCGGGATGGCGCTGTTCGGCCTGCTGCAGCAGCGCGTCGGGGTGGGGCGCGGGCATCCGAAGCTCGCGCTGTGCTTCGGCGCCGGGCTCGGGATCGTGCCGTGGGGCGTCGTGGCGTTCCAGCAGATCGGGGCGGGCCTGGTGGGCGACCCGCCGTCGGTCGCGGTGCGCGTGATCACGCTCGTGATGCTGGCGTTCGCGGGAGCGTTCCTCGTCGCGCAGTGGCGCGTCGCGGGAGTGGCTGGAGGCGCGAGTGTCGTTGCCGACGCGGATGCCTCGGCAGACGCAGGCGCAGGCGCGACGGGCCGCGCAGACGCCGTCGGGCGCGGAGGGTTCCGTGGGGAACGGATGCACGTGCTGCTGAGCGCCGCCAGCACCTCCGTGTTCGCGTGGCTGGTGGTGCTCGGCCTCGTGCTGCCGAACTGACGCGAGGCCACTCGAGCGAGGGGACCCAGATCGTGCCACACTGCGCCTTCGGCTGCAGTCTGCGTCCCTTCGATCGCTCGAATGACGTGCGAGAGGGGCGCGGCGCAGCCGCAGGTGGGCGCGGCAGCCTAGGGCGCGGGGCGGCGCAGACGCCGGCGCTCGCGCCACGGGAGCGCGCGGAAAGCCGCCTCCTCCGCCTCGCGCCGCCGCTCGTACGCCGCGAAGCGCGCCTCGCGGCGCTCCCGCCACCGCGCGACCTCCGCCTCGACATCCCGCACCGCCGTCGTCACCGGCGGCCCGCCCTTCAGCTGGCGCCGAGCCTCGACCACGCGCGCATTGAAGTCGCCGAGCAGCTCGCGCACCCGCTTCTCGGAGGGCGCGGCATCCAGAGTCTCATCGAGCGCAGCGCTCTCGCTGCGCAGGGTCAGCGCCGGCGGACCCAGCCCCGTGATGTTCTCACGCTCGATCTTGCGCTTGATCCACCAGTCGGGGTCGTAGGCGTCGTGCAGGTTGCGGAGCGGCTTGCCCGCCCCCGGCAGATTGTCGAAGTCGCCGCGCCGCATCGCCTGCTGGATCGAGATCTCGACGTACTGGGCGCGCGCCTCCATCGACCGCTGGCCGGCGAGGGCGGTGTCGTCGTCGGGCGCCTCCGCAGCGCCATCGGGCGACTCCGATCCGGCGCCCGCCGCGCCCCGCGCCTCATCCCCCGGCAGCGAACCGTCGACGAGGTAGCGGGCCACATTGAGGCGGGTGTCGCTCCGCTTCTTCCTGCCGCTCATGTCTTCCAGCCTAGATTTCGGGTCGGTGGGCGTCGACTCCGGATGCCCGTCTTTCGCCGAGCGCGAAACCGCTTGTGCGGGGTGTGCAGGGTTCCTTCATCCGTCGGCTGCGGCCGCGGCATCCGCTCGCTATGATTCCGAGCACACCGGAACCGGACGGTGGAGAACCGGACGCGACAGAACCGGCCACGACAGAACCGGGCACGAGAGAAGGGGGTGCGACATGGAAGGGCTGGAGTTCCTCGTCATCATCGGTGCCTCGATCTTCGTGGGCGGGGCGCTGGCGGCGAAGATCCGCCTGCCGCCGCCGCTGGTGCTGCTGCTGCTCGGTGCGGCGCTCGGTTTCGTTCCGCTGCTGAGCGGCATCCAGTTGCCTCCTGACCTGGTGATTCTGCTGTTCCTGCCCGCGCTGCTGTACTGGGAGTCGCTGAACACGTCGCTTCGGGAGATCCGTCGCAACCTGCGGGTGATCGTGCTGGCGTCGATCGTGCTCGTGCTGGTGACCGCCGGCGTCGTCGCCGCGATCGCCCACGGTTTCGGGCTGCCGTGGCCGATCGCCTTCGTGCTGGGCGCGATCCTGGCGCCGACGGATGCCACGGCCGTCTCGTCGATCGCGGGCCACCTGCCACGCCGCACAGGCACGATCCTTCGCGCCGAGAGCCTGATCAACGACGGCACGGCGCTCGTGCTGTACGCGATCGCGCTGGGCACGGCGGTCAGCGGAACCCCGATCAGCTTCGGCTTCGCAGCCCTGCAGTTCGCGGCATCCTATGTCTTCGGAATCGCCATCGGCCTCGCGGTCGGGCTGCTCGCGGTGATGCTGCGGCGCCTCGTGCACGACCGGCTGCTCGCGAACACGCTGAGCGTGATCACCCCGTTCCTGGCGTACCTGCCCGCCGAGTCCCTCAACGTCTCCGGCGTTGTCGCCGTGGTGACGGCCGGACTCGTGCTGAGCCAGTACGGCCCCCGGGTGATCACCGCCAGCATGCGTGCGCAGTCGTCCGGATTCTGGCAGTTGAGCACGTTCATTCTGAACGCGACGCTCTTCCTTCTGATCGGGTTCGAATTCCACGCCGTGACCGCCGATCTGGGGCCGGACTGGTTCGGAACAGTGGCGATCGGCCTGGTCATCGCTGCTGCGGTGTTCGCCACGCGGCTCATCTGGTCGAACGTCACGCCCTACGTGATCAGGGCGCTCGATCGGCGGCCGTCGCAGCGGCTGCGGCGGGTGTCGTTCCGGCAGCGCCAGCCGAACGCCTGGGCGGGTTTCCGCGGCGCCGTGTCGCTGGCGGCCGCCCTCGCGCTGCCCGCGACGACCAGCGACGGGCAGCCGCTGCCGTACCGCGACCTCGTCATCACGGTGACGTTCATCGTCATCCTCTTCTCGCTCGTGGTGCAGGGGCTGACCCTGCCGGCGGTGGTGCGCTGGGCGCACCTGCCTCCCGACCCGACCGAGTTCGATGAGCTGCTGCTCGCGGAACAGACCGGCATCAGGGCCGAGCTCAAGGTGCTTCCGGATGTCGCGGCCCGCCTCGGCACGCCGCCCGACGCCGCATCGCACGTGCGCGACCTGCTCGAATCGCGGCTGGCGGGCATCCACCGCGAAGACGGCAACCCGGCGGCCGCGCGCCGCGACGAGAGCGAGTTCGACGTGAAATCCCAGCTGCAGGCGGCGCTGCTGCCGGCGAAGCGGGATGCTCTGCTGCGGTTGCGGCACTCGGGGGCGATCGACGACGTGGTGCTGCGCCGGGCGACGGCGCGCATCGACCTCGAGGAGCTGCGCCTCGCGGCCCCCGCCGACGAGGACTGAGGCGGCGCGGCTGGCCCGGTCAGCCGGGCCCGTCAGCCGGGCCCGTCAGCCGGGCCCGCACCCAGCCGCCCTCCTGCCGGCTCGCGGACTCGGCCGGGCCCGGGGTAGGTGGGGCGGCGGGCGGGGTGGCTTAGTGGGCGCGGGTCAAAGAGCGCGTGGGTCAGAGGG